>JADJWE010000010.1:0-300000 GCA_016716525.1 Candidatus Flexicrinis affinis
GAGACGGACTGGAGCAGTTGGTATCGGGTGTTCAGTCAAAGGCGGTTCCGCTACGAGGCAGCCAGTGAGGTGATGTTTGAGCAGACGCTGAGAGCGGTGTCGGCAGAGGAGCCGTATGTGGTGGCGGTGGATGGGACGCAGACGCCGCGCAGCAGCCGGAAACTGGAAGGGAGCGGGTGGTTACGCAACCTGCGCACCCCGCCGTTCAAGGTCGGGATCCACGCGGCCCAGCGTTGGTTCAATGGCAGTTGGCTGATGCCGGCTGAGGGTGGCTACAGTCGCGCGCTGCCGATCCGCTGGTTACCGGCCTTCACGGCCAAGTCACAGCCGCGGGTCCATGAAGCGAAGACCGAGAGTGAGGCGGCATACGACTTCTTGGTCTGGCTGCGGCAGGCGCTGACGCACTGTGGGCGGGCACGGCAGCAGGTGCTGTGTGTGGGAGATGGCACGTATGACAACGCGGCGTTGTGGCAGCGGCTGCCCGCAGGCGTGACGCTCCTGGCCCGCAGCGCCAGAAACCGGGTGCTGCACCACCTGCCGACCCCGCGTGAGCGCGGACGCGGACGGCAACCTCAGTATGGGCCGCGGGCGGCAACGCCGCAGGCGCTGTGGCGGCAACGGCGAGGGTGGCAGAAACTCACCTTGGATGTGCGTGGGCGGCAGCGCCACTTGCAGGTCAAAGTGCAAGGTGTCGTGCTGCGTCGCGGTGCCCCCGACTGTCCGCTGTTCCTGATTGTGGTGCGCGGCAAGGCCAATGCCCGCACCCAGCGCGACCCGCTGCCGTTTCTGGTCAATGCCCAGTGCGCCGCCGATGGGTCTTGGCACCTCCCGTTTCCGCTCGCCACGCTGCTGTTCTGGGCGTGGCAACGCTGGGAGATTGAGGTGTGCCACCGCGAGCTCAAGTCCAGTTTCGGGCTGGGTAACAAGCAGTGCTTCAATCCATATGCGGCCGTCGCTTCCGTCCAGTGGTCGGCCTGGGCTTATGCCGTGCTGCTGTTGGCAGGCTACCGGACCTTGGGCTTGACCCGTGCCAGCACCGTTCCCACCCGCTGGTGGCGCGGGTCCCAACGCTGGTCGCTGACCACGCTCTGGCGAACCTACCGCGCCGCCTTCTGGCAAACGCACGTTTTTCACCCCGTGATCTCCTCGACACCGCCTAACTCGCGTGAAAAACAGCACCTCGCACGCGCTTTACGCAACGCGGTCTTTGCCGCCGCCCGATCTTGACCCGATTGTTCCACCTTTTCGGGCCCGCTTCCCACAAAATAGCCGCTGTCTACCGACAACGACTCTCTTCAAAGTGCCAAAGTCAGGCCCCGGCCATGTTGGCCGGGGCGCTTTGATTCTCCCCAGTTTTGGGGTGGCAGTTGGCCTGCTTGGTTATATTGACAGACCGTTATAGCGTGAGTTAAACTAGGTTAAATTACGTTTTATCTTATTGATTGTCGTGTTTAACTCTGGTTAAAAGGTTCCACCGCATGATTATGGCCGAAGCACAACGGACAACCGATGCGCCCAGTTCGGCGCGCCCCGTGTGGCTCACTGCTGAATGGATTGAGCCGCGCCTCGTCGTCGTCACCCTCATTGCGCTGATCGTCGGCAGCATCCTTGAACGGACCGACGTCTCACACCTGCTCATCACGGTCGTCGCCGTGATCGCCTATCTGGCCGGCGGATGGTTCGGCACCCTCGGCGCGATTCGCAGCCTGCGCGAGCGGCGCATCGACGTCGACATGCTGATGATCCTCGCGGCGCTGGGCGCGGCAACGGTCGGGGCATGGATTGAGGGCGCGACGCTGCTGTTCCTGTTCTCTCTCTCCAACGTGCTGCAGGATTACGCCATCGGCCGCAGCAGGAAGGCGATCACCAGTCTATTCAAGCTGTACCCCGAGCAAGCGACGGTCGTACGCAACGGAAGCAAAGAAGTCGTCGGGCTGGACGCGCTTCGCATTGGCGACCTCGTGCTGATCGAGCCGGGCGAGCGTATCCCGGTCGATGGCGTCGTGCGCGACGGACGTTCCTCGGTCGATCAATCGCCGATCACCGGCGAGTCGATCCCCGTCGACAAGCTGCCGGGCGACACGGTATTTGCGGGGACCCTCAACAAGCAGGGGTGCTCGATGTCGAAGTCACCGCGCTGGCGTCGCAAAGCACACTGTCGCGCATCGTCCACATGGTCGAGCAGGCCAACGAGAATAAGGCACAGACCGAACGCTTCCTCGACAAGTTCGAAGAACGCCATGCGGTCGCGATCCTCGGCTTCATTGCACTGCTGATCGTCGTGCCGCCGCTGCTGGGCGCCGATTTCGGCGATAACTTCTACCGCGCCATGGTGGTGATGACCGTGGCCAGCCCGTGCGCGCTGGCGATCAGTGTACCGGCGTCGTTCATCGCGGCGATTGCGTCGGCGGCGCGCTCCGGCGTGCTGTTCAAGGGCGGTGCCTACCTCGAGCAGTTGGCGGACATTAAGGCAGTCGCATTTGACAAGACCGGCACCCTGACCGCCGGCAAGCCCGCCGTCACGGATATCGTGCCGCTGAACGGCGTAGATCGCGCCGACGTGCTCGCGATTGCTGGGGCCGTCGAAGCGCGCTCCGAGCACCCGTTGGCGAAGGCGATCACCGAAGCGGCCGACCCGGAAGTCACTGCGCGCATCACCGTGACCGATTTCGAGGCTGTACCCGGCCAAGGCTTGCATGCCGTCGCCGATGGGCAGGACATCTGGATCGGCAGCCCGCAGGCGATGGCCAAGCAGCTTCACGTGCCGGCCGAAGTTCACGCCGAGACGATGCGCCTTGAGGGCGAAGGCAAGACGGTTGTCGGGATTACTTGGGACGGGCACTGGCGCGGCCTGATCGCGCTGGCCGATCAACTGCGCCCTGAGGCCAAACACGCGGTCGACTCGCTGCGCAGCAGGGGGCTCACGACCGTGATGTTGACCGGTGACAACCCGCGTGTTGCGAACCTGATCGCCAAACAAGTCGGGATCGACGCGGTACATGCCGGGCTAATGCCGCAGGACAAGGCGTCGATTATCGAGACGCTGCGTGCGCAGTACGGCCCCATCGCGATGGTCGGTGACGGCGTCAACGATGCACCCGCTCTGGCGATTGCCGACCTCGGCGTGGCCATGGGCGCCGCGGGGACCGACGTTGCGCTCGAGACCGCCGACCTCGTGCTGATGGGTGACAAGGTCGAGCGCCTCGCCATCGCCATCGACCTGAGCCGCCGCGCGCGCCGTGTCGTATGGCAGAACATCATCTTCTCACTGTCAGTGATGGTCGGCCTCGTTATCGCCGCCTTCACCGTCGGTCTGGCGCTGCCGCTCGGTGTACTCGGCCACGAAGGCAGCACTGTGATCGTCGTCACCAACGGACTGGTGCAGCTTCTGCTGCTCCCCACCCTAAAGTCAGCCCAGGCCGGAACCCGCATGCCTGCTGCGTCGTGAATTGAGGCGCTGCCCCAAACCCCGGCAGGAGTCTGCACTTGCACCTCTTACTCGCGGAGTTGAGCCGCGTGCGGCTCAACCCGCAGATAAGGGGAGTCCAGTGGGCGCAAGCCCTTTGGAGGGGGTGAGGTAGATGCGAAGCCTCCGCAGCAATGACAAACCGCCGCTTGCTCGACTGGGTATGGATGTGCCTGTAACCGCGGCGTGCGATCGGGTAGGATTGTGCGCATGATCCATCGACCGTTCCGCCGACCACTCGCGATCTTGGCCGCCGTAATGCTGTGCGGGTGTACCTTGTCACAGGCGGCACCCACCGCCGTCCCGACGGCAACGACCTTCCAAGCGCAGATCGCGCTGGGGTCCCCGGTGCCGACACTCGCCCGCCCGGGCACGCCGTCGACCGCGACCAGCACCCCCGAGTCGACCGATGCACAGGCGACCGAGGCGGTCACGCCTGCCGCGGATGACACTACGCCCGACGGCTCGGACGTGACGCTTGGCGCGTTGGGCTGCGAGGTCCCCGACGACGCGCCGGCCACTGCCCACACCGTGTCTGCGACGATCGACTATGGCGAACGGGCCATCGAAGCGCGCCACCTCGTGCGGCACGTCAACCGCACCGGGACGGCCTCACAGCGATTTGGTCTTCAACATCGAGCCGAACTACTGGCTGAACGCGTTTCAGCCTGACGCCGTCAGCGGGGCAAGCGACTACGGGCCTGACCGGCCGGCGGCTGACGGTGCAGCTTGGCGAATCGCTTGAACCGGGCTGCGCGGTTCAGGTCGAGCTGACGTACAGCATGACCGTCCCGCCCATCGGCACCGGCGCGGCAAGCTTCCGCGGCTATTTCAGTTCGGGCGACCGGCAGATCAACCTCGGCCATTGGCTTCCGACGTTGGCGCTACGCGTGAGCGATGCGTGGATCACCCGTGAGGCGTTCTTCGCCGGCGAACAGAACGTGCTGGACATCGCAGACTGGGATGTCACGATCACGCTCACCAATGCCGACGACGTCATAGTCGCGGCGCCGGGCGATGTCGAGGACCTCGGCGACGGGCGCTATCGTGGGACACTGCAGCGCGCCCGTGACTACTCGCTCAGCTTGAGCGATCGGTTCGTGGTGGCCGAGCAGGAGTCGGTGACAGGCGTACAGGTCGCGCTGTACACGCTGGGCGACACCGAAATCCAGACGGCCGATGGGCCGGTCGACGCGGCGTATCATGCGCTGGCGATGGCAACGCGCAGCCTCGAACTGTTCACCGAACGCTTCGGGCCGTATCCGTACGATCGCTTCCTCGTGATACAGGGCGATTTCCCCGACGGCATGGAGTTTAGCGGGCTCGTGTTCGTCAGTTCGACGTGGTTCGAGCGTTACACCGGCAAGCCGGACGGCTACCTCACGCTGATCACCGTGCACGAAGTGGCACACCAGTGGTGGTATACGCGGGTCGGCAGCGACGCGGCGCTGTCGCCGTGGCTGGACGAGGCCCTTTCGACCTACAGCGAACACATCTTCCTCGAACAGTTCTATCCGAACCTGACGGACTGGTGGTGGCAGTTCCGCGTCGAGGATTACGCCCCGACCGGCTTTGTCGACAGCACGGTCTACGAGTTCACGTCGATCCGCGAATACATCAACGCGGTGTATCTCAACGGCGTGCGGATGCTCGGGCAGCTCCGCCGCGATTTGGGCGATGCGGCGTTCTTCGACCTGCTGGCGCGCTACGCCGCAACGTACGACGGGCAGGTGGTCGGGTCGAACGCGTTCTGGAGCCTGATGTCACCCGAGCAGCTCGAGGTGACACGCCAGACCCGCCAGCAGTTCCTACGCCGACCCTGACCGGCGGGTTCCCCGCGCCTTTCGCCGTGCCCGCCGGGTGACGGTATAATCCGCTAATCGTCACGTACGCATCAGCACTCTCAGGGGCGGTTATGGCACGCCAGTTCATGCAAGTTGTCGACGGTCCGCTCAACGTTCGCAGCGAGCCGGATACCGCAGCCCGCCGCTTGGGCGAGCTGGCGACCGGTGCGATTGTCGAGGTCGTGGCGGATAAGCGCCTCGAAGCGGACGGGTTCATTTGGGTGAAGCACCGCTTCGGCTGGTCGGTCGAGCGCAGCCTCGAAGAACACGCCGTCTTCATGCAGCTTGCTGCCGAGACCCTTGCGCTCAATGACCCCAGCGTCGTGCTGCTCCCCGCCGATGAGCCGGCCCCGTCCACGCAGCCGCAGTATTTCGAGGTCGTCGGCGGGCCGCTGGCGGTCCGGGCCGAGCCGAGCATCCACGCGGCGCGCGCCGGCGAACTGCCGCAAAACGCCGTGATCGCTGTCGATCCGGCAAGCCGCACGTTGGCCGATGGATTCGTGTGGTGGAAGCACGCCGCGGGCTGGACCGCCGACAGCGCCGACGGCGGTGGCGAAGTCACCCTCAAGCCGGTGGCTCCGCCCGCGCCCGACGAACCGACCGTGACCGAAGAAGAAGCCGAGTCGCAGACGATCGACGCGGTGCCCGACCCGATCGCGGTCGAACTGCCTGCGCTGGCCGAGTCGACCACTGTTCGCACCATGCAGGTTGTGCGTGGGCCGGTCTCCGTGCGCGAACGCCCCGACGTCACCAGCCGCAAACTGAGTGAACTGCCGCAAGGCGTCACGATCGAGGTCATCCCCGGTTCGCGCACGATCAACGGCGATTACGTGTACTGGCAGCACAGCGGCGGCTGGAGCGCGGAAGGCACGCTGGACGGCTCGCAGGTGTTTATGAAGGTCGTGAACCAGTCAGCGCCGCCGGTGGAAGTGCCGAAGCCTGACAACCCCGCGGTCGTGCCCAACGAAAACCGCTTCCTGAAGGTCGTTGACGGCCCGGTCAGCATCCGGTCGTACCCCGACCCGACCAGCCAGTGGCTCGGCGAGATAGCCAACGAGATGGTGATCGAGGTCGCGCCGGGATCGCGCACAATCGGCGGCGGTTATGCATATTACCGCCACAGCCGGGGCTGGTCGGCCGTCGGCACCGCAGACGGCAGCGAAGTCTACATGATCCCCAGCGACGTGATGATGCCAGATGTGGTCGTCACGATGCCGGATGTGCCTGTCGGCATCTTCAAGGTCGTCGCCGGTCCGATCACCATCCGTACCCATCCGTCCGCGTCGAGCGAAAAGATCGGCGAACTGCCGGAGAACGTCACCATCGAGGTCGACCCGAAGTCGATGACCATCGCCGACGAGTTCGTGTGGTGGCGCCATCACCTCGGCTGGTCGGTCGAGCGCCGCGTGGACAACCGCGGGCTGTTTATGGCGCGCGTCCCCGCGATGCTCAACCCGCCGCTGCCGCAGCCCGGCACATGGCCGGACGGCACGCCGTATCGCTTCTTCGAGGTTATCGACGGGCCAATTACCATCCGCAAGGATCCCGACGTCGCCGCCGAGCGCACCGGCACGCTGTTCAACGGCGAGCAGATCGTGATCGAGCCGGCGTCGCGGCAGGCGCGTGGCGGTATGGTGTGGTGGAAACACCCGCAGGGCTGGTCGGTCGAGCGCCCGATCGGCGGCACACGCATCTTCATGCAGCCGCTCAAAGCCCTCACGCGCAAGCCGTCCACCGGCGGTTTCAACCCGCTGCCGATCTTCACCCGTCACCCGCTTGCCCTCAGCGATACGCAGTGGATCCAGTACTTCGGCAACACGCGCTTCGCCTACAACCTGCGCATGCGCAAGTTGTACTGGTACAACTACTGTCAGGGACTGCACGGCGGGTTCGATTATGGCACCAACCGCGCGCTGCCAGTCGTCGCCGGCGTGCAGGGCACCGTGATCGACGTGCGTACCGACACGCAGGTATACGCGCCGAACTTCTGCCGTGTGCGCGTCGGTCCATTCATGGTGATCTACGGCCATTTGGCCGATCCGGTCCAGTTCGATCCGGGCGCGACCGTCCATCCGGATACCGTGCTGGGACGGATCGAAGCCGGCGGACAAAACCACGTCCATCTCGAGGTGCGCTACCGCAATCAGATCGTCAATCCGATGCTGCTGATGCCGGACGAAATGCGCAACCAGATCCTTGGACGCTGGAAGGACTACACGAAGCATTTCTACAGCAGTGTCGCGTGGGATCAGTGGAAGACGCCGTTCGATCAGCCGATTCTCGAGCTTCAGCAAAAGGGCCGCGAACAGCTCATCGGTCCGCACGCTACGTAGGTTGGGGCGCTGCCCCAAACCCCGCCAGAAGGCTTTCGCCCTCTGGACTCCCGATCCGCAGAGATGGGGTCAAAGGGTTTACACCCCTAGCGGAGGTCTGAAGGCGGAGCCTCCACAATCTGAGCCAAGGAGATGTCGCCGTGATGCCCATGCCCGAACTGAACGAGTGGACGGACACGAAGGACGCGCTTCATCGTGCGACGCAGGTGGTCGGGCTGTTTCGGAAGGCGGTCATGCCCAAGCTGCCCAACGCGCTGCATCTTCCGTTGTTCGTGCGCGAATTCGGCCTATCGACCGGTATCCTGTCGTTTGGCGCGCTGGAGCTGCACATCGAGCAAGCGGAAGTACGCTATGCTGCCGGCCAGCACTTGTGGGTGATTGAGCTTGCCGGGATGTCGCCGTCCGCCCTGCGCGCCAAGCTGCTCGACTTGATGCGGGAGGCTGGCCACGCGCTCGACGACTCGGTCGCGGCGGTCGAAGACGATGCGCCGCTCGCGTTCGACCTTACGTTGTGCGGCGAATACCGTGAGGCGCTGTGGCGGATCGCCGTGGCGATGATGCAGCTTCGCGCCGACTGGTTCGGGGCGGTGACGCCGCTGGTGGTGTGGCCGCACGGGTTCGACCTGTCTCAGTTGTTCTTTCCCAATCACACGCCGGACGAGCACAGCGAGCGCCATCTCAATTTCGGCTTTTCGCCGGGGAGCGCGGGGCTTCCACGGCCGTACGTCTACGCGTACGCGCACCCGATGCCGGACGGATTGCTGGGCGCGCCGCTGCCGTCGCTGGCGCATTGGCATACCGAAGGATGGACGGGCGTCGTGATCGACTACGACCAGCTCGTCGCGCGCGATTTTCCGGACGAGGACTTGCTCGAGACACTGCGCGGCGTGTTCCACACGCTGGAGCCGCAGCTCAAGGGGTGAGTCGGGCAGGGCGGAATCGCAAACGCGATTTCCCAAACGGCCGCGAGTCAAGAGTCGCTGCGCTTAACGTGCCGTTAAATTGAGGGCGCGCGTTAAGGCTTTATTTCCCAAACTGCGGGGTTTTCCCAATTTTCTTCCCGTGGCATATCCCAATGCCGTTTGGGATATTGCGTTATCTGCGAAATATATCGCAGAATCGGGGTCGGTTTATCCCAAGTCGAGTAGGGGAATTAGCGGCGGAAGTTGTCGACATGTCGACAACTCTGTCGATAACATGTCGATTGCTGTTGATAGGCTGTCGATACGACTCTGGGGCTGTGTCGACAACTTGACCGCAGCAGCACCGGTTGTCTACAGTCTGTCGAGAGTTGGCATGTCAGCCGACATGCGCTGTCGACAGATTTTCCCAAACCCACATGCCCGACTCTGCCGTCATTAGGGAAAAACCCTGTCGATAACCGGGGATAACTTGCGGGTTCTGTGATAACTGGTGATATATATCGCAGGGAAAAACGACCTGCGCTAAAGTTGTCGACATGTCGACAGTGCCTACTACGTACTACTAAAAGAAAACAAGATAAATTGCCTGAAGATGATATGGAATAACAAAGCGCATGTGATGCTGCACGATACACGCTAGAATTACGGCTTGAAGGACGGGCAGCTCCCAGATGGCATCCAATCCGAGCGATCTTGAAAATGAAGTGAAACGGCTGCGGACGCAGGTTGCATCGCTGCGTCAGCTGCTGGACGTAACGACATGGCTGAACGACACACTTCTCAGTCCCGATCCACAGCCCGAGCGTCTGCTGTCAACGATCATGGATGCGGCCGCGGGATTGACGGGCTGCGAATCCGCCGCGGTGCTGCTGTGGGATGAAAACCGCAACGAACTGTATTTCGCAAGTACCAACAGCAATAACCCAAATGCACCAACGTTGATCGGAACGGTCGTGCCGATGGAGAGCATCGCCGGAACCATATTCCAGACTCGGCTTCCGCATCGAGTCGACAATGTGGCTGGCGACATCCGGCATTACAAAGATGTCGACAAAGACATCGGGTTTCAAACGCGATCGTTGATGGGCGTCCCGATGATTGCGCGCGGTCGCGTGATCGGCGTGCTGGAAGTTGTCAACAAGAAACGGCCGCCATTCAGCCCGCGCGACGAACAAGTCTTGATGATGTTGGCGCAAGAGGCCGCGGTCGCCATCGAGGTGGCACGTCTGCTGATGGCACTCAGCACCGCCAACCGCGAGCTGTCTGAAGTCGACCGGCTCAAAGACACGTTTATCAGCATCGCAAGCCACGAACTTCGCACCCCGTTAGGTATTATCATTGGTTACGCAACATTTCTAAAAGAAGATGCGTCGAATTCAGAAACGGCCGAATACGCCGATACGGTCATGGGCAGTGCGCTGCATCTGCGGTCGATCCTGGACAGCATGGCGACGCTGCGCTATATGACCACCAACATCGCCGACATGAACCTCGAACCGATCGATCTGGCGACGCTGCGGCATGACCTTGCTGCCGAAGTTGCCTCAATGCCCGCTGCGGCGGTCCATGATGTCAAGCTGTACGAGCCCGTCGACGGCTTAGCGATCAAGGCCGATCGGGCCCGCCTGATGCTGGCGCTGAGCAACGTGCTCGACAACGCGGTGCGGTTCACCCCGGCGCCGGGCACAATCACCATCGACGCCAAGCCGCGCTCGCACGAAGTATGGATCAGCGTGCAAGACACCGGCGTGGGAATCACCGCCGAAAACATCGAGCGTGTGTTCGACGAGTTCTTTCAGGTCGAAGACCACATGACGCGCGCGCACGGCGGGTTGGGCATCGGTCTGAGCGTGGCGCGCACCGTCATCAAACTGTGCGGCGGGCGCATCTGGGCAGAAAGCCAAGGGCTGGGCCGCGGCTCGACACTCACGATCGCGCTGCCGCAGGCCACGTAAACGCTGAGTTGAGAGTGATGGGTGCTGAGTGATGAGAATCTGTCAGTTCCATCGCTCGTTGAACGCTGCTAAGCCATAGAAAGCGTGCGTGTCGACATTCGGGCTTGAGGGCAGGTTCGTTCCCTAGGGTGCTGCTCCATACCCCGCCAAAGGGCTTTCGCCATCTGGACTCCGGATCCGCGAAAACGGCACGTACACGTGCCGTTTTCGCGGTCTCAGGGTCAATGGGTGTAAACCCCTTGAAGTGATCTGGCGTACTACGCCCGGCCGAAGACGAGCCGAGGGATTTCGCGCAGCTTCGGCGTACGACCTGCAAGCAGGGTCTGCACGCGGAAGAAGCGCCCGGCCAGCCAGTAAATCCCAACCAGCGAGACGACGAGCAGGCCAATACTCAGCACAACTTCCAAGAACGGGACGTTGGTGAGCAGCATGCGCATCGGCATCCCCAGCGGCGCGGTGATCGGGAACAAGCTGCAGATCACCGCTACAGCGCTGTTCGGGTCGGCGAGGAACGCCGGCGCCGCAAACAGGGGGATCATCACCGGGATAATGATGACCGACGCGAGCTGCGGACCTTCCGTGGCCGAGTTGCTCAAGGCACCGACCATGCCGAAGAACGCCGCGAGCATGAAGTACCCGAGGAAGAAGTACACCAGCAGAATCGGAAGTGCTTCGACAGGGATCACGATTCCGGCGAGGAACCCTAGGTTCTGACGCAGGAAGTCGCCCTGCAGCATGAACAGGATGAGGCCCATTCCGATCCAGACAGCGATTTGCATCAGCGCCATGACCGCCTGTGCGAGCACCTTGCCGGCGAGCAGCTGACTGGCGCGTACGGACGTGATCAGCACCTCGATGACGCGCGTCTCCTTCTCCTCGATGACGCTCTGCATCAGGTAACCGCTGCCGGTAAAGATCGTGATGATGAACAGCATGGCGAATACGTAGATCACCGCGAAGTTCGCTTCTTCACGTTCTTCGGCCGACAAGTCCGACTGTGCGTTGCTGCCGCCGTTCTCGAGTTCGGTGAGGTTAATCTGCGTGATGACGCTCGGCTGACGTATGCGGTCGATTACGGCGGGATCAAGCTCGCCTTGCAGTTCCAGCACCGCCAACGAGCGCAGCGGCCCGGCACTGATTCCGTCCAGCGAGATGGTCGGGATGATCTGGCGCGCCATGCCGGTTTCCGCATAGTCTGCCGGCACGATGTACACGGTATCGAATTCGCCGGCATCCAGCGCGGCCCGGGCTTCTTCTTCGGTGGCGATGTACGTCACCTCGTCGATCTGGACATCGCTGAGCTGCCCGCTGAGGTCGACGACAGCAACACGCTCCGGACCGTCAAACTGAGCAGCGATCTGCTGGGTCTGGCGCACGATATCCGCCGGTGTCGGGGCGAGAAACTGCCAGAATTGCGAGAGCGCAAACAGGATCAGCGGCAGGCCGAACGTGCTGAATAGAAAGCCCTTGCGGCGCAGCGTGCGCCACATCTCGTAACGCATGACACGGAAGATGTTGGTCATGGCTAGGCGACCTCCGCTTTCGGCTGGCTCGGTGCAGGCGCGGGAGCGCGACCGAGGATGATTTGAACGATTCGACGCAAGTTCGGCATCTTGTTGGTGCTGAGCACGCCCCAGCGGAACATACGTGCCGAGAGCCACAACACGAACGCGTTAACGACGATCAAGCCGGCGATGCTCACGAGAATCTGCCACAGCGGAACAGTCGTGATGCCGACGCGCATCAGCACGGCCATAGGCGCGGTGACCGGGATCAACGACAGTGCCACCGGCAGCGCCCCGTTGGGATCCATCAGGAACGTGAAGAACGCCAAGTACGGGATCATCACCGGTAGGATGATGATGGCCGACAACTGACGCGACTCCTGTTCCGAGCCGACAATCGCGCCGATGCAGATGCTGATAGCGGCCAGCAGCACGTACGAGAGGAAGTAGTACACCAGCGCCAACACAGCCAAGTCGGGCGGCAGTTCGAAGCCGCTGAGTATGTTCTGCTGGTTGGCGATGCTGATACCCACGTAAGCGGCCACCAGCAGCGTTACGACTTGCAGCAGGCCCAGCACGCACATTCCGATCAGCTTGCCGACCAGCAGTTCCATCGGTTTCACCGACGTCACCAGAATCTCCATGATCCGGTTCGTCTTCTCCTCAACCAGCCCACTCATCAAGAAGCTGCTGGTCGTGACCGACGACAGGACGAGGAAGAAGCCGAAGATGATCGGCAGGAACGAGACGAAGAATATGCTGTCGCGGCTAAAGGTGCGATTACCGTCCAGCACCGTGACGTTGAAGTCGGGAGCCTGACGCACGAGGCTCAAGGCGGTCGGATTCGTCACACCGGCGGTCAAATGCGCAAGCATCAGCGAGTCGACGGCGTCGTACAGCGCATCCGGCGCGTTGAGACGTGTGTACAGGTTGATTCGCCCGGTCTGCATGTACAGCGGCGTGACTTCGATGAACGACTTGATCGTGCCGTTTTCCATGCCTTGATCGGCGGTGGTGCGGTCATCCAGATACACGAACGTGTCCGGGTTGTCTTCGAGCGTCAGGCGCGCGGCAAGGATCTGCGCGTCGGACGCGTCCACGACGCCAACGGGCGTGAAGGCCGAGATGTCGTTCTCGTTGCTGGTCAGACCAATGCTGAGAACCAACGAGATCGCGACGATCAGTGGCGTCCCGAACACAGCGAATAGGAACGCTGGCCGGCGTACGTTGTGGATGAACTCGCGCCGCGCGATCAGCAGGATCTTATTGATGTTCACGGCCGACCCCCATCTCCTCCACCACCTGAATGAAGATGTCGTTCAGGCGCGGCACGGCCAACGCGAACTTCTCGACGTTGACGCCCGGCGTTGCGGCCAGAGCCGCCAGCATATCGTTGGGCGTAACGTTCGGCTTCAGGTGCAGCGTGGCACCGCGACCGTTGCCGTTGTGGTCAATGCTGGCGACGCCCGGGACCGCGCTCCAGTCGCCGGTGCCTTCGATGTCGATGGCGTTGTCTGCGTACCGACGGCGGATTTCCTCGACCTCGCCGTACAGCGCCAATTCGCCTTTGTTGATCATCAGCAGGCGTTCGCACAGCTCCTCGACCTGTGACATCTGGTGCGTGCTCATCACGACGGTCGTCCCTTGATTGCGCATTTCACGCACGAGGTCCATCAGTACGCGTGTGTTGAGCGGATCGAGGCCGCTGAACGGCTCGTCCACGATCATCAGCTCGGGCCGGTGAATCACCGTCACGGCGAACTGGATCTTCTGGTGCATGCCCTTGCTCAGCTCGCTCACCTTCTTCTTGGCGACTTCGGACATCTCGAGGTGTTCGAGCAGTTCGAGCGCGCGCGCCTTCGCGTCGTGCGTCGACATCCCCTTGAGGCGACCGAGGTATGTCATCATCTCGAGCACACGCACATTGCGATACAGGCCGCGGTCTTCCGGCAGGTAGCCGATGCGATCTTTGGCCTTGTCCGTGAGCGGGTGGCCGAACACGCTGATGCTGCCGTTGTCCGGCTTGATGATGTCGAGAATCATGCGCATGGTCGTGGACTTGCCGGCGCCGTTGGGCCCAAGCATGGCGAAAATCTCGCCGCGCTTGACCTCGAACGTCAGGTCCGAAACGGCCCTGAACGTCCCGTACGACTTGAAAACGCGCTCTACACCAATAACGCTGTCCGTCATGAGATGTCCCTTTCGCTAGACCCCCACTCAGGGATGCAGGGCGACTGCTGCCCTGCCCCTTCTTCACGTGCAATCGCGCTAACCTAGGCTATACCCGGGCTGCGACGGTTGTCAAAATTGAACTGCGAGCTTGTGGCGCTGTCCCGACCCGTGCTTCGAACCTCACCTCTGCCTGTATGCACATCTCCATCCCGGAGAGAATGCGGAGGAGTCGAGGTCGTTGAGGGACGCTTGAATGTGCGCACCGCGCAGACATTCGCAGTTAGTAAGAATTGCGCTAAACTAAACCATCGACGCATCCCCAGCAGAAACGCCTGATTCTTATACTAGTTTCGAGGCGTTAGGGTTTCGTTGGGATTGAGCGAAATTGGTGGCCTGATCCCCAATCTGTGAGGGTTGGGATGGCCGGTGAACCACGAAGGACTCGCGCGTGACGGAACGACCGACGGTCTTGATCGTTGATGACGACTACAGCGCGCTTTCGCTGCTGGGCATCATGCTCGAACGCGAAGGCTTCGAACCAGTAAAGGTCTACGACGCCCACGAGGCCCTTGCCGCGCTGGGCCTGCGAACGCCGGACTTGATCATCCTCGATCTGATGATGCCGGGGATTGACGGCGTAAGGCTGGCGACGATCCTGCGCCAGCGGCGAGACACCTCGCGCACACCGATCCTCATGCTGTCATCGATGGCCGATCAGGACAACATCCGGCGCGGCCTTGACGCCGGCGCCAACGATTACCTCATCAAGCCCGTGCTCCACGCCGATTTGATCGCCAAAGTGCGCGCGTTGATCAAGGCTGCACGGTCCTAACGCCTAACGGTTTCCCGTCGGGGCGCTGCCCCAAGCCCCGGCAGGAGTTTGCACTCCTGCACCTCCTTACACGCGGATTGATGACGCGATTGCCATCAATTCGCAGTTATGGGAGTCCAGAAGGCGGTAGCCCTTTGGAAAAGAGCCCGGTTACGCCGGTCTATGGCGAGGTCGGCGTCGGAATGATGCCGAGGTCGCCGGGGTTGTCCCCGCTCGGCAGCGGCGTGATCTCCGGCGTTGGCGTCCACATCGGCGCCTGCGTCAGTATCCCTGCACGGTAATCCGCATACGATCCGTCCCAGAAGGGTGCCTGCGCCGGCGAGGCGAACTCGGCCGTCGCGTTGACCGTCTCCGGCCCGCCAGCGGTATACACCAGCGGCCTGAGCGCCTCGTCCAGCAGCGGTATGCCGCCTGCCGGGACGATGCCGGTGTCAAGCGGCACGTTGTCCTCCGGGATGGGGGCGGTGAGCAGGTCGAGCGGGTAATTCAGGCCGGCGGTGCGGCTGAAACCCGGCCACGGGCGCACACTGAAGGCGTTCTGCGCCAGTAGATCGGGCTGCCCGCCGCCCAGCACGTCACCGGCCAAGGCGAACGCCTCGCCCCAGTTCTGCGGCAGGTTGTAGAGCGCCACGGCCAGCGGCTCGAACATGAGCTGCAAGCTGCGCGCGACATCGTAGAGCTGCGTTTCCTTGAGCGGGATGACCGCGCGCACGTCGAGCGACACCGGCAGCGTGTCGTCCACCGTCACCGGCAGGTCGAGGGAGACAGGGAGCTGCAGCCCGACCGGCAGCGACAGTGAGACGCGCGCGTTGCTGAGCGTCAGGCTGGGCGCCTGAATTTGCGCGACGACCGTCAGCGGCACGGCCTCGGTGAGCGTGACGACGGTGTTCTGATTGATCGGGATGTCGAGGTTGACCGGCACGTCGGCGCGCACCGGGATCGTCCAGTCGATCGTCGCGTCCTCAAGGCCGACGAACGCGCTGTACAACCCACCCACCAGCGGCTCGGCGATGTTGTGTTTGATGTCGAACAGTGTCGTCGCCAGCACCAGCACGACCGCCACCAACACCAGATTGACGATGAAGCTGAAGATCACCATGAAGCGCCAGAACGAGCGCCCCATAAAGCGCAGAAACTTCCGCATATGCGTGTCCTCGACGGTATCTGCGAGCGTTTAGGTCAACCGGTCAGGATACGGCTAACGAGTCGATCCTGATTGACGGTCTAACGATACATCGGCCCGCGCAGGGCACGCAAAAAGAACCGCAGTCCGGCACGCCTCCACGTCTTTACCAAAGGGCTTACGCTGCTCCGGACTCCTGCCGGGTTTGGGGCAGCGCCCCATTCGTGTTACATCGCCTGCGGGTCGACGAACTCGAGCGTCTCAGTGGTGGCGGGCATATCGGCGTAGGCGCCGCGCAGGGTCGGGTCACGGATGGCGAGCGCGAGCTGAATCATCGACTCGCGGGTCATCATCGACAGTTCGTCGCGGGGGATGCGCGCCCGCCCGCCGGTCTTGAAGCGGAATGGGCGTCCGAAGTGAAGCTGCACGGGCGTACGCCGAGGAAAGTGGCGTTTGAAGTGCTGCGCTCCGCTGATGCCGGTGGGCAGGATGATCGCATCGGCTTTGGTCGCCACGTACGTCATACCGTCCTTGGGCTCCTGCAATCCGTGTGGAGAGCGCGTGCCCTCCGGGGCAATCAGGATCATCAGCCCGCTCTTGAGCAAGGCGATCGAGTTCATCAACGCCTCGCGGTCGACCTCGCCACGGCGCACCTTGTAAGCGCCGTACCACCACAGAAACGGCCCCCAGATGGGCGAACGAAAATTCTCGATCTTGCTCATCGGCACGACGTGGCGCGTCCGCACCGCCGCCATGCACAGCCCGGGGTCGATCCCGCTGATGTGATTCATCATCAGGATGGTCGGGCCGCGCGGCGGGATGTTCTCGATGCCCGTCACGTCGAAGTCGATCAGCACGCGCACGAGCAGGCGCAGCAGTCCGTTGAATGCCGTCCGGCGCCAGCCGAGGCTGGGCTGACGGGCGATGTAGTCGCGTACGGCAGGGGAAAGGGAGGAGTCCACAGCCAACCCGCTACTCCGTTGGGTGCAAGTCGTCCGGCGACAAGTGTAGCGCGTCTGAAGGTGAATGCAGAGGCTTCGCCTCCGTACCTTTACCAAAGGGCTTTCACCCTCTGGACTCCCTAATCTGCGATTATGTGCCGTGTGCGGCACATAATCGCGAGTAAGGAGGTGCAGGAGTGCAAACTCCTGCCGGGGTTTGGGGCAGCGCCCCAACGAGGCGTTAGTCTGCCGTGCGCTCCGCGGCCACGTACTCCTGAGCGAGCGTGAAGCGGGTTTGCGCGTGCTGGATCAACTGGTCGAGCGCAGCCGAGAACGCGTCGGACGAACTGAGATTAGAGTAGCCGGCCCGTTCGCCGTTCTCACCGACGACGTAGGGGGCGATCAACGCGTGCAGCGCCTCGTAAGTGGCCTGCATCTTGACCGGTTCGAAGGCACCCGTGCTGACCTGATCGACGTATTCGACATAGGTGTTGTGATACATCGGATCGTCCATCAGGAAGCGGATCAACGGCCACTGCTCGGTCACACCAGTCTTCTCGAATGACGCTGCGCCGTCGGCGGTGACGAGGCCGGGGCCGGCAGCGCGGAGCACCCGCCCTTCGCCGCCTTGATTGCCGGGAAATCCACCGCGGCCGCCACCCATGCCATCTCCCAGCGCCATGTTGTTATCCCACGGAATCCACGTGAGCAGGCCGGTGGCCGGGTCATTGTAGAGGTAGTAGTTGTGCGACATCTGGCCGTAGGTGTCCCAGTTCTGCGCGACGGTGTTGGCGGCCATCCACAGCAGGAAGCCGTCGACGTCGAACACCGCCTCCAACCCGGCGCGCCACGCCGCCGGGTCGCTCTGTCGTGTATCGGCGTGCAGCGCGTCGTACAGCGCGAGGATGTCGCTGTAGTCGGCTTCTTCCTCGTTCGTCTCCTTGTCGAAGCTGTCTTCGTCGAACGTGCCGGCGGCGAAGGTCGCGCCAGTACCTTCCGGCTTATAGACGTTGCCGTCGTTGTCCTCGAACTGCGTGTCGATAACGGTGTCTTCAATCACCTCGACGGCGGTATACAGGCCGAAGTAGACCGGGCCTTCGCCATAGTCGATATACACGGCGTAGAAGGCGGTCTGGGCGGCGGGTACGCCGGCCTCGCGGAAGACGTCGGCGGTGACCTTCTCGCGCAGCAGGGAATCGTCGCTCCAATTGCTGGAGAAGCTCAACTGCTTGAAGCCATAGAACCGCTGGTTATCGATCTCGGGATAGTCGTCCTCGAATTCATCGAAATCGAGCTTGAATGGCAGCTTGTAGATCCCACTGCCCCACGTGCTGGCAAGGCTGGAATTGCCCTTGAAGCGCATGCCGACGTTTGTCCACGTCTGGCCGTTATACTCGAGATTCACAGCAACCCATATTGGGTTCTCGTCAGCGAACGACATGCCGCGCACGCCGAAACCTCCGCCCGGGTCTTGCGGGCGCTGGACGTTGTCGGCCGGGGGTTGGCCGCCGGGTGGCTCACCCGGCTGAGCGCGATCGATCCTCGGACCGCCGACCTGCTGCCGCGCGCCGAACTCGCCGTACAACCCGGTCATGTCATCGAGCATGGCCTGCCACGTGTCGGGGTCGATCGTGATGGTGATCGTATTGACCGCGTCTTGCGGGAAGACCACCGCGTAGTCCGGATCGGTGTCATTGCTGTGAGAGTAGTCGTCCCAGCCTTCGGGCCGTTCGACATCCTGAGCCGCTGCGGGCACTGCCAAAACAGCGAGCGCGAGCAGGGCAGCGGCGGCGGTCTTTACGAGCATGGTCCTTCTCCTTCAGGTTCGATTGTTCAGGCGAACGTGTTAATCGTCGTCGGCGAAGTCGCCGTTGCGGCGGCTCGAAACGCGCACCTCGGACGTTTCAAGCTGGCGTGGATCGTAGTAGAGATAGATATCGGCGGTGTCGCGCAGAAAATTGAGGCGGCCGATCTCAATGCGTGTGATGGGTAGGCCGGTACGCTGCTGGATGTCCTCGATGAGCGCAGACCAGTTCTCGGGCCGGATCATTTCAATGCGCTCGTAGGTGATCTTCTTGTGCGCCTCGTAGCGGAAGCCCCACCCCTGCTCGAGAATATAGAGCACGCCCATCACCGCGAGGTTCGACACCACGAACGGGCCGAACGCCTGCTGCGCGATCAGAATCGAGTTCAGGACCGGCAGCGCGATCAGCACGAACAGGTACGTCATGTCATGAATGGGGATGGTATCGGTGCGGTAGCGTAGGATCGAAAAGATTGCGAACAACCCGAACCCGACGCCGAGGCTGAGTTCCGCACTGGCGAGCAGCCCCATGACGAAGTAGACGACCGTGTTCAGCGCGAAGAACGTAAACACGTACGTCTTTTCGCGGTGGTTGGGGAAGTAGATCACGCGGACGATGATGAATGCGATGAGCAGATTCAGCGCAAATCCTGCCGCCGATTCAAGCAACGCTGGCATTACGGCCTCCTTGTGCGAGCTTCTCGATGCGGCGAAGCATCGGTTTGAAGTTGTTCGATTTGACGTTGGGATACAGGCGCGCGACACCCGTGCAGTATTTGCTCATCGACGCGGGCCGCACGCCCAACCGGCGCATCTGCTGAATGAACGGCGACATGCGCGAGATGCGGGGCTGCTTGACCTCGGCGATGACGATGCCGTCGAGCAGCGTGCGCGAGGTACCCCACGCGAAGGCCACGTTCAGGTCGAGCGTCACGCGCTCGACGTGGCGCAAGCCGACCAGCGTGATGCGCAGGTAGTCGTTCCACAGCTTCGGTTCGAGGTCGCAGGCGTGATACAGCGAGTGTGAGTCCAGAAAGCTGTCCGCCGTGCCGTCCAGCGCATCGTCCACGTCGCCCAGCGGGATGCGCGACTTGATCGTGCGGTTGCGATTGGTGCGGTGCTTGATTTCAAAGAACGCCACATTCGTATCGACGTAGCGACGCGCGCGCACCTTGTAGCGATCCGACCAGCCGTTGTGATGCTGCATATAAATGTCAAAATCCGGTGTGTCGAAGTAGACGGTGCTGTATTGGCAGATGCGCGTCCCGTCGATGCTCAATACCCGGTAGTCGGACATCAAGCGGGCAAGCACGCTGTCCAGTTGATCGACGGTCATCGTGAACTTGGTGTCCACACGATCAAGCAGGGCGGCAGCGGTCATCTCGGCGAGAGAAACCGGCGCAAAGCGCTCGACGGCGGCGCGGACGCCGGTTAACGGAATGAAGGAGAGGCGGTCGGTGCTGTCCATGACGATGCTCAGTGTGGTTAACGTAACATGCCCATACTTTAAGAGCAGTTTATGAAGAACTTGTTCAGATCGTGTTGAAAGGCGTGCCCAACTGGCATGCGTGCTTCCGGCTCGTCGCTCGTGGGCTGATGTGGCCTTTGTGCAGCGCGCTACACTCTGTTGTTGAGTCGTCCTACACAGGCAAAGGGGCCAGCGATGAGCGCATACCGCGCGGATGAACAGCGTTACGAGAGGATCGGCTACCGGCGGACAGGCCGCAGTGGCATACGGCTTCCGCTGATCTCGCTGGGGCTGTGGCATAACTTCGGCGGGGTCGATATGTACGAGAACGGGCGGGCGATGGTGCTGCGTGCGTTCGATCTCGGTATTACGCACTTCGACCTCGCCAACAATTACGGTCCTCCACCCGGCTCGGCCGAGGAGAACTTCGGGCGCATGTTGGCGCGCGACCTCAAGCCGTACCGCGACGAGCTGATCATCTCGACCAAGGCGGGCTACCTGATGTGGCCGGGGCCGTACGGCGAGTGGGGCTCGCGCAAGTATTTGATCGCCAGCCTCGACCAAAGCCTCAAGCGCATGGGGCTCGACTACGTCGACATCTTCTACAGCCACCGCCCTGACCCGGACACGCCGTTCGAGGAAACCATGAGCGCGCTGGACTTCGCCGTGCGCTCCGGGCGCGCGCTATATGTCGGCCTGAGTAACTACAGCGCCGAGCAGACCCGCGCCGCCGCGCGCATCCTGAAAGACCTCGGCACGCCGTGCCTGATCCATCAGCCGCGCTACAACATGTTCGATCGCTGGGTCGAGGGTGGCCTGATCGACGTGCTAGATGACGAAGGAATCGGGGCGATTCCGTTCTCGCCGCTGGCGCAGGGCCTGCTCACGAACCGGTATCTGAACGGCATCCCGGCAGATTCGCGGGCGGCTAGCGACACGTCGCCGTTCCTGTCTGCGCGCGATGTCGACGCGACGCTCGTCAAGGTGCGTCGTCTCAACGAGATCGCCCATTCGCGCGGGCAGAACTTGTCGCAGATGGCTGTCAATTGGCTACTGCGCCTGCCGACGATCACATCGGTGCTGATCGGCGCGAGCAAAGTGTCGCAGGTCGAGGACATCGTCGGCGGGCTGTCCAACGCGCAGTTCAGCGTGCAGGAACTCAACGAGATCGAGCACGTGCTGGCGATGTAAGCGGATTGACGGCTGCGCTCGCCCCCACGACCAAGAATCGCGACAGCCCGGCGGGTTCCCCCAGACCGGGCTGTCAATCTACGCATCTCCGAAGGCTACTTGAGCCCGGTCGACGCGATACTGGCGATGAATGCCCGCTGCAGCGCCAGATATAAGATCAGCACGGGTATCGTGATGGCCGTCAGATAGGCCATGATCTCCCCGCAGGCCGCGATCAATGCGCGCGGCCTGCGCATTCCGGACGACGTAGCAGTGGTCGGTTTCGACAACATCCTCGACATTTCCGAGGGGTTGTGGCCGCAGCTCACGACCATCCAACTGCCGCACTTCGAGATGGGCCGCTTCGCGGTCGAAGACTTGTTCAGCAGCAAGCCCGGCCATCACGTGCCTATCCACCACAAGGTCGACTGCCCGCTGGTGATTCGCGCGTCGACTTGAATCGGTCATTGCGGCCGTCGACGCGGCGCGGTCATGAACGGCTTCTCCACAATGAAATGCAGCAGATACGCCGAAATCAGGGCGATTGCGGCCCCGACCGGAATCCACCCGGGATGCCGTGGCAGCGTGCCGTCGCCCGATTGAGCCATCAACCACGCTCCCATCAGCACGAATATCGGGAAGTGAATGACATATAGCGTGTAAGAGCTGTCGCCCAGAGGCTTCAGCCAGTGCCAGATTCGCCAATCGGCAATGCGATCCTGTCCATGGAGCAGCCACGCCAGCAAGCCGACAAATCCGCACGCCCACGCGATATCCAGCAGCGGCTCACCAATCACAGGTGCCAGCGGCGAGAGCTGCAGTATAGGCAGACCTGCAAGCAGGATAGCGAGCCAGCGCATACGTGCTAAAGGAATTGCCAGACGTCCGACGTAGCTTTCCGCGAGCAGCGCCCCGGCCCACCACGACGGCAGCGCGATGAATACCGCGCGAATCACGCCTCCCCCCTTGAAGACAAACGCATCCGCCAGAAAGGCAAGGGCGACGACGAGCGCCGTGAGGACGATATGGCGTCTCGCAAGCAGCCAAAGAATCGGATACAACGCGTAGAACCAGATTTCCAACCGAAGCGACCACAATGGTGTATTGGTGCCCCACGTTTGCAGCCCCGAACCCAGCAGGAAGTATCCGAGGCCCCGTCCCAGATCGTGGTCGTTAAAGATCAGCGCATTGATGTCGCTGTAGGGTGATGCCTTCGCGTAGAGCGCATAGGCCTGACTCGTCCCGATCAAATCGAGCGCCAGCGTGAGGACAAACGCCAGAATCAGGGCTGGGCCAAGCCGCCGAATGCGCCTGTAGTAGAAGCGGCCAACGTCGAGCCGGGCTTCGTCCTGCGACTCGTGCAGCGACCGCGCATAGCGCAGGTGGATGACGAACCCCGACAACACGAAAAAGAGGACGACCGCTTGATGCGCAAACGACAGCGAGATCGACGTGTAGGCAATTGTCCGCGAGAACGGATCCATTGCCTCGGCCGTCGCGCCGTTGTGAAATCCTTCAAACAGCAGTTCACGGGCGTGGTACAACATGACGTACAAGGCCGCGACGCCGCGTACGGCGTCCAAGAATTCTAGGCGCGACCTTTGCGATGATCCCGACGACATGCCCGTTTCTCCATGGGAATCTGAACGGCGTGAACTGTAACCTTCGATGGCTTCATTTCCCATATGCGGGCTATAACAAACGCGGCCGGGGAACCAGTCCCGGCCGCGCCATTCGCTGCTCGTTGTCTCGGCGTTAGCCGAGCAGGTCGTACGCCTTCTGGACGCTGTCTTCCGGCGTGATCTTGATCTGTTCGTCGAGGACGTTGCCGTTCTCGTCGATCACCCAGTGCGAGCGCACGATGCCCCAGTATTTCTTGCCGTACATCGACTTCTCCTGCCACACGCCGAGCGCTTCAAGATACGCGTGGTCGAGGTCGCTCAGCAGATCGTACTGCAAGCCTTCCTGATCCTTCCACTTCTTGAGGTCATTCTGCGGGTCGGCACTAATGCCGAACACCGTCGCGTTCTTGGTCAGGATATTGGCGAAACGGTCGCGGAACCCGCACGCCTGCGTGGTGCATCCGCTCGTGTTGGCCTTGGGGAAGGCGAACAACACCACGCGCTTGCCGCGCAGGTCGCTCAGCTTGACGACCTGCCCATCTTGATTGGGCAGTTCAAATTCGGGCATCGGTTGGCCTTTGGCCGGCATGACGTGCTCCTTGCGTGTAGATGACGGCGATCCCGCTAGGTTAGCAGAGTCCGCTGAGACATGGGTTAGGATTGTGCCTTCACGCCATTGGCTGGCTTATTGCGGCGGACGATAAAGACCTTGTCCATCTCGACGAACGCGTATGTGACGACCGCGAGGAACACGCAGATGACAAAGTCGATCGGCGGCAGCGGCACCGTCCCGAAGAAGTCCTGCAGGAACGGCACGTACAGCAGGCCGAGCTGCAAGGCGACCGTCAGGCCGATGGCGCCGATCACCGCCTTGTTGGTGCCATAGCCGATCTTCCAGATCGGGTAACGCTCGCTGCGGACGGCCAGCGCATGGCCCATCTGCACAAAGACCAGCGCGGTGAAGACCATCGTGCTCCACAGCGCGCTGCCGTACTCGGACGGCGCAGCGACCGCGAAACCCTGCGATGTCTGAACGAACTGACCGAAGTACGAGATGACCGTGCCGTCTACGCGCTGGACCGGCACAAGCGTGACCACCGCAAGGCCGAGCATACCGATCACGACACCGACGCGGATCAGGTACCAGCCCAAGCCGCGGCTGAAGATGCTCTCGCGCGGGTCGTGCGGCGGGCGCTGCATAGCGTCGGCCTCGCCCTTCTCAACGCTGAGCGCGAGCGCCGGCAGACCGTCGGTGACCAGGTTCATCCACAGGATTTGCAGCGTGTTGAGCGGCAGCGGCAGGCGCAGCAATTGGGTGACGAAAAGCACGCCGACCTCGCCGATGTTGCTGCCGAGGATGTACTTGATGAACTTGCGCACGTTGTCATAGATCGTGCGGCCTTCCTCGGCCGCGGCCACGATCGTGGCGAAGTTGTCGTCGAGGATGACCATCGACGAGGCTTCCTTACTGACCGCCGTGCCGGTGATGCCCATCGCCACGCCGATGTCGGCCTTCTTGAGCGCCGGCGCGTCATTGACGCCGTCACCGGTCATGCTCACGATGTGATTCTGTTCCTGCAGCGCCTGTACGATGTTGAGCTTGTGTTCCGGCGAGACACGGGCAAATACGGACGCGCGCTTGACCGCATCGCGCAGCTGGTCTTCGCTCATGATCGAGATTTCGCGGCCCGTGTAGATGTGTCCGGCCTTCTTGGCCGTCTCGTAGTCCGGGGCGTTGATGATCTGGAGTTCCTTGCCGATGGCGAAGGCTGTCGCCGGGTGGTCGCCGGTGATCATCACCGGGCGAATGCCGGCGGTGATGCAGCGCGCGACGGCGTCCATGACCTCGGGGCGCGGCGGGTCGATCATTGCCACGAAGCCGAGGAACGTGAAGCCGTGCTCGACCTGCTCGACATCGACCTTCTTCGGCAGCGTGTCGAGGTTCTTGTAGGCGATACCCAGCACACGCAGCCCTTCGGAGGCCTTTTCGGCATCCTTGGCGAGCACACGCTCGCGATAGGTCAGTCCGTCGGGGTTGTGCTCCGGATGCACGTGCACGGTGTCCATGCTGAAGATGTCGTTGTGGACGCGGATCGCGTCGCACACTTCTATCATCTGCTCGACGGCGCCCTTCATGAACGCCACGTACGGCGGGAATTGGCTGCCATCGTAGACCGGTATGACGCTGGTCTCGTACGGGTTGGCGTTATGTTCGACGGTCGCAAACGGCACCTTGCCGTTCACCGCATGAATCGTGGTCATGCGCTTACGCTCGGACGAGAACGGGACTTCCGCGATACGCGGCATGTGTTTTTCAAGCTCGGCCTTCAACAATCCGTGTACGCCGGCGGCGGCCAGCAGCGCCGCTTCGGTCGGATCGCCGAGGATGTGGAACGCGTTCTCGCTGGAGAACTGCGGAAGGGCATCGTTGCACAGGGCCGCGCCGGTCAGCAGCGTCGCCTCGACGTTCTCGCGCACGGGGCGGTAGTTGTACATCTTGCGGTCGGTGTCTAGGCGGAAGATGCTCGCGCCTTGCTGACGCAAGTTGACATCGATGACGTTGTCGCGGCCTTCTGCGAAGTAGATCGACTTGACCGTCATCAGGTTCTGTGTGAGCGTGCCCGTCTTATCCGAGCAGATAGTGGTCACCGAGCCGAGCGTTTCGACGGCGGGCAGCTTGCGGATGAGCGCACGGCGGCGCAGCATCCGCTGAGCGCCCAGCGCCAGCGCGATCGTGACGACTGCCGGCAGACCTTCCGGCACGACCGCCACAGCCATCGCCACACCATTGAGGAACGTCTCTTGAATCGTGCCGCCGTTGATGAGGCCGAGGATCGTGCCGATAGCGACAATGCCGAGCGAGAAGAAGAACAGCGCCTTGCCCAATTCCGCCATGCGGCGCTGCAGCGGGGTCGGTTCGGATTCGACGGTGGCGATCAGGTTTGCGATATGGCCCAGTTCGGTATGCATGCCCGTCGAAGTGATGACGGCGATGCCACGCCCGTAGGTGACCGACGTGCCCATGTACACCATGTTGTGCCGATCGCCGATGGGCGTAGTCGGGTTGACCAGCGCATCGGTGTTCTTTTCCACCGCCAGCGACTCGCCGGTGAGCGATGCCTCTTGCACGCTCATGTTTACCGATTCGATCACACGGCCGTCGGCGGGCACAATACTGCCGGCCTCAAGCACGACGATATCGCCCGGCACAAGCGTAGTCGGTGGTATCTCGCCTTCACGGCCATCGCGCCGGACGCGCACATTCGGTGCGCTCATCTTTTGCAGCGCGGCGATGGCCTGCTCTGCGCGGTACTCCTGCGACACGCCGAGCGCCGCGTTTGCGATAACGATCAAGGCGATCGCGATCACGCTCTTGGTTTCGCCCAGCAAAGCCGACACGACCGCCGCGCCGATCAGGATCATGACCAACGGATCGGTGAGCTGTGCCAGCAGGATCTTGAGCGGCGATTCGACGCCTTTTTCGGTAAGTGCGTTGGGGCCGTACTTGGCAGCGCGCTTCTCCGCTTCGGCCGTCGTCAGGCCGTAGGCCGGATCGACCGCGAGGCGGCCCAAGACGGTTTCTTTTTCGTGTAACCACGCTGCCAAGTCATCGGGTGCGACAGGGTGCTTCGATGCCTTGTCGTGTGGGGCGAGGTCTGTCTTGGCTAGTTCCACAGGTCAGAGATTCCTTGCTCAACGTACGGTATGAGAGGCAAGTCTAAGGAGTGATTTCCGCGTAGCGACCCTACAAATTGGGGGTCGCCCATCGGATCGCGCCCAACCCCCAATAGTTAGGGGCTGAACCTGATAATCCGGTGAGTGTGGGCGTACTGACGACTTATGGTTGTGCTGTGCAATCCGGCGTCTGTGTTCCCTTAGCGGTCCCTCGCTTGCCGCCTCAAACGCACTCGATCTTGTCACAGTGTACCGTTAGGCGGACAATGTCGCACGTCAATTCTGGGACGGGGAACATGCTGCCGGTTGTCGGACTCTACCTTGTCATTGGGGCTGGACTGCTGCTGATAAATCGGCGGGGGCATGGGCGCGCCGCGGCGGTTGCCAGCGGATTGATCGTGACATGGCTGACGGTCGGCGTGCTGGTCGGCGGGGCGGAACTGGCGCTGCGCTGCTGCTACGCGGCCAGCGATACCCCGATGCAGTGGACTCGCGCGGGCGAGAATTGGATCCGGCGCTATATGGCGTTCAACAGCCTCGGTTACCGTGATCGCGAGTGGACGGCCGAGGATTTCGCCGGCAAGACCGTGATCTTCGCTGTGGGCGACTCGTTCACCGAAGGCTGGGGCATCGAAGACCCCGCCCTGCGCTTCCCCGACCTGCTGCAAGCCCGACTCGGCAGCGACTACGCGGTCGTCAACCTTGGCCGCGGCGGGACGTCTACCCTGCACCAAACCCAAGCAGTAATCGACTATCCCTACGCCAAGCCGGACATCATCCTGTGGCAGTACCTGCTCAACGACATCGATGTTGCCGCCGTGAGCAATGGGCTTGGGTGGGAGTCGCCCATTCCGCTCGAACGCCCCGCGTTGATCGAGGAATCACACTTCGCCAACTTCATCTATTGGCGGCTGTTTCGGCAGGGCATGTTCCTCTCTCCGCAAGGCATCTCGCAGTGGGCATGGCTGTACGGCGCCTTCGACGACTCATACATCTGGTCGATCCACGCGCAGGAGATTGATCGCATGGCCGCGTATGCCGACTCGATCGGCGCGCGCTTGATCACAGTAATCTTCCCGAACATGGAAGATCCGGTCAGCAGCATCGCCTACGTCGACCGCGTGCAGCAGCACCTTGAGTCGCTCGGCCATCCCGACATCGTCAAGATGACCGATGCCGCCGCAGCCATGCCGATCGAGGAGCGCGTCGTCAGCCGCGCCGACGCCCATCCCTCCGCCGCGTTCAACGCCGCCGCCGCCGATCTCCTCTACCCCTTGCTCGCCGGCGAACCGTAAACATAAGCGTCTCCAAAGGGCTCGCCGCTCGGTGGCAAAAAGAGGGGGGGGGGCCAGGGAGGGGGGGGGGGGGGGGGGGGGGGGGGGGGGGGGGGGGGGGGCGCGGCGGGGGGGGGGGGGGGGGGGGGGGGGGGGGGGGTGGGGCCGGGTGGGGGGGGGGAGCGGGGGGACCGCCCCCCCCGCCCGCCGGGGGCGCAAAAGGGGGGGGGGGGGGCGGCCCCCCCCCCCCCGCCCCCCAGACCGGGCCGGGGGGGGGGGGGGGGGGGGGGGGGGGGGGGGGGGGGGGGGGGGGGGGGGGGGGGGGGGGGGGACCCCAGCCCCCCCCCACCCACAACAAAAAACCACACCCCCACCCCCCCCCCCCCCCCCCCCCCGGGGGGCGGGGGCGGGGGGGGGGGGGGGGAACCCCCGGGGCCGGCCCCCCCCCCCCGCACCCCCCCCCAAAACAAACGCGGACGGAGGCCCACCAGGGGGCCCCCGAGGGGGGCCGGGCAAGGGGGGGCGGGGGGGGGCGGGGGGGGGGGGGGGGGGGGGGGGGCGGGGGGGGGGGGGGGGGGGGGCCCCCCCCCCACCCCCCCCCCCCCCCCCCCCCGCCCGGGGGGGCGCCCCCCCCCCCCGCCCGCCAGGGGGGGGGGGGGGGGGGGGGGGGGGGGGGGGGGGGGGGGGGGGGGGGCCCGCGCACCCCCCCGGGCGCCCCCCCCCACCCCCCGGGGCCCCGGCAACCCCCGCCCGGGGGGGCGGGGGGGGGAGGGAGGGGGGGGGGCCGGGGACCCCCGAAGGCGGGGGGGGGGCGGGGGGCGCCCCGGGGGGGGGGGGGGGGGGCCGGGGCGGGGGGGGGGCCCCCGGCCCCCCCCCCCCCGCCCGGGCAAGGGGGAGGAGGCACCCCCCCGGGGACCCCCCCCCGCAGCTTTCGCCCTCTGGACTCCCGTTTCTGCGGTTTGATGCCGCGCGCGGCATCAAACCGCGAGTAACGAGGTGCAGGAGTGCAAACTCCTGCCGGGGTTTGGGGCAGCGCCCCAATTGCCTAGTGTGAAGCGAGGGTTTGAATCAGCGCGTCGAGGTCGCCGTGGGGAGCGTAGCCGAAAGCGGCGCGCGCCTTGTCGATGCTGACGTCCCAGTGGTTGGCTTCTTCGGGGTCGGGCTGCCCGCTGTACGTGACGTGCGAGCGTGAGCCGGTCAAGGCGATGCATCGCTCGGCCAGTTCGCGGTTGCTGATGCTGATGCCGGAGCCGAGGTTGAACACACCGGTGGGTTTCTGCGCGATGCAGCGCGCCACGGCGTCGGCGATGTCATCGACGTGTACATAATCCTGCCGCCTGCCGCCTTCGCCCGCGATCGTCAACGGTTCGCCTGCGGCGGCGCGGCGCGCAAACACAGGCAGGATCCGGTTGGCCGGCATGTCGACGCCGACCGGCGCGGTGAGCCGGAGCGCGCAGGCCCGCGCGGTGTTGAGGACAACGTGTTCGCCGAACAGCTTGGCAGCGTGATAAGTCGTGCGCGGGTGGGTCGGGTGATCTTCGGTGATCGGGTGGTGGTGCGGCGTTCCGATGACTTGAATGCTCGACAGGTATACGACGTACGCGCCCCACGTTTCCGCCCAGCGGGCGACGGTCTGCGCGCCGAGCGCGTTGACCCGCACGACGGCCGGATCGAACGGCGTCATGGCGATATGCGCGGCGGCGTGGACGATGACCTCGCAGGGGACGAGGTCGGACAGCGCCGCGTCGCAGGCGTCCGGATCGGCGAGGTCGAGGCGTAAGCCTCGCGCCGAATCGACCGAGCGCGCTGCCGGCACGACCGCATGCGCTGACCCGAGCGCGACGAACAGCGCCCTGCCGACGAAACCGGTGGCGCCGGTCAGCAGAACGCGCATGAACCGTTACCCCTGTTCCCTTTAACCTGTTCCCTCATTCTGCCATGGTGACCTTTTTGGAATAGCGGAACACGCCGGGCGTGAAGCCGCGTTTGGCGGCGAGGTGTGCTCCGAACAACTGCATCGGCACGATCTCGGCAATGGGCTGCACGAATGGATCGAGGCCTGCGGGCAGCGGAACACTGAGCATCCCGTCCGGGGCCGGCTCATGATCGACGAGCGCCACGCGTGCGCCGTATCCGCGCAGGTCGTTCGCCAGCGCGAGGGTCAGCGCCCGTTGCGGATCGCTCCCGGCGAACAGCACCGCGCCGATGCGCTCGTCCACCATCTCGATCGGGCCGTGGCGCACCTGCGCGGCGTTCATGCCCTCGGCGGGGAACTTGGCCGATTCTTTGACGACCAGCGCGCCGGTCAGGGCCGAGGCCAGCGACGCCCCGCGCCCCAGCACGAGGATCGATTGGGCGTCGTTCATCTGCTCGACCATCGCGCCTGCTGCCGAATTCCACACTGGCAGACCCGCCTCGATGGCATCGGCCGCGGCGGTCAACGCGGCGATATCCGGCGTGCTGCCGGCCAATACGCGGGCGACGGCATGCAGCGCGGCCAACGTGCAGGTGTACGTCTTGGACGAGACGGTCGCCTCGGCGCCAGCGTGGATGCGCACATGGACCGTGCTGCGCTGCGCCAGCGGACTATCGTCGCTGTTGCTAATGCCGAGAATGGGGACGCGCTTGGCAAGCAGGTCGAGCAGCTTGACGATCTCGACTGAATGGCCCGACTGCGACACCAGCACCAGCATCGTGCGCGCGTCGAACAGCCCCTGCTGATAGTGCAGCAGGTCGCTGGCCTCGACACAGTGCGCGACCAAGCCGAGGCGAATCAACATTTGCTGCGCGGGATGAGTCGCGAAGAACGACGCGCCCATGCCGCTCAGGATCACGCGCCGGATCGGGCCGCTGCGCAGTTGATCGGACAACTCGCGCACGCCGCCCATTTGCGCGGGCAGCGCGTCGCAGGTCGCTCGCAGCACCGCCGGCTGTTCGCCAATCTCGCTCAGGAATCCGTTCATGGGGTGATTTGCTCCCGCCGCCGATAAACATTCGCGTGCTGTCATCATACGCGAGTTCGGGCTGATACGCATACCGGGGAAGTCACGAAACCTTTCCCCCGCGCCCACGACCACCGGGAGCACCGAAGGTCAGGAGAGGGAAATACACACGCACGGGTTCGGAAGCCCCTCTCCTTGGGAGAGGGGTTTGGGGTGAGGTTGCGCCGCTTAGCCCGCTTCGATCACCTTCTGGACGATCTTGCCGCCGACCTTCTCCTTGAGCATGACCTTGAGCCGTCCGTCCGGCATCTTCTCCTCCTTGATGAGGAAGTGGTCGGCGTCGTAGTCGGTCATGAACATCTCCGACTCGACGTCCTCCTTGCCGCGCCACACCTCGAGCTGCACCGGCTCCCACTGCTTGCTCGCGGCGCTCTTGTAGGCGGCATCGAGGATCGCGTTGACCACGTATCCGTCGTAGAAATCTTCCTTGGGCTTCTCGCCGCGGTCGATGCTGTTGAACATGTCGTTGAACATCTCGGTGTAGCCCAGCCCGCCGACCTCGTCACCGACCGGGAACAGCCAACCTGTATTGCCCTCGGCCTTCTCGGACACGTAGCCGCCTTCGCCGACCGCCGTGAACATCTCGATGCCGGTGCGCAGCCAGTGGTTCAACCAGATCGTACCTTCGGTGCCGGTGATCTCGTCACGCAGGTCCATGCCGCCTCGGAACGTCCAGCTCACTTCGAACTGGCCGATCGCGCCGTTGGCATAGCGCACGAGGCCGATCGCGTGGTCTTCCGCGTCGATCGGGTGCACCTGCGTATCCGCCCAGCACATCACCTCGACGGGCCGGATGTCCTTGCCGATGAACACGCGCGCGATTTCGACGCAGTGACAGCCCAGATCGATGATCGCGCCGCCGCCGGACATCTCCTTGTCCCAGAACCACGAGCTGTGCGGGCCGGGGTGTGTCTCGCGCGAGCGCGCCCACAGCACCTTGCCGAGCGCGCCGTTGGCGACCGAATTCAGCGCCTTGAGCGTCTTGGGCGTGTATACGAGGTCTTCCAGATAACCGTGGAACACACCGGCCTTCTCGACCGCGTCGAGGATGCGCTTAGCTTCAGCCGCGGTGCGCGCCAGCGGCTTGGTGCACAACACGTTCTTGCCGGCCTGCGCCGCCATGATGCACGCTTCCTCGTGCAGGTTGTTCGGCAGGCCGACCACCACCGTATCCGTGTCTGGGTCCTCAATCGCCTTGCGCAGGTCGGTCGTGTAGCGCGGGATGTTCCAGTCCTTGGCGAACTTGCTGCCGCGCTCGTCGCTGCGCGAATACACGACCTCAACCTTGTCCCGGCTGCGGTTGCCGTGAATGGTCATCGTATAGAACAGACCGATCAGGCCTGTGCCTAACATCGTCACCTTGTGCATACCCTGTCCTCCTAGAACAACACGCGATCTTGTTATGCTTTTGCTGAGGCTTCGCCTCCGCACCTCCACAAGGGGTTTGCACCCCTTGACCCCGTCTCTGCCGATTTGGCCCGCTTGCGGGCCAAATCGGCGGGAAGGGAGTCCAGAGGGCGAAAGCCTTCTGGTGAGGTTCGGGGCAGCGCCCCGCGTCATTGTCGCAAGCGGCGCTGTCGGCCATAGATCGACAGCAGCGCGAGCAAGATACCGCCGAGGATCATGAGCTGGTAGGCTTCGGGGAGGTCCGCCGCGCGCAGCAGGCTGTTGATGAGCGTCAGCACCAGCGCGCCGGACATCGTGCCCCAATAGCTGCCCTTGCCGCCGGCCAGCACCGTACCGCCGACGACCACCGCCGCGATCGACGGGAACAGGTATTCGCCGCCGAGGTTGAGAAACACAGTCTGCGTGAATCCCAACAGCACCACGCCGCCCAGCGCCGACAGCATCCCGCTCATGGCGTAGGTGGCGATGACGACGCGCGGAACCTGCACGCCGGAGAGGCGCGCGGTGGTGCGGTTGACGCCGACGGCGAACAACTGCTTTCCGTACGTCGTGCGTTCGAGCAGGAGCCACATCAATCCGCCGAGCGCCAGCCACAAGAACACCACGCCGGGGATGCCAAGAATCAGCGGCTGCGAAATCAACTGCGACATGATTGGCGGTGTCGAGCCGATGAGCTGCCCCTGCGTGACAACCAGAATCGTGCCTTGGATGACGCCGGTCATGCCGAGCGTCATCACGAGCGGCGGGATGCCGACGGCGATCACGCCCAAACCGTTGATCACGCCGATGAGCGTGCCAGCGCCGAGCGCCAGCGCACCGGCGGGGATCAGCCCCAGCGCCTCGCCGCCGGAGAAGCGGAAGACGAGGATCGCCGCCAGCGTCACGACACCGCCGACGGACAGGTCGATGCCTTCGCCGCCGCTGATGATCACCAGTGTTTGGCCGGCCGCGATGATGCCGAGGAACGCCGCGAGGCGCACAATGTTGATGGCCTGATTGGTGTTGACGAAATCCGGGTTGATCAGCCCGCCGGCGAAGAACAGCGCGATTGCCAGCAGCAGCGCGAGCAGGGCGGGGTTCAGCCGCGTGAGTCGGCGCAGAAGAGTCATCGGCCGCTCCTTCGCGCCTGAATTGCGCGGATGATGCCCGGCGCGGCCAGCGCCACGAGGATGATCAGCGCGTTGACCAGCGTCTGCCACCACGAGGGGACGTTTGCAAACGAGACGATGTTCCCGAACAGCCTGAGGATGACGACGCCGATGATCGTACCGATCACGCCGCCCTGCCCGCCCGCAAGCCGCGTGCCTCCCAGCACGACGGCGACGACCGTCGGAAGGGTCATTTCATCGCCGCTGCGGGGGCTGCCGCTGCCGGTCAGCATGGTGTAGGCCAACGCCGCCGCTGCCGCGAACAGACCGCACAGCACGTAGGTCGAGAAGCGAATGCGGTTGACCGGCACGCCGGTCGTATACGCGGCCTCGGCCTTGCCGCCAGTGGCGTACAGGAACTGGGCCCAACGCGTCGAGCGCAGGATCAACCAGATCACGATCAGCCCGCCGATCACGTACACCGCGAACGGGATGTCGAGCGGGGTCGAACGGTACAGGTCTTGCAGCGAATCGGAAATATCGCCGCCCGGCCTCGGCAAGATCAACAGTGCAAGTCCGGCGAATAAGAAGCTCGTGGCATATGTCGTGACGATCGGCTGCAGGCGCAAATAGGCGACGGCGAAGCCGTTGATCGCCCCTGCCGCGATCCCTGCCCCGGCGCCGACCATCAGTGCGCCGACGATCTCCGGCCCGGTGCTCTCCTGCGTGATCAGCACGGTGAGGATCGCGTTGATCATCGACACCATCGCGCCGACGGATAGGTCGACGCCACCGCCGATGATCACGATCGTCTGGCCGACGGCGAGGATGATGGCCGGCAGGAAAGTGCGCAGGTTGCGGTTGAGGCTGCGCAGGTCGAACAGGTTGTCCTGCAGCGCCCGGTTGATGAGCGCCGTGACGATCAGCAGCAGCAGCGCAACGACAAACGGATTCTTCGAAACGAAGCGCCGGACGGCCTGCAGCACGCTTGCGGGCGGGCTGGTTGCATCCGGTGGCGCTGGTGTGTCTGCCAGCATGAAATCTCTACCTTATAGTTCGGTCACTGCTGCGGCTGAACGGCAGGGCGCCCGCCCATGCTGGCCGTGATCAGATTGGCGCGCGTGACTTGATCGCCGGCGAGTTCGGCGGTCAAGCGGCCATCGTGGAACACCAGCACCCGGTCGCACAAGCCGAGCAGTTCGTCGTCATCACTGCTGTAAAAGATAATTGCGGTGCCGGACTGACGCAGCCTGTCCAGCAAATGATAGAACTCGCCTTTGGCGCCGACATCGACGCCTTTGGTCGGGTCGTTGAGCAGCAGCAGCTTGGGCGAGCGCAGCAGCCACTTGCCGATTACGACCTTCTGCGCGTTGCCGCCGCTCAGGCTGCTGGCTGGCGCATCGAGAGACTCTGCGATCAACTGCATTTCCTCGGCGCTGCTGCGGGCTTCCGCCCGCGCGCGGTCCATCTTGAGCGGCGTGCCGAACTTGGTCCACGAGGGCAGATGCAGGTTCTCGAGGATCGATCGGCTGAGCAGCAGACCCTCGGTGGCGCGATCGCCCGGCACGAACGCGACGTCGCGCGCCATGGCCTGCCGCGGATGCCGGAAGTGTACCGTTTCGCCGGACAGCACGACCGACCCGTTGAACGGCATAGCCCCGAACAGCGCCAGCAGCAGCTCGCTTTGGCCCTGCCCGTGCAGGCCGCCGATGCCCAGCAGTTCGCCGTCGCGCACCTCGAAGCTGATGTCGCGAAGCCGCCCAGCCCGCAGTCCAGAGACCTTGAGGCGCACCGGGGCGTCATTCGGCAGCGGGGCATGAGCGCGCTCACCGAGCTGCACCGCCCCCTCGATCATCAGCTCGACCAGTTCCTGATCGGTCGTGTCCGCAAGGTCGCGCGTGCCGACGCTGCGCCCGTTGCGCAGCACCGTCGCACGGTCGGCGAACAGCCGGATTTCCTCCATGCGGTGCGACACGAACACGATCGCCATGCCGCGCGCCTTCCAGCCCTGCACCAGCTCGTGCAGGCGCTGCACCTGCTGCGAGTCGAGGCTGGCGGTCGCTTCATCGAGGATGATCAGGCGCGGCTCATGGCTGAGCGCCTTGCAGATTTCTACGATTTGGCGTTCGTCGGGGGGCAGGTCTTTGACCAGCGCGTCGGGGATCAAGCCGGCGCTGTTCGTACCGTCGAACAGCGCCAGCAGATCGCGCGTGTTGCGGCGCATCGCCGCCTTGTCGACCCACCACAGCGTGCGCGGCTCATGCGTGAGCCAGATGTTCTCCATCACCGTCATGTCGGGGATCAGGCTGAGTTCCTGATACACCGCGGCGATGCCGACCTTGCGCGCGTCGCTGGGCGAGTTGAACGCGATCTGCTTGCCATCCAGGTGCAGCTGCCCCTCGTTGGGGGCAACTACACCTGTGATGATCTTGCTCAACGTGCTTTTGCCGCTCCCGTTCGCGCCAAGCAGGGCGAGCACTTCGCCGGCTTTGACGTCGAGGTTGCCGTCGGCAAGGGCGACGACGCCGCCGTAGCGCTTGACGACCTGCTTGGCGGAAAGGGAGACCGACACCGTTTTACATTTCTTCCATCATGGCCAGCGATTCGAGCAGTTCGGCCAGCGCCGCAAGCTGCTCTTCGTCCAGCACCTGCCAACCGGGCAGCAGGGTCGCCACCTCGAGCGCAGGCTCGCCGTCAACCATGAACGAAGCCGCCTGTTCCTGCGTGATCAAGCCGTCGAGCGTGAAGCTGTCCGGCGCATCCTGATAGATCTCGTAGAACGCGGCGAAGTGTTCGCTGTCGATGACGTACGGGATGGGTACGTAGAAGGTGTTGCCGAACGGGCCGGCGAACTGGCTCTCATCCGGCGTGCCGCCCAGCAGAATTTCCATGGCGACGCGCAGACCGTCCGCGCCGACGCCCGGCGGGTTGACCACGCCGATGGACTCGAAGTCCGGGTTCTCGGCCAGCGTCTCGTTCCACATGGTCAGGTAGCCCGCGCGGGCCTCACCGGAGACGAGCGGCTTGCTCTCGAGTTCGGCGGTGTTGACGGCCGTCAGCGCGCCCATCGCCATACCGTCCTGCGTCCAGATCGCGTCGATGTCAGGCACCGAGGCGAGGAAGTCGCTGGCGACCTGCTGGCCCGTGGCCTGATCCCAACTGCCGGTCTCACGGCCGACGACCTCGATGCCGGGGTATTCGGCCAGTACTTCGGCGACGCCTTCCATGCGGGCTTCATTGGCCGGATGGCCGACGAACCCTTCGATCAACACCAAACGGCCTTCGCCGCCGAGCTTCTCGGCGACCCATTGGGCGCTGATCATCGCCCATTCCTTCTGGTTGATGGTGACGTTGATCACGCCTTCCGCGCCGATCTCCTGATCGACCGCGATGACGACCACGCCTTCCTCGACCGCTTCCTCAAGCGCCGAGTTCAAGCCGGAGACGTCACCCGGGTTGACGATGATCGCGTCGACGCCGCGGTTGAGCAGGTTCTGAATCTGCTGAATCTGGCCGGGAACGTCCGTGTCGGCGCTCTCGACGACCACTTCCATCTCACAACCGGCCTCGCGGAACAGCTCGGCGGTCTGTTCGATGTTGGCAACCATCTGCGTGCGCCATTCGCTTCCGACGAAGCTGTTGGAGACGCCGATTGTCCATGAGCCGCAATCCTCGATCTGCGCGCTGGCCCCGAAGGTGAGCGACAGCACGAGCGCGACGAGTGCGAAAGAAACGATGGTTCTGCTACGCATAGTTCACCTCATTAAACCTCGTATGCTCCGGTCGAAATATCCGGTATCGGCGGCACACGAGCAGGATTGACGCTATACTACGGGTGTCGCGTGTGATAGTCCGAATGTCCGGATATTTCTCATGGCGGATTATAACGAGCCCACCCGGCCTGTCAAACACGACATGGGTCCAAGATTGAGCGAATTTCTTGCGTAAGAGATGTGTGCGATGCCCAGTTCAGTCCCCCCGACAAACCTCCCCATTCAGCCCGTTGACCCCAACAGCCCGGTGCCGCTGTACCATCAGGTCGAAATCGACCTGCAGATGCTGATTCGTTCAGGCGCGCTTGCGCCGGATGACTTGCTGCCGCCGGAAGTCGAGCTGTCGAAGCTGTATGGCGTCGGCCGACAAACCATCCGTATGGCCCTCTCGCGCCTCGTCGCCGAGAAGCTGATCGAGCGTCGTGCCGGGCGCGGCACGATGGTGCTTTCCGAACCCGATCGCAAGAGTTTCTACCTTGATCGCAGCTTCACCCGTCAGATGGCCGACCTCGGCATGACCGCCAGCTCGCAAGTGCTGCACGCCGCCCGCGGCGTGGTCGGTGCGAACGCCCCTAAAGACCTGCGTGACAGCCATGGCCGCCCGTGCTTCTATCTGGTGCGCCTGCGCTACGGCGGCGACCAGCCTATCGGCTTGCAGTACACGACCGTGCTGACTCAGCGCTGCGCCGACATCGACCGCTTTGACTTCAATACCGAGTCGTTGTACAGCGTTCTGTCGAGCCACTATCACCTCGTGATTCACTCGATCACGCACCGCATCACCGCGCTTGCCGCCGACGAGTCGCAGGCCGACCTGCTGGCCGTTAAGCCCGGCGACGCGCTGCTGCAAGTCGGCTGTGTCGCCTATCTGGACGACCACGAGATCATCGAGTCGAGCGTGAGTTACTATCGGACGGACAAATACGAGTTCACGATCACCGAGAAGCCGTAACCCGTCCGAAAGAAGGAGCGCCCGCCATGCTGACACTCACCGCCGAGGGCTGCGCCGTGCGCCGCCAGCGCCTGTGCGCCGTCGTCGAGGCCGACCTGCACATCCTCACCAACCCGCATCACATCTACTATTTCAGCGGGGTTTGGCTCAGCCCGCTATCGCTTGGCTCGAACGGTGCGCACGCCCTGTTGATCGACCGCACCAGCACGTGCACGCTGCTCACCCATAACATGATGGCCAATCAGGCGCGCGCCGGGTTTGCCGACGAAGTCGCCGTCTACCCGTCGTACAGCCCCGAGCCGCCGAGCCTCGGCAGTGCCGACTTGTACGGCGCGTACACGGACGCGCTCAACCGGTACGTCGAAATCCACGGCGCCAAGACCATCGGTTACGAGCGCGGTTTGCTGCCGCAAGGGATCGCCGCCGAGCGCCGCATCGACCTCAACGCGACGCTTCTGCACATGCGCCGCCGTAAGGACGCCGACGAACTCGCGCTGATCCGCCAAGCCGTGATCGCCGTTGAGGCCGGTCATGCCGCCCTGCGCGCCGCCGTTCGCCCCGGCATCACCGAGATCGACGCGTTCATGGCCGCGCAGGATGCGATCACCCGGGCCATCTCCGGGCCGGTTCACATGCTCGGCGATTTCGTCAGCGGGCCGCGCGCCGAACACATCGGCGGGCCGCCGACCCCGCGCGCGCTGCTCCCCGGCGACGTGATGATCGCCGACATCTTCCCGGTCATCGCCGGCTATCGCGCCGACTTCACCGCCACCCTCGCGGTCGGCGGCACCCTTAGTCCCGTCCAGCAGCGCCTCGACGACGCCCTCCACGGCGCGCTCCACGCCGGCGAGGCGTTGCTCAAAGCCGGCACGCGCGCCGCAGACGTCTATCACGCCGTGCACCGCGCCCTCGATGCGCACGGATTCGGCGCGCACTTCCCCCACCACGCCGGGCACGGCCTCGGCCTCGGCCATCCCGAACCGCCGTACTTCGTCCCCAACAGCGACGAGATTCTCGTCGCCGGCGATGTCGTTACGCTCGAACCGGGCGCCTACGGCAGCGGGTTCGCCGGCCGCATCGAACACAATTACCTCGTCACCGAAACCGGCGCCGAACGCCTCACCAACCACCTCACCCACATGGTCGGGTGATACTGATGGGGTTCCGCCCCAAGCCCCTTGCGGAGGCATGGAGGCAGCGCCTCTCCATACTGCGAACGCAAAACACCGCCGCCGCGATGTCATCGCGGCGGCGGTGTGTGTGGTGCTAGTGGGTGTTAGAACTCGACGATGTCGTCGTTGGGGAGCGCTTCGTCGTTCTTGCGCTTGGGCTTCTCGTCGGTGGTACGGGAGGCGCTGAACAGGCCGTACTGACAGGCGATGCTCAGCAAGATGGCGAGGACCACCCAATTGGACGGCAGCCACCACAGGAGCAGACCGAAAAGGATGAGGTGGCCGATGCCGATCGAGAACGTGCGGCCGTTGGGCAGGCGCACCTCGAACAGGCTGTGGCCGCCTTGGCCGAAGTTCGCGCTCCACTGCTGTTTCCGTTCGTTGCGGTGCGCGTCGCCGTTCTCTGAATGGGTGTGAATGGTCGGGTTGGTCATGATTGGATGCTCCAAGATTTGATATGTCGGTATGAGCAGTATACGGAGAATTTGGATTGGAGTTGCACGCGGGAGCGATGACCCTCAGCAAGTGGGGGCTAGCGTGGCGGCGTGGGTGTGGCGCGCGGGCAGTTGGGCGGGCCTTCCGGCGGATAGACCCAAGTTTGCGCGAGGGGACCGCCGAGCGCCATGAGTTGAAACTCGCGGTAGGTGGCCCACAGGGCATCGCAGTCGTTGTTGAGCGCGGCGGCTTGGCCTTGCAGGTACCAGCACTCGAAGGTGCGCTCGGCCGGGGCGACGTTTTGCATGGACTCCAGTGTCGAGCAGCGGTTGAGTGCGGCTTGCGCCGAGGGGAAGTCGCCGAGCAGGAAGTATTCGCGGCCCAAGCGATGCCAGCCCGCCGGCCAATCCGGCGCGCGTTCGGTGACCTCGGTGCAGGTGCGGATGGCCTGATCGAACTCGCGCAGCGTCGAGTGCAGCTCGCACAACCGCAGGCGCGCCTTGACATTCTCGCTGTCGAGCGCCAGCACGCGCAGGTATGACGTACTGGCTGTGCCGCCGTCGCCGATTTGAAGCGCGTAGAGCGCACGCTCGAAATGCAGCGGGATCAGCCCCCAATTGAGCGCGATGGCTTTGTCGACAGTGTCGGCGGCGTCGCGGTAGCGGCCTGCGTCGGACTGGACGACGGCCAGTGCGCGCAGGGCGTCGACCTGATAGTCGGTCGCCTTCACGGCTTGTTGAAGCTGAACCAGCGCTCGGTCGAAGCTGCCGAGGCCGGCGTAGGCGAGGCCGTAGACGACGCGCGCCATGGTGTGTGTGGGTTGGATTTGCAGCGCGCGTTCGCCCGCGTTGAACGCGGCGAGGCGTTGTCCATCGGCATGCAGGGCGAAAGCATAGGCGGCTTGAGCGTCCGCGGACTCCGGCGCTCGGTTGACCGCCGCCCGTGCGACATCCAGCGCACGCTTGCGGTCGGCCGCGCGATCCCAGTCGGTGTAGCTGCGATAGATTAGCGCGCGCACCATCATCAACGCGGCATCGGGTTGGCCCGGCGCCCCGGCGAGTACGCGTTCGGCGGCTTCAACGGCCCCGTCGAGGTCGCCGCCGGCAAACGCGCGCTGGGCATCGCCGAGGCCGCTGAGGTCGGGCTGGGGCTTAGGCGTGAGCGCGCCGCCGAGCCAGCCGAGTGCCAGCACGAGGATCCCGGCGAGTGCGCCGGTCAATAGGGTCAGGGGTGCACCGAAGCGTCGGCGGGAGCGGCGCGCCGACCACGGACGACGGTTGATCAACATGGAAGCAACAGGCCTTTCGGCACTGGTTGGTTGCATTGGTGTTCGCAAATGCTAACCAATCGCACGGGGAAATGCACGCGATTATGTGGGAAATCAGTGGATATTGCTGGATTTTAACGAAGTGCAAGCGCACCCGTAACGCCGCTACCCCGTGCCGTTGAGCACCGTGCGCAGGCGCACTTCCAGCTCGCACAGCATGACGGCGGTAGCGCCCCACACGACCTGCCCGCCCAGCACGTAGGCCGGGACGACGCGCGTGCCGGTCACCGTCTCGATCTCCGTGACGATGCGGTTGGCCGGATCGAAGAGATCGGCCAGCGCGACCGGGTACACTGCCGCGACCTCGTCCGGGTTCGGCACCAGCGGCGGCAGCCTGTGTTGATAGCCGACGTACGGGAAGACGTCGAAGTGGCTGGGCGGGATGTAGATCGGCGTCAGCGCGCCGAGCACGTCGACGCCCGACGTGTCGATGCCCAGTTCCTCGCCGGTCTCGCGCAGGGCGGTATGGGCAAAGTCGCGGTCGCCGTCGTCGCGCCGCCCGCCGGGGAAACTCATTTGCCCGCGGTGGCCGTTGAGCCGGTCGGTGCGGCGCGTCAACACCACCCGAAGGTCGCCGTCTTCGCCGGTGAGGAGCGCCAGCACGCCGGCCTGCTTGGGCGGTGGATCGGCCTGTCGCTCGATGCGTCCCCGCGGGGACATTTCGCGCCATGCCGCTTCGACGTCGAACGGCGCAAGGTTCAAGGCAGCACGGATGGTGTCGAGCGTGGGGGGCGTCATGCAGGGCGAATTTCCTAGTCGAGTAAGTTGTGCTCAAGCGCCGCGCGCGCCGCCTCGACACGATTCGTGACGTCAAGTTTGTTGAAGATGCTGCTGATGTGGAATTTGACGGTCGATATGCTGATAACGAGCATGGCGGCGATCTCGGAATTGTTCTTGCCGGCCACCACCTGCTTGAGGATTTCGCGCTCGCGCTGGGTAAGGCCGAAATCTGTGCTGGAGCGTGCGCGTGTGTCGTCCGCTGGCGCGGGTGTGTTGAGCAGCATACTGACAAATTCCGCCGACAGTACGATCGTGCCGGCATGCGCGGCGCGGATCGTGTGCGCGAGGTCGTCGATCGTCGCGTTCTTCAACACATAGCCCACGGCGCCAGCTTTGATCATCGCCTTGACGCTTTCGGTGTCCTGAAAGCTGCTCAGCGCGAGAACCTTGATCGACGGGAAGCGGCTGTGGATCCGCTGTGTCGCTTCGATGCCGTCCATCACCGGCATGATGACGTCCATCAGCACGACGTCGGGCCGCAGTTGGGCGACCAGTTCGATCGCCTCGCCGCCGTTGCTGGCATGGCCGACGATTGTCAGATCGTCGAACACGTCCTCCAGCGCCTCCAAGCCCTGATGCACGCGGAAATGGTCGTCTACCACGATCAAGCGAATACTCAAAGCGTCATCCTCACGGTGGTGCCAACGCCGACTTGGGTCGTCACCGTCAACACGGCGGCGATGCTCTCGGCGCGTTCCTTCATGATGCGCAGGCCGAAGTGATCGCTGGGCACGTCGTCCGGGTCGAAGCCGCGGCCGTCGTCGCGGATCACCAGCTCGGCGCCTTCGGGCAGCTTGCGCAGCGAAATGCGGACGAAATGCGCTTGCGCGTGGCGGGCGATGTTGTTGAACGCCTCCTGCGCGACCCGATAGAAGACCGTTTTCTGCTCGGCCGTCAACGGGATACCGGACATCAGGTCGTGGCGCACTTGCAGGCTGCTGTTGGCGGCAAAGATGCCGGTCAACTGCATCAGCGAGTCGGCGAGGTCGGTGCCGGTTAGCGCTTCGGGCCGCAGTTCGAGCAGCAGGGCGCGCATCTCGGCCTGTGCGCTGCGCGTAATGCCCGCAAGCTGCGTCGCGTATTTCATGGCGCGGTCGGGGTTCTTGGTCAGAATGCGTGGCAGTGCTTCGGCGATCGAGTTGATCGAGAACAGGCTTTGGCTGAGCGAGTCGTGCAGGTCGCGGGCGATCCGCTGACGTTCGTGGAGCGCGGCCAATTCGCTCGCCTGCGCGTACAGCTTCTCGATTTCAAGCCGCTGCTGATACAGCGTGAGATGTGTCCGCACGCGCACCAGCACCTCGTCCATGTCGATCGGCTTGGTCACGTAGTCGACCCCGCCGACGCTGAACCCGCGCACCTTGTCGACCGTCTCGTGCAGCGCGCTCATGAAGATTACCGGAATGTCGCGCGTGCGTGGATCGGCCTTGAGTTCGGCGCAGAAATCGAAGCCGTTGACCTTCGGCATCAGGATGTCGAGCAGGATCAAGTCCGGCAGCGAGTCCTTGAGCAAGTCGCGGGCCGCCTCGGCGCTCAGGGCCGTCAGCGTCTGATAACCCTTTTGCCCGAGGCCGATGCGCAGGACTTCGTTGTTGAGGGGTATGTCGTCAACCAGCAGAATGGTGGCGGCGGGCATGACCGAACCGTGACCCGGAAGCGTCGGCGTATCCGCTCAGTATAACCCGGAACGGTGCGCGGTCTCCGTAGTCCTGCCATCAGAGACCCGCACCTTAATGACCGTCGCGCCCTCTGCTACAATCGCGGCATTCACACATGAGGAGTTACACCGTGACCCGTACGGTACTCATCACCGGCGTGGCGGGCGGCATCGGCAGCGCCGCGGCACACGCCTTTCAGCAGGCCGGTTTCACTGTCGTCGGGGTGGATCGCAACCATCGCCCGGGGTTGGATGTCGACCATTTCATTCAGGCCGACATCGCCGACGAGGCCGACAACGAACGTATCTTCGATCAGGTCGCGCGCGAGGTCGCGTACCTCAACGTGCTGGTCAACAACGCCGCTGTGCAGATCACCAAACCGCTTGTGGATACCACGCCCGACGAGTGGGACTGGGTGATGAACAACAACCTGCGCGCGGTGTATCTGGCGATCCGGCGCGCCCACCCGCTGATGATCGGCGCTCCCGGCGGCGCGTCGATCGTCAACGTCAGCAGCGTGCACGCCGTCCAGACGTCGGCCAATATCGCTGCTTACGCAGCCAGCAAAGGCGCGATGCTGGCGCTGACCCGCGCGCTGGCGATCGAGCTGGCCCCGGCCAATATCCGCGTCAATGCCGTGCTGCCCGGCGCGGTCGATACGCACATGCTGCGCGCCGGCCTCAACCGCGATCATGCCGGTGGCGGCACGCTTGAACAGCGCCTCGAGACGCTGGCCTCCAAGACGGTCATCGGCCGTATCGGCCAGCCCGACGAGATCGCGCAAGCCATCGTGTACTTGGCCGACAACGAGCGCGCGTCGTTCGTCACCGGGCAGGCGCTGGTGATCGACGGCGGCGCGACGGCGCGCCTGAGCACCGAGTAATGCGCACGCTCGCCCGCCAAGTCCCGGGCGCGATCGGCACGGTCAACTTCGCGCGGCGGGTCGCCAATAACCCGGAGTGGTTCTTCAGCCCGCGCCGCTGGCATAGCGCCTATCGTATGCGCCGCTTCCGCAACCTCCACCGCGGCAAGCGCGCGTTCGTCATCGGCAACGGCCCGAGCCTCAACCAGATGGACTTGTCGCTGCTGAAGGACGAGATCACGTTCGGCGCCAACCGCATCTACCTGCTGTTCCCGCGCGCCGGTTTCAGCACCACGTACCTGAGCTGTGTCAACCCGACCGTGACCGAGCAGTTCGGCGCGGAGATGGGTGCCCAGCCCATGCCGAAGTTCTTCGGGTGGGCGTGCCGCGATCACGTGCCGTTCACGCCGGATACCGTGCTGCTCGCCCCGCCGAGCCGCCGGCCGCACTTCTCCACCGGCCCGACCCACACACTGTGGGAAGGCGCGACCGTGACCTTCGTCGCCATGCAGCTCGCGTTCTACATGGGCATCAGCGAGGTTATCCTGATCGGCGTGGATCACAACTTTGTCGACAAAGGCGCGGCCAACGAGAAGATCACCGCCGAGACCGACGACGCCAACCATTTCGATCCGAACTACTGGGGCAAGGGTGTGAAGTGGAACCTGCCCGACCTCGAAACCTCGGAGATCGCTTACGGGTTCGCCAGGGCGTACTTTCAGGCCAATGGACGGCGCATTGTCGACGCCACCGTCGGCGGTAAATTGACCGTGTTCGAGAAGGTCGATTACACGTCGCTGTTCTAGGGTTGCTGCTTTTTCCAAAGGGGCTTTCTCTGGACTCCAGAAAAGATGGCGCACGCGCCATCTTTTCGCGAGTAAGGAGGTGCAGGAGTGCAAACTCCTGCCGCGGTTTGGGGCAGCGCCCCAAGACACCGGCACACGCCCGATGCTGACGGGGTCGCAGTCGCGAATCTAGTTTTCGGCTTCCGAACTGCGGCTGACGGTGATGACGACGTTCCCCTTCTTGCGCCCGGTATCGACATAGCGGTGCGCTTCGACGATCTGCTCCAGCGGGTAGCAGCGGTCGATCACAGGGCGAACCGCGCCAGCCTCGACCAAGTCGACGATGGCATCCAGTTCTTCGAGACGCTCAGGCCCGTCGGAGTCGGTGAGGACGTTGAGATACGTGCCGCCGTGCTTCAAGGCCCGCTTGGCAAGCGCTGGCTGCAATTTGTCGACGGCGTCGAACACCACATTGAAGGCGCGTTCGGGCAGGGCGAACCCCGGCTGGGTGTAGTCGATGACGGTTTCCGCCCCGAGCGAACGCACGAGATCGAGATTAGCCGTGCTGCACACGCCGGTCACCGTGGCCCCGAAATGCTTGGCGATCTGTACGGCATACGTGCCGACCGCGCCCGACGCGCCGTAGATCAGTACGGACTGCCCCGGCTTGATGCTACCTTTGCGCAGGCAGCGGAGCGCCGTCATTCCCGCGCCCGGGATTGCGGCGGCCTGCTCAAACGAGATCTTCGCCGGTTTCTTAAGAATTATGCCGTCTTGGGGGAAGCACTTGTACTCGGCATAGCCCCCGAAGTTGACGCCGAACGTGGACGCCAGCACCGCGTCACTGACTTTGAACCGCGTGACATCGCGCCCTACCGCGTCGATGACGCCGGCTACCTCCATGCCGAGGACAGGACGTTTCGGCTTGCGTATGCCGAGGTAGGCCCGTGCGAACAGGCGCTGCAAACGCGGGCCGGGAATCCGCAAGCTGCGCATGACGGTGTCGCCGATGGTGACAGTCGTGGTGACGATCTTTACGCGGACCTCGTCCTGCCGCGGGGCTGGCGTGGCGACTTCCGCGAGTCGAAGGACATCGGGCGATCCGTAGCTTTCGTACACCACTGCTCTCATGAGCTGCCTCCGCGAACTATCGCTTTCCACGCCCGCCATGGGCCAGAGCAAGTGTAAGGGACACACTCCATCAGATCGCTGTAACGGCAGACGACAAGTGCGTCCTAGTCTCTATAGTACGACGTAATGACGTGATTTTGGTCACGCTGTCTGTGCTTCAGTTGTCACCTCAAGCGACATGCCGCAGCGCAAAGCGCGTGCAGCTATTCCAGGCGTTCTTTCCCCAAGCGTTTCAGTTCATCCAGCGCGAAGGCGACCGCGTCTTCCAGCGACAGCGCCCGGCCGGCCTCGTATTCGGCGCGGAACTCCGCCTCGCTCAAGCTGCTGCGCACACGCGTCACGACCGGTTCGACCTGCATGCTGTAATTCGGTTGATGGCGGATGTTCAACGATTCCTGTTTGGCGATGCTGGCGCCCAGCGCGCGAGCCGCGCTGTGTGGCCGGCCGATGCCGACGAGGGCTGCCGGCACCGTATATCCGAGCTGTAGCACGGTCATATAGCGAAACCCGACCTGCCACGCGAGCTGCAGCGCGGCATACGCGAGCCGCTGCGCGCGGTCGTACTCCTCAAGGTCGTAGGCGACTTCGGCGAGGTTCGCGTACGACATCGTCTCCCGGCGGCGTTCGCCCGTCTTTAGGACAATGCGAAGGCATGCCTCATAAGTGTCTTTCGCAAGCGTGTACTCGCCGTGCGCATGATATATGTTGGCCAGAATATTCAGAGCCTGTGCAATTCCGGGTTGGTCGTCCAGCGCTTCAACCAGCGACAAGCTCTCTTTGCACAACGTGAGTGCTGTCTGGTATGCGTTCCGATCGCCGGGCGCCGCATCGTACGTGCTCATCGCGTGGAACATGAGCGCCCATGCCGCGATGTGGCGATCGCCGGATTCGCGGGCTTGCTCCACGGCTCGTCCGTAGAACTCTCTCCCCTGTGCCGAGTCCTGCCGGCCTGCTGACATCGAACCCGCCGTCATCAGCACGGTGGCGCCTACGCTAGCGTCGACATCGTCAAGGTGTTCAAGCGCCTGATGCGCCCAGTGCAACCCCTCGACATGAAACCCTTCGTAAAACCAGAAATCGCGGAGCGCGCCGACAATGCGCGCGCCGATGCCGGCATCGCCCCCCGAGAGCGCCCACGCCAGCGCCGTACGGATGTTGTCGTGTTCGACCGAAAGCCGTGGATACCAGTACTCGCCTTCACGTTGGCGCAGAAACGGCTGCGCGCGCTCGACCAACTCGGCGACGTACGCAGCATGGCGGCGTTGCACGTCGACCGCGTCTCCGCTGTCGTCCAATCGTTCCCGTGCGTATGCCTGAATCGTCTCAAGCATAAAGAAACGCGGCTCGCCGTTGAAGTCTTCGGCCTGCCGGATCATGTTCTTGTCGACCAGCGCCGCCAGCGTGTCGAGGACATCGCTGTCCAGCCCGTCGCCGCATACCGCCTCGATTGCGCCCAACGACCGCCCGCCGCGGAACACCGACAGTCGCGCAAACAGCGCCTTCTCTGCAGGGCTGAGCAGGTTGTAACTCCAGTCGATAGTCTTACGCAGCGTCTGCTGGCGTGCCGGCGCGTCGCGCGCCCCGCCCTTGAGCGTGTCGAGGCGCTGCGCAAGCCGGGCGAGGATCGCCTCGGGAGTCAGGAACCGCGAGAGCGTCGCGGCCAGTTCGATCGCCAGCGGCATCCCGTCCAGTTGACGGCAGATGTCCGCCACGGTTTCGCGCGTGAACGGGTCGAGGTGGAAGTTCGGTTTGACGGCCTGCGCGCGCTGCACGAACAGCGCCACGGATTCGGGCTCGCCCCCGTTGTCGGCGAGGCTGAGCGGCGGAACGGGATAGACCTGTTCACCGGATACGCGCAGTGCCTCGCGGCTCGTCACCAAGATTCGCGGATGTTCGGTACCGGCCAACAGCTCGCGGACGACCACCGCCGCGTCGATGACCTGTTCGAAGTTGTCGAGGATCAACAGCATCTTGCGCAGGCTAATCGCCTGTTGAAGGGTTTCGATCATCGGCTGATCGCAGCAGTCGGCAACGCCGAGCGCCTGCGCGATCGCCGGCGCCACCATGGTCGGGTCGGTGATCGCTGCCAGGTCGACGAAGCACGTGCCGTCAGGAAACCGATCGGCGTGCTGGCTGGCAAAGCGGATGCCGAGGCGCGTTTTGCCCGTGCCCCCCGGGCCGGTCAACGTCAGCAGGCGGCTGTCGTGCAGCAGGGCCGCCACCTCTTCGATCTCGCGTTCTCTGCCGATGAACGACGTGAGCTGCGCCGGCAGCATGTGGCGTGGTTGAACCTGCGGATACTCGCCGGTCTTGAGGGCAAGCAGACCGAGTTCGCGCGCCTTGTCGGCGGCTTCGTCGCGGCCCGGCACGTCCAGCTTGCTGTAGATCTGCTTGGCGTACCAGCGTACCGTCTCCACGCCAATGAACAGGCGATCGGCAATCTCGCGATTGGACTGCCCGTCCGCCATAAGCTGAAGGATCTCGATTTCGCGTGGTTTGAAGGTGCCCAGCGGCTCCACGATTACCCCCGGTTATCGTGATATCAGTGTAATGCAGACGCGGCGAATGTGTATATCGCCATACCCCCGCAAAGGGCGGGTTTTTTCCACCCACCCCGGGTGATGACGGCCACCCCCCACCGGGCGTATTGTATGAATGTACGAGGGAACAGAGGAATACACATCATGTACAACAATCCGTGGATGCAGTACGAGACGATCGATAACCACGGTCGTGAGCTGCGCAAGAAGGCCGACGCCTACCGCTTGGCGAGACTGACGCGCCGTGACCGCTATGGCCCAATGCAGCGCGTGGCCTCGGCCGTCGCCGCGCTGTTCAGCCGGACACCGGCCCAGCGCGCCGCGCCGATCACGCAGACCCGCGAGGTTGAGCGCATTCGCTCGCCGCAGGCCGACCTGCTGAACAGGGCTGCGTGATGCGGTTCCATAACCGGGTAACCGGAAGACATCGACGAAACGCCGTGGAGGTCACATCCCCCACGGCGTTTCATTTTCGAGTGGCGAAACCTCAACTCCACAAGGGGCGCACGCCTTTTGGCGGGGTTTGGGGCGGCGCCCTAACGCATCGCTTAGGCGAACCGCTGCTTGTGCTGCCACGGCCATTGGCCGACGGTGATGTTCCACGCCTCGAGCCCCAACACGGTGACACCGGTCATACGCCGCCGGTCACGAACGTCACGGGCTGGGCATCCCGCCCGACTCGCACCGCACCCGACCACACGGTAAACTCGACAGTCAACGCGCCGCAGAGTTCGTGGGAATTGCTCAGGCGGCATATTCAACCATCTGCCAGAATAGACGAGACGAGTTAGACCTCTGGCGCCGCGCGGCGCCCCTGACCGGTTATGTCGACGCTCTCCTTCCTGCTGGACCATTACCCGCTCCACGCGGACGCCTACGACGAGACATTCGAGTCCGATGGATCGCCGCGTGCGCCGTATCGCGCGCTGGTCGAAAAGCTCTCCGAACTGTCGGCGGAGGAGTTGGCCTTCCGTCAGCGCGCCGCCGACCTGACCTTCCTCAATCAGGGCATCACGTTCACGGTCTACGGCGACACGCAGGGGACCGAGCGCACCTTCCCGTTCGATCTGCTTCCGCGCATCCTCAGCGGCAAGGAATGGGCGCACATCGAGGCCGGCCTCACCCAGCGCCTGACCGCGCTCAACCTGTTCCTGCACGACATCTACCACGATGGCAAGATCTTCAAGGACAAGGTCGTGCCGTATCCGCTGATCGCCAGCAGCAAGCATTACCGGCGCGAAATGCGCGGCGTGGCCGTACCGCACGGGGCCTACGTCAATATCTGTGGCACCGACCTCGTCAGGCTTCCCGGCGGCGAATTCGCCGTGCTGGAGGATAACCTGCGCGTGCCGAGCGGCGTCAGCTACATGCTGGCCAATCGTCAGGTCGCCAAGAACGTGTTCCCGCGTGTGTTCCGCAACTACGGCGTGCGCCCGGTCGATCACTACGGCCAAGCCCTGCTCACGACGCTGCAGTCGCTGGTGCCGCAAGTCGAGTCGCCGAACATCGTGCTGCTCAGCCCCGGCGTGTTCAACTCCGCCTACTACGAGCACACCTTCCTCGCCCGCCAGATGGGCATTCAGTTGGTCGAGGGGCGCGACCTGCTCGTGCACGATAACGTTGTCTATATGCGCACGACCAGCGGCTTGCAGCGCGTCGACGTGATCTACCGCCGCATCGATGACGATTTCCTCGACCCGCTGACCTTCCGCGCCGACTCGGGGCTGGGTGTCAACGGGCTGTTCAACGCCTACCGCGCCGGATCGGTGGCGCTCGCCAATGCGGTCGGCACCGGCATCGCCGACGACAAGGCGGTTTACGCCTACGTCCCCCAGATCATCAAGTACTACCTCGGCGAGGAGCCGCTGCTGCCCAACATCGAGACGTTCATCCTAGACGACCCGGCCCAGCGCCAGCACGTGATCGGCCACATCGACAAAATGGTCGTCAAGGCGGTGGGTGAAGCCGGCGGATACGGCATGTTGATCGGCCCACACAGCACAACCGCCGAACAACAACAGTTCGTCACGGCGATCAACGCCAACCCGCGCAACTACGTCGCTCAGCCAACGCTGGCGCTGTCGACCGCGCCGTGCTTCATCGAGGGCAACATCGAGCCGCGGCACATCGACCTGCGCCCGTTCGTGCTGTTCGGAAAGAACGTCACGATCGTCCCCGGCGGCCTCACGCGCGTCGCCCTGCGCCGGGGGTCGCTGGTCGTCAATTCGTCGCAGGGCGGCGGCAGCAAAGATACGTGGGTGCTCGATGAGTGACGCGAGCGCGATGCTGTCGCGGGTGGCCGACAGCCTGTACTGGATGAGCCGCTACCTCGAACGCGCCGAAAACACGGCCCGTCTGATCGACGTCTACATGAACATCAGCCTCGACGTGCCGGACGCCTACGAGCGCGAGCGCGTCCGCCGCTTGCAGCAGGCGTTCTCGATCGAACCCGCTGACGAGCCCGATGTCGACAAGCTGCTGCAGCAGCTCACCTTCGACGCGACCCTCGGCCCGTCGATCATCGCCAACATCACCCATGCCCGCGAGAACGCGCGGCAGGTGCGCGAACAGATCAGCAGCGAGATGTGGACGCAGATCAACACGCTGTATCTGGACGTGCGCTACGCCAAAGTTGACGGCATCTGGCAGGACGCGCCGCACAGCTTCTACAACAAGGTCAAGGAAGGGTCGCACCTGTTTCAAGGCATCACCGACGCAACCATGAACCACAATCAGGGCTGGCACTTCATCCAGCTTGGCCGGTCGATCGAGCGTGTCATCAACCTGCTGCGGCTGATGTCCGTCCACTTTGACGATCACGTGCTGACGACGCACATCGACTTCGCCACCACGCGCTACTTCGAGCTGGTGTCGGTGCTCAAGTCGGTCAGCGCGTTCGAGGCGTACTGTAAGGTGTACAACGCCAACCTGCAAACCGGTTGGATCACCGAGTTTCTGCTGTTCAACCGCGAGTTTCCGCGCTCGCTGCGGTTCGGCGTCGACAAGATACAGGCATCGCTGACGACCATCGCCGACCTGACCGGGCGCAACAAAGGGACCCGCCTTTACCGCCTTGCCGGGCGCTTGCAGTCGATGTTGAGTTACGATGAGTTGGGCGACATCGGCGATCTGCACGACTACCTCGACGCCGTCACCGAGCAGATCGCGGAGATTCACAACCTGCTGTTCGACACGTTCATCACCTATTCGATCGACACGGCCCTGTAGACGCGCGCATGATCTACGCTATCACGCACCTGACTCTCTACACTTACAGCGAACCGGTCACCGACAGTGTGATGGAGGTCCGCAAGCAGCCCCGCAGCGAAGGCCCGCAGCGCAGCTTGCGCTTCACGCTCGACGTGCGCCCGCGCGCCAAGCTGTTCCACTATCGTGACGAGTTCGGCAACGTCGTGCACACGTTTGACCTGCCAGCCCCGCATGACCGCCTCGCCGTCAAATCGGAGGCAGTGGTCGAGGTTAAGCCGCTGCCCGCGCTGCCGGACAGCCTGCCCGAGTCGGCATGGGACGAGATCGACGCGATAACGCTCGAGCCGGCATTCTACGACCTGCTGCTGCCGGGGCCGTTCACGCACCCGACACCGCTGCTGGCCGGGTTCGCCCAAGAGATCGGGTTCCGGCGCGGCCCCGACCCGCTGACGACCGTCCGCACGCTGAGCACTGCCCTGTACAAAGCCATCGCGTACGATCAGAACGTCACACAGGTCGACTCGCCGATCGACGACGCGCTTGAGGCGCGGCGCGGCGTATGCCAAGATTACTCGCACATCATGTTGACGCTGCTGCGCGAGGCGGGTATCCCGTCGCGCTATGTCAGCGGCTACCTTTTCCACCGCCGCGAAGATCACGACCGGTCGCAGGCCGATGCGTCGCACGCGTGGGTCGAGGTTTGGCTCCCGTCGTTGGGGTGGGTGGGCTTCGACCCGACCAACAACCTGATCGTCGGGGAACGGCACGTGCGCGTGTGCGTGGCCCGCGACTATTTCCACGCCTCGCCGGCGCGCGGGGTGTTCCGTGGCACCGCCGAGACCGAGCTGGACGTCCGCGTGAAGGTCGCGCTGATGGACGAGCTGCCGGTGGACGAGCGCGAGCTTGCGCCGGAGATCGCGCTGCCGCAATACGAGATGCAGAGCACACTGCTCCACCAGCAGGCGCAACAACAGCAGCAGTGACCCGCAAGGACATTCCGCAGGTGCGCTCCGCCGGGCCGTACCTGTGATAATGTGCGGGCTTTCCCCTGACAACTGACTCCTGACAGCGCCCACCTGCTATACTCATCGCACTTTGGGCGCAAGATCCGCCCCGCATAGACCTGAGGGGAACGAACGATGGACGTGAAGACGATTCAGCAGCAGGCCGAGTCAATGCAGGACACGCTGGTCAATTGGCGCCGGCACATCCACATGTATCCAGAACTCAGCTTTCAGGAATACAAGACGGCGCAGTTCGTCGCCAATACGCTGCGCGACATGGGCCTCGAGGTCGAGACCGGCGTGGGCAAGACCGGCGTGGTGGCGCGCTTGGGCGAAGGATCGCCGGTGGTCGGCATCCGCGCCGACATGGACGCGCTGCCCATCGACGAGGCCAACGATGTGCCGTACAAGTCGCAGAACCCGGGTGTGATGCACGCCTGCGGGCACGACGCGCATACCGCCATGCTGCTCGGCGCGGCCAAGATCTTGAGCGAGATGCCCGACCGCCCCGCCGGCGAAATCCGCTTCTTCTTCCAGCCCAGCGAGGAGAATCAGGATGTCGAGGGCAAGAGCGGCGCGATGCGCATGGTCGAGGAAGGCATCATGAACGGCGTCGACAAGGTGATCGCCTTGCACGTCGACAGCGCCATGGAGTCGCGCAAGGTGGCGGTCAACGACGGATGGGCGTCGGCGGCGGTCGACTCGTTCGAGGCGACCATCATCGGCAAGGGATGCCACGGGGCGTATCCGCACACCGGCGTCGACCCGATCTACCTGTTCGCACAGGTCGTCAACGCCATTCAGGGCGTGCGCGCCCGCCGTGTGAACCCGACCCGCGGCGCGGTGATCTCGATCGGTTCGGTGCATGCCGGCGCGGCCAACAACGTGATCCCCAACGAGGTGCAGATCACCGGCACGATCCGCAGCTTTGACGACGAGACGCGCGACGAGCTGTGGAGTGGGCTGGAGTCGGCGATGGAGGTGGCGCGTGCGCTGGGCGGCGATTACCGGCTCAAGTTTGAGCGCGGCTACCCGGCCATGTACAACGCCGCCGAAGTGTCGGACGTGATTCGCGATGTGACCAAGACGGGTTACGGCGACGACGGCCTGATCGACCACGAGGTCGGCATGGGCGCGGAGGACTTCAGCTACATGCTGCAGGCTGCCCCGGGCGCGATGTTCAACCTCGGCGCCAAGTACGACGACAAGGACCGGCCGCACCACAGCCCGGTGTTCAACATCGCCGAGGACATGCTGCCGGTGGGCGTCACCGTGCTGGCGAGCGCGGCGCTCAAGCTGCTGGAGAACGGCGAGGCGTAACAGAGGCGGTTCAGGTTAGAAGACATACGACGCGGGGAGGTGTTTAGCCTCCCCGCGTTTGTGTGGTGGCAGCAATCCCGTTTACTCATCTTCGGGCGGTAGGCTCGCCAGCAAGGCCTCGACGGCGTGCTGCACATCCGAGATTCGCTCAACTGCATCCCAAACAATGACGGTATCCACCGCGTCATACTGATGAATCAGCACATCACGGAAACCCTTCACTGCGCGCCAGTCCACCGAAGCCTGCTGATCCAACAGCGCATCGGGCAACCGCTTTGCGACTTCGCCGATGACTTCAAACGCGCGAATCACGGCAAGCTGTGTCTTGCGATCTCTGCCGAAAGCAACACTGTCCATACCCGCAGTAAAGGCTCGTATGTCATTTACAGAGCCGGCCATATCCAGTAGGTAGTCGCGCGTAGACTTCTTCACAGTGGAACGACGTCATCTGCGATACGCTGGCGAAAACGCTCGTTCATACCGCCCTCGCTAACGACGTTCACCTCGCGGTCGAGCAGATCCTGCAAGTCCTGCCACAAGGCTGACAAATCGAACAGACTCGCGCCGGGCCGGAACGCGACCAGCACGTCGATGTCGCTTTCGGGGGTCGCGTCGCCGCGCGCCACGCTGCCGAAGACGCGCACGTTGTACGCGCGGTGACGCCGTGCTAGCTCAAGGATTTCGTCGCGTCGAGCGCGCAGGTCGTCAAGGGAGGGAACGGTCTTGGCAGGATCAGTCAACGTGATGACTCCGCGTGTTTGTCTCGATTATAGCAGTGTTCGTGCCGTCACCCGCGCTACAATCGGCCTACCCCTCGCTGACCGGGAGGCCGATATGTTCGCGCGGGCGATCGCCGCGTTTCTAATGCTGCCGGGCGTGTTCATGTTTGCCGTGCCGGTCGTGCTCGCTGCCGCCACCGGCCCCGCGCAGATCGTCCAACCCTTCGGCCTGATTCCGGTCGTCGTGGGCACCGCCGGGGCGCTGTGGTGCGCCCGCGACTTCTACGTGCGCGGCAAGGGCACGCCCGCGCCGTGGATGCCGCCGACCGCGCTTGTGATCGCCGGGCTGTACCGCTACACACGCAACCCGATGTATGGCTCCGGCGTGCTGATCGTCACGGGCTGGGCGATCGCGTTCGGGTCGCTGGTCGTGGCGGGGTACGCGGCGCTGATTGCTGTCGCATTTCATCTGCGCCTCGTGCAGTACGAGGAGCCGGTGCTGGCGCGGACGTTCGGCCCGGCGTGGGAGGACTACAAGCGCCGCGTCCCGCGCTGGTTGGGACGGCACACGCCCATCTCGTGATCCTTCGCGCCCGTAAGAGTGCTAAATATCACGTCGTGCGCGGACAACCCCGTGCCACAATGAATCCGAAGGCTTGCGCAGCGCTTTAATCCTGTGAGGATTGCATCGTGGCTGAGACTCAGGTTGACGTGGTGGTCATCGGCGGGGGAATTGCCGGGCTTTCGGCGGCAGCCCACTTGGCCGAAGCCGGCAAGCGCGTCGTGCTGTTCGAGCAGCACGACAAGCCCGGCGGATACTACACGTCGTTCGTGCGCCGCGGCATCATCTTCGACATCACCGCCCACTGGACGGTCGCCCCGGCGGACGTCAACAAGATGCTCGCGGACCTCAACGCGCCGGGCATCGACTTTGTGCACCATCCGTTCATCGGGCAGTACTTCGGCCCCGATTCCAAGCACGGCATCTGGCTCGGCAACGACCGCGAGCGCTTCGTGCGCTCGATCATGCACGCGTATCCAAGCGCTAGCCGAGACTCGATCGATACGCTGATCGATCTGTCGCTCAAGGTCGAAGCCGAGATTGCGGGCGCGCACTTCGCCAGCCCCGAGCTGATGTCTCCGCTGGGCAAGATCGGGATGTTGGTGCAGGTTCCCCTCAAGCTCAGGCGCGTCATGAAGTACGGCAGCATGCCGGCCGAAGAACTCTTGACGTCGCTGTTCCCCGGGGACGCGCTGGCGGGCCTGCGCGCGGCGATGTACATGCTCGCGCCGATCAAAGACTTCAACGCGATCGGGATTCTCCTGTACATAGGCTTCGCGCTGCGGGGCAAAGCGTATCAGCCGCGCGGCGGTGCGATCGCGGCGGCACAGGCGTTCGCTGAAGCGGCACACCACAACGGCGCCCAACTGCGATGCGGCGAAACCGTCACGCAAATCCTCGTCGAAGATCGGCGCGTGCGCGGCGTCGTGCTGCAAAGCGGCGAGGTGGTGAAGGCGGACTGTGTAGTGTCCGCCGCGGACATCCGGCAGACGTTCTTCAACCTCATGGATCGCAACCTCGTCCCGGCAGAGTATCAAGTCAAACTCGAAACGACGCCGATCTCCAGCACGTTTGTCATCGTTTCGCTGGTGGTCGACGCGAAGCCGGCGGACTTCGGCTTCGAGCACATGGACGCCTTTTACACCGATACGGCGGACATCGCGCAGGCGCTGACCCCGGACGACCCCGCCCGATCGCTCGTCTCGATCCAGTTCCCGGAATTCCGGGACGAAACAGCCGATCTATCGCACTACGGCGTACAACTGGTCGCGCTGGCCTCGTTCGACTTCCGCGAGCAGTGGGCCTCCGGTGACGGCCACGCCCGCACCGAGTCGTATCGTGCGATGAAGGAGAAGATTGCGGCGGAACTGATCGCCCGCGCAGAGAAATACTGGCCGGGTCTGCGCGATCACATCGTCGAGATGGACATCGCCACCCCGCTGACGATGCATGCCTACACGCGCAACGATCAAGGCGCGTCGGTCGGGTGGAGCTACACGAGCAAGGAGCGCTGGACACAGCGAGTACCGTTCGTGGAGGGCCTCTATCTTGCCGGGCACTGGGTCGGGCCGTCGGGCGTCTACAACGTGGCGAAGTCCGGCAAGAACGCCGCCGAACTCATCTTGAAAGGCCGATAATCTGGCTCGGCGCGCGACACGCCCTCGCGCCGCGATCCTCAAGCCCATGAAACGCGGACGATCGACACGCGCTGACATAACCATGATCCACACCGAAACGGTCGGCACCGCGCTGCCGGTCGAGCAAATCGATTAGCGTCTCAGGCTGCTCACAGACGATCCGGCGCGCTGAAACGCACCGTGGAGCGCCTTTCAGGCTTATACTGCAACCATGTGGCCGCCGCTGCGCCTTGGCTTCGGTTACCGCTTCGTCTTCGAGCTGCGACAGGAGGGGGTCATTCGCCATGAGCAACTCAACCGTCGAACTAAGCCCGCGAGAACGCGCCATCATCGTGGAAACAGCCGAGCAGGCGATGTGGAGGTCAAGCTGGAACGGCACCCCTGCACAGCTTCGTGAGCAGCTCGACATGCATCTTTACGAGGTGGGAGGGGCATCTGCGACAGTCATCGGCACGTTCCCGGTCGCCTTCTTCAACCGTGTACTTGGCCTCGGGATTCACGAGCCCGCCACGGAGTCGTTGGTGGATGAACTCATCGCCATTTACAGCCAATACGACGTGCCGCGGTCGATCTCGCTCAGCCCGCTCGCGCAGCCATCCGGCGTGGCGGACTGGCTGACAGCTCGCGGATTCAAGCACACGTCAAGCCACGCCAAGGTGCTGCGCGGTCGGGAAGATCCTCCCACCATAGCAACCGACCTCCGGATTGAGCGCGTCGGTCCGCACAACGCGGCGGTGTTTGCACAGGTCAATCGGCACGCGTTCGGAATGCCGGACTGGTACGAGATCATGGCGGAACGCTTGTTTGATCAGGCCAATTTCCACGGCTATATCGCGTATGACGGCGATACGCCTGCCGGTTCGGGCCTTCTGTACGTGTCGGGAGACGTAGGCGGTCTCTACAGCGGCGCCACCCTGCCGGAGTACCGGCGGCGCGGCGCGCAGGGTGCCATCATGGCCCAGCGTATTCGTGACGGTATCGATCTCGGCTGTCGCTGGTTCACAACAGAAACCGATGTGGAGACACCAGACGCCCCCAACCCGTCGTATCACAATATGCTGCGCACCGGCTTTGAGCTCGTCTACGAGCGCCCGACCTACGAGTATCAGCCCGGGGACTAAGCCCTTCGGGCCACATCTGCCGGCCTGTGCTCATGTCACGGTACGCCGTCTACGCCATGCGGATGTCATGATCGCAACGCCGAAACCGGGACAAACGTCACTACACCCATGCCGCGCAGGACAGATACAGTAGAGGCAAGGGAAAAGCGTGGGCACGGCGTTGAGACAGTTCACCGTATGGGGCGCGTTCTGGTCGTGGGCCGGGCGGGTTCCGCTTCGTCAGAAAATCATGGGGATCATCGTCGCCCCGTTGTTGATTCTGGGTCTCACCATCGCATGGTGGGTGTCCAATCAACTGGGCGGATGGTTGTCCTACCTCCTCAGCGAGGAGCGGGTCGCGCAGGCGATGGGCGTCGGCATGCGGTCGGTCGCCCTGATTACGTTCGCCGCGGCGCTGCTGGGCCTCGGGATCGGTTCGTTCCTGACGTGGTTTCTCACGCGCCCGCTGCTCGACATGACGTTCGTCGCCCGCAAGGTCAAAGACGGCGATCTGTCTATTCGCGCGCCGGTGTGGGCCTCCGACGAAATCGGCGAATTGGGCCGCGCCTTCAACGATATGATTGCGAGCCTCGACGCGTCCTACCGCGAGCTTGAGCGCTCCAACACCGAACTCGTACACCGCAATCAAGAACTCGCCGTCCTCTATCAGCTGGCCGACATGGCAAGCAAGTCGTTTGCCATCGACGACGTCGCGTCCGCCGGTCTCCGTCAGGCCATGACCAACGTTGGCGCGTCGGCTGGGCTGATCGTGCTGTTTGCGGGGGAAGATCTCTCGCTGTGCGCGAGCCAAGGCTTGCCCGACGAGTTTGTCGACGCGGCGCGCGAGTGCCTGCCGACCTACGAGTTCGAGCATGACGACCGGTCGCTCGACTGGGGCGGCCTCGTCGTCGTGGCCGTCGAGCAGCAGACCCACCGCGCACCGGAGCTTGCCGAACAGAGCCGCAAGCTGGGCAAGCAAACGCTGCTGCTGGCCCCGATCCACGCGCAAGCCGGCCGCCTCGGCATGCTGGTCCTGCTCCACGACGATCCGTACCGCGCGTCGCAGCTGCACCGGCAGCTCGTCAGCGGTATCTGCAACCAGATCGGCGTGACGGTTCAGAATTATCAACTGTGGGAAGAACTGCGGCGTAAGGAACGCCTGCGCCTTCAACTGCTCAACAAAGTCGTGTCAGCGCAGGAGGAAGAGCGCCAGCGCATCAGCCGCGAGCTGCACGACGAGACCGGTCAGGCGCTCACGTCGCTGCTCGTACAGCTCAAGATCCTCGAGCAAAGCGGCGATGTCACGGACATCCATGCGCGCGTGAGCCGCATCCGGCAGTTGACCCAACAGACGTTGCAAGAAGTCCGGCGGCTGGCAGCGGCGCTGCGGCCGGCGGCGCTCGACGACCTCGGGCTGGTCTCTGCGCTGGAGGGTTACATCTACGACTATGCCGGAAAGTCCAGCATCGCGGTTGACTTCCAGACGCATCACATGGACGACGTTCGTCTGCCCCGCGATATGGAGATCGTGTTATATCGCGTGATTCAGGAATCATTGACGAACGTACTGCGCCATGCCGAAGCCAAGCACGTCGACGTGATGATCGCGCGCGAGGGCAGCACGGTTCGCGCGTCGGTGAAGGACGACGGGCGCGGGTTCGACGCGGATACCGTGATGTCCGGCAAAGAGCGCGGGTTGGGCCTGTTGGGCATGCAGGAGCGCATCGAGCTGCTGGGCGGGCGCTTCCACCTCCAGTCCGGGCGTGGTCGCGGCACGCGAATCGACGTGGAACTGGACGTTCCTGAAGGAGAGTTGGTGGAGAGTCGCCATGTCGGATAAGACGATACGCATTGTCTTGGCAGACGATCATGCCGTGCTGCGGGCGGGGCTGCGCGTCCTGCTTAACGCCGAGCCGGACATTACCGTCGTCGGCGAGGCAGGCGACGGGGCCGAGGCCCTCGCAATCGTCGATCAGCAGACGCCGGATATTCTCGTGCTCGACCTGATGATGCCCAACGTCAAGGGCATCGACATCATCGAGCAGGTCATCCGCAAACACCCTAAGACGCGCGTACTGGTGTTGACGATGCACGCGGAATCGCAGTACATCCGGCATGTCGTCAAGGCTGGCGTGGCCGGCTATGTGCTCAAAAGCAGCGCCGACACCGAACTGATCAAGGCGATCCGCGCCGTGGCATCCGGCCAAAATTACCTGACGCCGGAAGCCACGCAAGTGCTCATGCACGACTACCGCGAATTGGATCGCGACGACGCCGGGGCGGCTCCGCCGTCCGGCCTCGACCTCTTGAGCGAACGCGAGCGCGAAGTCATGGTGATGACGGCACTGGGTTACAGCAGCAGGGAGATCGGCGAGCTGCTGTTCATCAGCCCGAAGTCGGTCGACACTTACCGGCAGCGCCTGATGGACAAACTGCAGCTAGAGAGCCGCGCCGAGCTGGTTCAATACGCGCTCAAGAACGGGATGCTGGAGTCGAAATGAGCGTGCCGCATCCCCCGCAAGCGAACCACCACGTTGTCCGCGTGCGCCGGCGCAGCCTCGCCGAGTGGATGGGGCTGGCGATTTGGGTTGTTCTGCTGGCGATCCTTTTCGAGTACACCGTTGCCAGCATTGGCGAACTTGAATCGCAGGCCGCGGTCGTCGTAGGAGCGCTGTTTCTCGGCTTGCTGTCCGGCGGGATCGTCGTGCAGGTGATGCGCGGGGCGGACGCGCGCAACCGCTACCGTGACGAAAACTACCGGCCTTCAGCCGCGACGACGACCGACCGGGACGTGAAGGAGCAGGACGATGACAGCCGGCAGCAACTCTAGATTAAGCCGTCGCAGCTTCCTCAAGAACATCGGCATGACTGGCGCGGCGATCGGCGTCGCCGGAGTGTCCGGACTCACCGCAGCGGGCAAAACGCTCGGGACGACGATGTCGGGGGGCGTGACGCGCCGTCCGTGGTGGGTACGTCAGGTGAGCGAGCCGACGACCAGCATCGATTGGGACGCCATTCAGCCCTTCAACGCGGCGTCGAATAATCTTGCTACCGACGGGCTGGGCCGCTACGCCAGCGCCGATGAGAACGGGCGGCTCGAAGCGTTGTCGGACGCCAATGCGTTGGCCCGGATGATCGCTGACGAGCCGGGGTATACGCATAAGGACATCGCGCTCTCCAACGCGTTTCGGAATGCGCGCGATCTGACGCCGCGTAGTTTTCTGGGCCCGCGCAGCTCGCCGCGCCCGGAAGATATGGGGGTCGAGCGCTGGCACGGCACGCCGGAGGAGAATACCCGTATCCTCAAGGTCGCCATGCAGCAGATGGGGGCGGCCCTCGTCGGCGTCGTGGAGCTCAACGACCGCACCCGCAAGCTGATCTACGGGGTCGACAACGACGGCAAGCGGATCGAGTTCGAGAACGTCGAACAGGCGTATGAGGACGACGAGAAGCGTGTCATTCCTTACAGCGCGCGCTGGGCCGTCGTGTACGCCGTGCAGATGTCGGAGATCGCGCTGCGCCGCGCGCCGACAAAGATCGCCCAAATGTCCACGGCCGAAGCGTATCAGCGCGGCCTGACGATCCAGAATAACACGCAGGAATTCCTGCGCGGGTTGGGTTATCAGGGCTTGGGCGAGGCTCGGCTAAACGGTCTCGGCATTGCACCGGCGTTTGCCGTACTGGCCGGCTTGGGCGAGCTGTCCCGCCTGAACCGGGTCATCACGCCGGAGTTCGGGCCGATGGTGCGGCTGTTCAAGCTGGTCACCGACCTGCCGCTCGTGCCGGATACCCCCATCGACGCCGGGATCGCACGCTTCTGCCGCGTGTGCAAGAAGTGCGCAGAAGCCTGTCCGCCCAGCGCGCTCAGCTTCGAGACCGACCCGACGTGGGAGCCTGCCGGCGAGTGGAACAGCCGTGGCCATCAGGCGTGGTTCGAGGATTCGCTGCGCTGCAAGCGCTACTGGCTCGAGGAACTCGGCACCAACTGCGGGATCTGCTTCTCCGTCTGCCCCTTCTCCAAGGCCAACCGCAGCTTCATGCACGATCTCGTGCGGATGCAGATCGCCGCGTATCCCGAGCTCGACAACCTCACCCGCAACCTCGACGACGCCTTCGGCTACGGGATTCAGAAAGACCCGGCAAGCTGGTGGGATATCGATCTGCCGGAGTTCGGGATCGACACGCACAAGGACTGAGGACGTGCGGTGGTCACCCCACACAGCGACGTGGCGGACTACCCCGCTGGCCCGCCGGATCGGCAGACGCGGAATCCGTTGAAGTAACTGCGCAGGTTCGGGCCGAAGCGGTTGCGGTGATCGCAGCGGAAAATCTCCGGCTTGCCGTCGTCCCATGAGCCGCCCCGCAGGATGCGCGTTTTGGCCTCGGCGTGAGGATCGCCGCTGTTGGAGTCGTAGTCGGTGACGGTCCACTCCCATACGTTGCCGGCCATATCGACCACCCCGAACGGGCTGTCGCCCTTGCCTTCGTACGCGGTGACGATCGACGCGGCGTCGGACTCGCACGGCGCGACCGAATTCCGGCACCTGCCGCAGTCCCACGCATCGCCCCACGGATAAGCACGGCCGTCGTCGCCCTGCGCGGCGTACTGCCACTGCGGGTCGGTCGGCAGCATGATCGACTCGCCGGTCGTGCTGCTCAGCCAGAGACAGAACGCGACTGCCTCGTACCAGCTCACGCCCACCACCGGCTGATCGGGCACCGACCACTCCGGTTCATGCCAGAAGCGCGGACCGCTCCACTTTTCGGCGGCGCGCGCCTGCCATCCGGCGTTCGTCCACCAGTCATCCTGTTGTATCCGCCGGCTTCCACGAACAACTGGTACTGCGCATTGGTGACCGGATACTTGGCGATCGCGAACGGCTCGCCCGTCCACGCCTTGCCGGAGTCGCCGGGGACCGGCACCCACAGAAACGGCGCCGGCAGCACCATGATGCTGGTCTCGCGCGTCTCGCGGTCGACATCGTCCAGGCGGCGGCGAACCTCGTCCTCGTCTTCGCTGGGGACGGCCGTGATCTCGATGTCGGCGTCGGTTTTGAGGAAGCGTGTGCGCAGCGCTTCCATCGTCGCTTCGAAGTAGTAATGCGAGAACGGCGGGCCGTTCTTGCGGCGGATGATCTCGCGCAGGTCGTCCGGCAGATAGCGCAGCTCGCGCTCGAGGTCGGCGCCTTCGTCGAGGATCGGCACGATATTGCGCCCGAGCCGCACCGCCTCGGCGATCTCGCGCCGGAGCCAGTCGTCGGGGTTAGTGCAGCGCTCCATGGCGCCGGCCGACACCAGCAGTACGAAGTGCGCCCGCGCGCCGATCTGGTTGAGGATGATGCGGTCGAAATCGCCGCTGTCGATGGTGTTGACGTCGAGGAACGCGTCCCAGCCGTTCATCTTGAGGTCTTGATAGATCGACCGTGCCAGATGTTTGCTGGCGGAGCGGCGGTAAGAGATGAAGACCGTTTTCTGATCCACGATCGGGCACCGGAAGGTCGGGGTTCGGATACTCCGATGGTAGTGTAGAGTCGCATTACGCGCTACTTGCGCGGGCGCGAAGGTGGAAGAGCAGGGATTGAACGACAGAGGATGCGGAGGACACAGAGGGGGTGTTGGGGGGGCGGGGGTTCGGCCCGTTTGCGCAATCTCCGCGCGTGTTGTAGGGACGCGATACATCGCGTCCGCCGGGGCGTCCGGAGTTCATCGCACGCGGACAGGATGTATCCTGTCCCTAACCACACCGCGACGATATGCGACCTGTTACGACCGCGACGATATGCGCGACTCTGGGACAACGCGTACATTGTCCGGGGCCATGTTACCCCCCACCATGCCCGCAACCCCCAGACGCGATAGAATAGACGGACTCGTCCGGCGCACCGGAAGGCACGATCGATCATGAAACTCCGCGCATCCTACGGCACATGGCAAAGCCCGGTCACCACCGCGCTGGTCGCCAATGCCGCGCGCCTCAACGACGTGATGTGGGCCGGCGACACGCTCGTGTGGCACATCCAGAACGGCGCGCAGCACAGCCTGTACGCCCAACGCGGCGCCGACGCCCCGCTCGAGATCGGCGGTGGCAAGATGGCGTCCGGCAAGATCGCCTACGGCGGCGGCGCGCTGGCGACGCACGCGAACGGCACGGTCGTATTCGCCGGCACGGGCGGGCGGCTGTATCGCACCACCGTGGACGGCGGCGCGGTGCGCACGGTCACGCCCGGCTTCGGCGGCCCCGGCGGCCTCGCCCTCTCCCCGGATGGCGAGACGGTCGCTTACGGCTTCACCTACGAGAACGGCGACGCGCTCGTGCTGGCCGATCTGGCCGCGCAGCAGTTCCCGCGCAAGCTGTACGCCCCCGGCGACTTCGTGATGAACCCGGTCTGGCACCCGGACGGGCAGCGCATTGCGCTCATGACGTGGGATCAGCCCAACATGCCGTGGGACGGGTGTGAAATCCACCTGCTCACGCTCAACGATCGGCTCGAGATGGACGACGTGCGCACCATCGCCGGCGGACCGGAGATCTCCGCTATTCAGCCCACGTTCTCGCCCGATGGCCGCCTGTTGGCGTACATCAGCGACGAGACCGGATGGTGGCACATCTACGTGCACGACCTCGCAACTGGCGCGACCCGGCGCGTCACCGGCGGCGAGGCCGAATACGGCGGCCCGCAGTGGGTCAGCGGCCTGCGCTATTTCGCCTTCACGCCGGACAGCCGGGCGATCATCGCGCGGCGCAGCGTCGACGTCCGGCACAGCCTGTGGCGCATCGAACTCGACGGCGGCGGCGAAACGCGCCTGCTGGAGAACTCGCCGTACGTCTACTTCGAGCAGATCGGCGTGGGCGCGAGCGGGCGGGTTGCGGCCATCGCCAGCGGGCCGGAGCACCCGAACGTCGTCATCTCGTGCGACCTCGAGGGCGGCGATCTGCGCATCCACGAGCGCACCATGCACACCGTGTTCGCACCGGGGGCGCTTAGCGTGCCGGACCACCTCACGTTCCCAACCCGCGACGGCGAGGAGAGCCACGCGCTGTTCTACCCGCCGACGAACCTGCGCTACGAGTCGCCCGGCCTGCCGCCGGTGATCGTGCTGATGCACGGCGGGCCGACCTCGGCCGTTCAGCCGCGTTTCGAGGCACAGACGCAGTTCTTCGCCACGCGCGGGTTCGCCGTGCTGGCGCTCAACTTCCGCGGCGGGGTCGGCTACGGCCGCGAGTACATGAACATGCTGCGCCACCGGTGGGGCGACATCGACCTGACCGACGCGCTCGACGGGTTGGCGTTCGTGGCACAGCAGGGCCGCGCCGACGCGGACAAGGCGATCATTCTCGGCGGCAGCGCGGGCGGATACGCCGTCTTGCAGGCGTTGGTCGATTATCCGGGCACGTTCAAGGCCGGCGTCAACCTGTACGGCGTCAGCGATCAATTCGCGCTGGTCAAGGATACGCACAAGTTCGAGGCGCGCTATTCCGACTTCCTGCTCGGCCCGCTGCCGGAGTCGGCGGCGCGCTACCGCGACCGCTCGCCCCTGTTCCACGCCGACAAGATCCACGACGCGCTGATCGTGTTTCAGGGCGCGGACGACACCGTCGTGCCGCAGAATCAGTCCGACAAGATGGTCGACATCCTGCGCGCGCGCGGCGTGCCGGTCGAGTATCATATCTACGCTGGCGAAGGTCACGGCTTCCGCAAGCCGGAGACCATCGATCATTACTTGAAGGCCGTACTGGCATTTCTGGAACGCACCGTCATTTACGCATGAGCCGCGCGGCCCCGCCGCACTGGAAAACTGGGAGAGAATCGATGGCGCGCTTTGAACGACTTCATGTGTATCAAACGATGTTGAACGATGGCTTGCTGCCGCTGTTCTACCATGCCTCGCCGGACGTCACGCTCAAGGTGGTCGAGGCGCTCTACCGCGCCGGATGTCGCACGTTCGAGTTCACCCATCGGCTCGACGGCGCGGTGGACGTGTTCAGCGTGTTGATGAGCAAAGCGGCCGAAACGTGCCCCGAGATGATCATCGGCGTCGGCGCGGTCGAAGACCCGGAGATGGCCGCACTGTACCTCTCGCGCGGGGCCAACTTCGTTGACGGTCCGTCGGTCAGCATCGAGACCGCGCGCCTGTGCAACCGGCGCAAGGTCGCCTATATCCCCGGCTGCGGCAGCGTCACCGAGATCGCGCTGGCCGAGGAATACGGCGCGGAGATCGTCAAGGTCTTCCCCGGCAACGCCGTGGGCGGGCCGGACTTCATTCAGGCGGTGCTGGCGCCGCGCCCGTGGTCGAAGATGATGCCGTCCGGCGGCATCGGCGTCGACCGCGACAGCCTGACAGCGTGGTTCCGCGCCGGCGCGGCATTGGTCGGCATGGGCAGTGCGCTCACGCCCAAGATGTGGGTCGAACGTGGCGACTTCGACTCGATCACCAACGCGGCCGCGCAGGCGCTAGCCCACATCCGCAGCGTGCGCCGGCCAACCGGTCTGCTCAACAACGCCAGTTCGACAAGCACTGTCCCGACCGTCAAGCCAACGGGGAACTGATTATGGAGAAAGTACTCGGATTCGGCGGATTCTTCTTCCGCGCAGACAAACCGGCCGACCTCATGCGCTGGTACCACGACAATCTCGGCATCGACTACCCGCCGCGCGATTACGACCAACAGCCGTGGCGGCAGACCGCCGGCACCACCATCTTCGAGCCGTTCGAACGTGACAACACCGACTTTGTCGGCTCGACCGCGCCGTTCATGTTCAACTTCCGCGTGCGCGACCTCGACGCGATGGTCGCTCAACTACGTGCGAACGGGAACACCGTCACCGTCGATGAAAACGAGTATCCCAACGGGCGCTTCGCCCAACTGAACGACCCGGAGGGCAACCCGATCCAACTGTGGCAGCCCGGCGGCGTCGACTCGCCGTAGCAGAATCTTGGGGCGCTGCCCCAAACCCCGCCAGAAGGCTTTCGCCCTCTGGACTCCCCTTCCGCGAATTCGGCATGCCCGCCGGCATGCCGAATTCGCAGTAACGGGGTCAAGGGGTGCAAACCCCTTGTGGAGGTGCGGAGGCGAAGCCTCCGCGTATGCATTTGATCTCTTAAGAAAGAGCCACCATGAACGACCTCTACACGCGCCCGGAAGAACTGCTGCAGCACCTGATCCGCTTCGACACGACCAATCCGCCCGGCAACGAGGCGGCGTTGATCGAATGGGTCGCCGATTTGCTTCAAGCCAACGGTGTCGAGTCGACCATCGTCAGCAAGACGCCGGGGCGCGCCAACCTCGTCGCGCGGCTGAAAGGCCGGGGCGAGGCGCCGCCGCTGCTGCTCTACGGGCACGTCGACGTCGTGACGACCGAGGGGCAGACGTGGACACATCCGCCGTTCGCCGCCGAAGTTCACGACGGGTACATCTGGGGCCGTGGCGCGCTGGACATGAAGGGCGGCGATGCAATGATGATCGCGGCCTTTCTGCGCGCCCACGCCGAACAGCGCGACCTGCGCGGCGACCTGATCCTGTGCCTCGCGTCGGACGAAGAGGTCGGTGGTGAAGCGGGCGCCAAGTTCCTCGTGCGCGAGCATCCCGAGCTGATCGGTGATGCGGCCTACTGCCTGAGCGAGTTCGGCGCGTTCCCGATGGACTTTGGTGGGCACCGCTTCTACCCGATCATGCTGACCGAGCGCTACGTCCACACCTTGCGCGCGACGATCCGCGGCCCGGGCGGGCATGGCGCGCAGCGGTACCTCGGCACGGCCATGAGCAAGCTCGGGCGCATCCTCAGCCGTATGGACGGCGCGCGCCTGCCGGTGCACATCACGCCGGTCGTTCAGGCGATGATCGAGGCAATGGCGGCGCACGTCGGCGAGCCGATGGGCGGTGCGCTGCGCGGCTTGCTTGACCCGGTACGCACCGACGCACTGCTCGATCAGCTCGACCCGCGCATCAGCCGCGTGCTCGACTCGATGCTGCACAACACCGTGAATCCGACCATCGTCAGCGGCGGAAGCAAGATCAACGTGATCCCGTCGGAGATCACGCTGCGGATGGATGGGCGCGTGCTGCCCGGCGTGTCGCCGGAGACGTTCGAGGCCGAGGTACGCGCGCTGATCGGCGACGATACGGTCGAACTGGTGCCGGATATGTCCGAACCGTCGACCGTGCTGGGCGACCCCGACCTGACGCACTTCGAGACGCTGGCGCAGGTGCTGCGCGACGCTGAACCCGGCGCGGTGCCGGTGCCGTACATGGTCAGCGGCGCGACCGACGGGCGCATTCTGGCCCAGCTCGGCATCCAGACCTACGGCTTTCTGCCCATGAACCTGCCGGCCGATTTCAACTTCTCGGCCACTATCCACGCCGCCGATGAGCGCATCCCGGTCGGCGCGGTGACGTTCGGCGCCAACGCGATAAACGAGGCCGTCAAGCGCATCGTGGGGTGAGGAAAAAGTGCTGGGTGATGAGGAAGTACAGGCACCGATCACACAGAGATGGGTCGTAGGGGCGACCCAGCGGGTCGCCCTTTTGCATTGCTGCCTGACCGCACCCCTAAATCCCTACCTCCGAAACCGCATCCCAAACCCCTCTCCCTCAGGGCGAGGGGCTTTCACGTGCGCCGCATACTGTGCGAATGGACACGGCACCGCCGCGTCCGGGAAATCCACGTCGATGCCGCCGGTAGGGGCGACCCAGCGGGCCGCCCGGTATGCCGTTTGCGGGGATGCGAGGCTCGTTACGCCTTAACCGGACTGGGTCTTGCAGCAAGGCGGTCTTGGTTGCAACAATGCTATCCAGCATCGAGAGGATAGACTGCTCATGATCGAAATGCCGCCCGCCACGCGTACGTTCTACCTTGTCCGCCACGGCCAAACCGACTGGAACGCCCAGTTCCGGTGGCAGGGCCACACCGACATCCCGTTGAACGACATCGGGCGCGAGCAGGCGCGGCTGTTGGCCGGCGCCCTGCGTGACATCCCGTTCGACCGTGCTGTGAGCAGCGACAGCATCCGGGCCGTTGAGACGGTCAAGATTGCGCTTGGCGGCAGGCCGATCGAGGTCGAGACCGATCCGAACCTGCGCGAATTCAACGCCGGCGTCTTCGAGGGACTGACGTGGGACGAAATTCGCGCGCAGTATCCCGACGCAGTGACCGGCATGAACACCGACTGGTTCGGCTTCGTGTTCCCGGGCGGAGAGTCGCGCGGGCAGATGGCAGAGCGCGCGGCGGGCGCCGTCCAGCGCCTGCTCGACGACGGCCGTGGGACGCACATTCTGGTCGGCGCGCACGGTATGAGCGTGCGTGGTATCCTGCATCACCACTTCCCGCAGGTCGTTGCACATCCGATGGACTTACAGTGGATCGAGAACACCAGCGTCACCATCTTCCGGCAGGTGGGCGCGTACCTCGAAATGGTGCAGCTTGCCGATGCGGCGCACCTCCAAGCCGCCGCGGATTAGTACGGAGTACGACGCGGTCAACACGCCCGACCCCATATTAGTTGCGCCGTAAACTCAGTTCGAATGTACAATGGCAGGATCGCTCGGGTAATACTTATTCTCGAGGAGTTTGGGGCATGTCCAGATTCAGAGTCTTGGCTGTCGTTTTCCTCGCAATCCTCGGTCTTGCCGTGTCAACTGCCGCGCAAGAGACCACCGCAACACCCGAACCCACAACCACCGCACCTGAGACAACGGCTACAGCCACATCCGAGCCGCGCGAACTGACGTGCTTCGTCAGCACCGACACGGCGCGCTCCGTCACGGTGCGCGTCGGCCCCGGCGAGAACCGTACGGCCATTCTGTTCCTGCGGGTCGGCGAGGAATTCGCAGTCGTCGGCGCGACGACCCTAGAGGATGGATCCGTCTGGTTCAAACTGGACAAGGAGGCGGTCGATCCCGGCACCAGCGCGGCCGAGCTCTGGATTGCGGCGGATGATGCTGACCAGAGCGGCGACTGCGAGGCGGTGGCGGCAGCCATTGCCCCGCCGCTCATTCCCATTCTGAACAGTGCGGCGGCGGCAAACGCCGAAGTGACGACGACGGTCGCTGGCGGCGCATGGCGCATCTACTTCGCAGAGAAGTTCATCTACTCGTGCGTCACGCCTGCGTTCGTGACTTCGACGTTCGAGGATCAGACGCTCGAGATCATGGACAAGCTCTCGTGGGACGTAAACCTCGCGTTCGCCTCGAACCAGCGCTCATTCACCATGACGGGCGAGTGGGTCGAGTATTCGGTGGACGAGAACGGCTCTATCGACTTCGTGCTGACGGGCGACAACCGTTACACCGCGGCGGCTACGCAGCCCGACGGGCGCAACTTCTCCTATCACGTGACGGCGATCTCCCCGGATTTGCTCGCGGGTGAGACGCGTTTCCACTTCGGCAACGAGACCGTGAAGTGCAGCGAGACGATCAAGTTCGAGCTGCGCCGCGGCTAGGCCAACTCGACACATGCGGAGGATCGTGAACGCCACGATCCTCCGCAGGGTGAATACGCAAGTTCCGAACGGGGCGCACCGGCACGCAGCACGCCCCGCCTCGATGATCTAGTTGTTCCCGCGGAAGCCATCGGGTGCGGCGGGCGGCGGCAGGATCGCGCCACGTTCCATCGTGGCGCGCGGCACCGGGCCGAGCGCTGGCCAGACCCATACCGCGTCGACGTACATCTTGCCGCTGTCTTCGCCGTACTTGACGATCACCTTGATCTCGCTGATGTCGGTGCCAATCGACGTGGTCGCCTTGATCACCTCATAGCCGTAGGTCGGGCTTTCCGGCTCAAGGTGTGCTTTGAACAACGTGTCGCCGGCGGCATCTTTGGCCGTAATCTTGACCGGCTTGGAGACGAGAGTCGAGCCGGTGTCGATCAGCGCGCCGAACTCCAGCGCGCCCGTATATGCGACGGGCAGCGTGACCGTCTGCTTGAGCTTGCCGGTAGAATCCTTGAACCGCATCGCGCATGCGTCGAGCACCGCGAAGGTCTTGTCAACTTTGTTGCATTTGACCTTGTCGCCGCTTAGGTCGCTTCCCGTCCACCCATCCGGCACGCCGTCGTCATCGCCGTCCTCCATGCTGCCGTTGACTAGCGGTGTGACGGCCATCCCTTCGACAGCGCCGACATCGCACGGATTCGCTCCGTTGTTCGGACGGGCAAGCTGGCGTTGATCGATATTCAGGCAGGTCGCATTGTCTCCGGCGTTGCTGGCCGCACCGGCGGGCTGCGGTGCATAGATCGCAGCGAGACCGGTCGGGGCGTCGAGGATCACCGGGTTGAGCTGGGGATCGGTCACGCCGGTGGTGTCGCTAAGCTGCGCGGCAAACGTGCACGTCGCGTCGGAGGTCGGCAGCAGGTTGCCGCCCATGCTGGTCAGCGTGCCGATGCACTCGCGCGATCCGTTGCCGGCAAGGATCGTGTTATACAGCGTGAGCGTGCCGTCGCGCAGGAACTCGGCGTCGATGCCGCCCGCTTCGTCCACTGCGCCGCCTGTGATCGTGTTCGAATAGATTGTGCTGTTCAGGAGCCCAAACGACTTCGTCTCAGTGGGCGGGTTTTGGATAAAGATCGCGCCGCCGGCGGTGGCCGAGTTGCGCGCGATGGTCGAGTTGATGACGGCGACATCGCTGAAGCTGGCATGCAAACCGCCGCCGTTCGCGGCTACGCTGTCCAAAATGCTCACCCGGGCCAAGCTGACTGAACTGCTGCCCACGTAGATCGAGCCGCCGTTGATGGCCGTCGTATTGTGGGTAAACAGCGCATCGACGATCTGGACGTCCGAGTTGTACAGTTCAATTCCGCCCGCGTGATTTTGCGATGTGTTTCCGGTGACGAGCAGGTCGGTTGCGGTCATTAGCGTGGTATCGGCGCGGAGGCCGCCCCCGTCGAACACAGCCGTATTGCCGTCGAGGGTGAGCCGGTTGATGTTGGCTTGTACGCCGAACAGCGACGCGCCTCCGCTGGAGCCCTCGGACGTGTTGTCCGCAATAACGACCGTATCTGCGAACAGCAAGCTGCTTTCGACGTATAACCCGCCGCCGCCGCCGGTCACCGTGTTCTTGTACAGGCGCACGCCTTGCAGCGTGAGACCGCCGCACGAAATGCACTTGACGCCGCCCCCTTCGCCGGCCGTGTTTCCCGTCAGAACGACGCTCGTGAGGGAGGTCACGCTCTCGGTGAGGATGCCGCCGCCGTTGTCAACGACGTTGCCGCCGGTGATCGTCAGGTTGACGAGCGACACGGCCAAGGCCGCGTCGATGTGGACGGCGCGATCGGGCGTCGTTAATCCGCTGGCGTCGATGATCGTCGTCGCCGGGTCGTCGCCGGTGATGGTCACGCCGTCGGTGATGTCGAGATCGCCGCCGGTTTCGTCAGACGCATCCTTGGTCAGCAGATACGTGCCGGCCGGCAGCGTGATCTGATCGTCACCGGCCAGCGCGTTGGCCTCCATGATGGCGGCGCGTAGGGTACACCGGCCTTTCGAGTCGGCACAGGTGCCGTCGCCGGGATTGTCGTCCGCTTTGTCCTTGGTCGAATCGACCACGAACACCACGCGCGGCGATTGTCCGGCCACGGGTACGACCAGCGAGAGAAGCAGCAGCCAGACGAGGATGGCGGAACGCATAACAAAACCCCTTACGTGATCAGGTGCTATGGACACAATAAGCGCATTTCCATTTCCGCGCTAGCGCCTGCCGTAAGTAGGCGAACGCCCGCCCGACTCGCCGAAGACGAGTATACTGGAAACAACGGACGATGACTCACGGGTGGTGCGGCATGGCACAGTTCTTTGTGAGCTACAGCCGGGTGGACGAGACGTTCACGAAAGAGTTTGTCTCGCTCCTGCAGAACGACCTTGCTCCAGCACCGACTCATTACGTGTGGTACGACCGATACCTGACCGGCACGCAGGTATGGTGGCAGGAGATCCTCAGGCAGATCGCCGCGGCGGACGTGTTCATCTACCTGCTCTCCAACGAGTCGGTGACGTCGCCGTATTGTCAGGCGGAATTTGAGGAAGCGCGCCGCCTGCAGAAGATCGTCCTGACCGTGCAAGTGCGCGACCGCACGCGGCTGTCCGACGAGCTGGCCGACTTGCAGTACGTGGACATGAAGCAGGGCATCATGCACGGGCCGTCCGTGGCGCGCCTTGCCGCCGCCGTGAACCTCGCGCTGGCGAACGCCGCCGCACATACCGAACCGCCACCGCCGCTGTGGGACCACGCCACCCCCAAGCCAGACATCCCTGACGAACCGCCGCGCCCGACCGACACGCAGGACGTCGAGACGCCCCAACTCGAGGCCAAACGCACCGGGACGCACGCGCAGGTCGCCGTCGAGCCAGCGCCGCCGGAACAAGCGCGCGCTGAACCGCACCCGGTTGAAGCGTCACGCCGGGGTGGCTGGCTGATGTTCGCGTTCCTCGCCGTGATCGTGCTGGTCGTCGCCGTCGAGACGGTCAGGCAGAACCCGGACCTGCTGGCGTCGCTCGGACTGGCCGGCGGTGAGCCGCAGCCCGAACACCCCGGCGAATTCCCGGAGATGACGTTCGCCGGCGTGGCACGCAATCGCGAGTGGGAGCCGATCATCCGCGAGATCGACGGCGTGCCGATGGCGCTTGTGCCGGTGGGATGCTTCGAGATGGGCATGGAAGGTTTCTATGAGGACGAAGTCCCCATCACGCCGGTGTGCTTCGATACCCCGTTCTGGATTGACGTCACGGAGGTGACGCAGGAGCAATTCGGTGCGTGGGGTGGCGAACAGGAAGAACCGCCTGCCTTCGGCGGCGAGATACGCCCGGTCGAACAGATTTCGTGGTATGAGGCGGTCGAGTTCTGCGAGATGCGCGATGCACGCCTGCCCACCGAGGCCGAGTGGGAATACGCCGCGCGCGGGCCGGAAAGCTGGGTGTTCCCGTGGGGTAACGAGTTCGTCCCGGAGCTGGTCATCTTTGCCGAGACGTCCGGCGACCGCACGGCGCCGGTCGGGACCCGGCCAGAAGGCGCGTCGTGGGTCGGGGCGCTCGACATGGCGGGAAACGTATGGGAGTGGACGTATACCCTGCATTGGGAGTATCCGTACGACCGCGACGATGGCCGGGAAACCGATTCGGACGACGATCCGCACGGTTCGCGAACGAAACGCGGCGGGTCGTGGCAGGACGGCTCGCCGGAGGATTTGCGTGCGGCGATCCGCTACGGCGAGGACCCGTTCAGCTATGAGAATACGGTCGGCTTCCGCTGCGTGCGCGACTTCTAGCCGCACAGCCTGTCCAGCGCCGGCGCGTCGAGAAAGCCGTCCGCGGCCCCGGCCACGCCGATCTTGTACGACGCGAACACCACCGCCTTGCGCAGCGCCGTGAGCGGATCGCTCCCCCTGACCACGCCGTGTATGAACGCCGAGAACAGCGCATCCCCGGCGCCGATGGTGTTGACCACCGGGCGGGTCGTCACCGCCGGCACGTGCGCGATCTGCCGAGACTCCAGCACGCCGAGCAGCGCGCCGTCCGCCCCCATGCCGACGACCGCCAGCGGCGTGCGATAATGCGCCCACAGCCGTTCGATCCATGCCCCCGGCGAACACGGCAGATTCTCGTGGCTTTGGAACAGGACCGACGCGGCGGCCATGTAGTCGCGGTTGTAGGCGTCGTCGAGGTCGCCGATGGCGTGCACGTCGGTGGCGACCGGCACGCCGAGCGCCCGCGCCTGCGCCAGCATCGGCCGCGTGAAGTTGACGTTGCACAGCACGGCCAGCCCCGCGCCCGTCAGCGCCGACGCCGCCGGTTCTGCCGGATACGCGCGCTCCTGAATGTCTTTCAGATCGACGAAGATCGAGCGCTTGCCCTCGGAGTCGTAGAGGATGACCGACTGTGGCGTGGCGTCGAGGTCGGCGCGGACGTGCGCCCCGTCGATGCCAGCCTGCGCCAGCGCCCCGCGCACGAGTTCGCCGGCGGCGTCCCGCCCGATCAGCGCGAGGAACGTGACCGGATGCCCGAGCGTGGTGAGCGCCTTAGCGACGTTGTAGCCCACGCCGGAGACGCTGCTGCCGACGCCGAAGAACGGGTAGCGCGCCGGGGCGTACTCGACCGGGAACCGCTCGACCCGCAGCGTCGTCTCGATGTTGATCAGGCCGGCGAGGGGGATGTGGGATCCGATAAGTTGACTCACGATGCCTCTAGCTAGTTGTATTGAAGTGATTCGAGTATTTGGACATGTGCTATAGCTGACGGTAGTATCGCAGTCAATTCGATGTCTTTTTCGGGATGAGTCTGCTGTTCAAGTGTTGATTCTGTGTTGTGTGTCGACTGGGCATTTGATGGAGCGACTCGCCATTCTTTATGCTTGAATCTGATCAAACGTTTACAATTGATTGAATGATACATATGACGTGTCAACCGTAGATAAGCGAGCAATATATGTTCACGGATTCTCTCGAGTATCGCTATGAGTCAGACCTGCAGTCAGCGCTAGTAGAAGCACTGGATCGCGCCAATTCACCAACATGGAAGTGTGTATCTGTGCTAGATGAGTTCAACTATGTTCGTGGGAAGACCGATGTTGTCGCACTTAACATGGACGGGCATGTATTGGCATTCGAAGCGAAACTCTCTCGATGGAAGATTGCGTTGCATCAGGCCTACAGAAACACTTGCTTTGCACACTATTCCTTTGTAGTAGTCCCCAAGGGTGTTGCCAAAAGGATATTTGACTATCAGCACTATTTTGCCATGCATTCCGTCGGATTGTGTTATATTAATTCGCGAAATGAGCTTGAGTGCTTGATTGAGGCAACCTATGGTGTTCCAATTCAGCCCCGGCTCACTCAAAAGGTGGTCTCACTACTACTAGAGGAAACGATTGGGAATGGAAGCACAACATGAACTTCGGGGCGTTGCCCAAATCGTTTGCGAGCAACTCGGGCTCAGACTTGACAAGTATATAGCAAAGGGCGCCTTTAAGGAGACTTATTCAGTATATTCCTCGCGTGGTGAGCACTTCGCATTGAAAGTCTACATGAATGAGGCTCGCTCGGAACGGGAAGAGCGGGAAGTTGAAGCAATGCAGCGCTGTGATCATCCGAACATCGCTAAGTGCACAAAGATCGGCCAAGTCTCACAGTATGGCAGGTTATACTCGTATCTACTTGAAGACTTCATAGATGGTGGCCGGCTGACAGACAGGATTGCGAAGGCCTATCTCTCAGTTAATGAACTTATAGAGATTGGTGTTCCGTTAATTGATGCACTAGGACATATTGCCTCACACAATCTGGTTCATCGCGATCTCAAACCAGACAATATTCTGTTCGGCTCAGATGGTCAATCTCCAGTCATAACTGATTTCGGTCTCGTGCGCGACCTCAGCGCGACGTCACTGACTCACACCTGGTACAATCGCGGGCCTGGAACACCGTATTATGCCTCCCCGGAACAGCTCAATAACGAAAAGCATATGCTTGATTGGAGATCAGATCAGTTTGGGCTAGGTGTAACACTCACCATGTGCGCCACTGGTGTACATCCTTACGGCGAAGCGGGAGACACTAGCATGTCAGCAGTTGTTGACCTAGTGTCCCAAAGACGCGGGCCAAGTCAGACGTTTATGGACTGGACACAGAGGACTGGTCTAGACGCTTTGGCCAAGATGGTTTCGCCTTATCCCGCAGATAGGTTCCGCAGGGCCGCTGACCTTTCGATCGCTTGGCTGAAACAGCAAAAGGCGAGATGACTTATGGTTGCATATCACCAGATGGGACATCAATCCGATAACCTTGTTGACGCAACTGAGCTGGCAAGTTTCGGTGGCGCCATACTGAGTCCTGTGAATTACTCTAGGAGCCAGATTGAGACATTCATCAAGCAGAATCGTAAGCGCGAGGGATTTGAGCTAATCTTCGACCCCCAACTCTATTATCCCAGAACGCCAAAGGAGAAGCTGAGAAGTTGGTCGTATTTCCCGAACGAATTTGAAACAACAGATTATACTGCGCCTTCAGGTTGGTCATCGCTCATAGATACCTTGGCGCAGACCGTGACGTCACTTGAACCGCATGCGGTCTGCACACCGGCGATTGTGCCACGGCGTTATACCGATGAGTATTTCGGTCTCGGAAACGAGATTGCTGAAATGCTTATTCGCGCTACAAAAGGTTTTGAGGTGAGTGTACTTCAGACCGTAGTAGTTGCTCTTGGTGACCTCACAGATTTCAGCCATGTGAAATCAATAAGCTCTATCATCACTGCGTCGCGGGCTGATCGGGTGTACCTAGTCTTTGGGTCATCGGCGGCTAATCCGCGACGAGAATTGACATCTACAGAAGAACTAAAAGGTGCGATGCTCCTCATTGACAGTCTTCAGACCAATGGGGTCGATACTCTAGTCGGGTTTTGTAGCAGCGAGTTGATATTGTGGAAAGCAGCAGGAGCCACGTCTTGTGCGACAGGTAAGTTCTGGAACACGCGTCGCTTCAATGAGGGTCGTTGGGCAGCTGACGCAGATCAGGGTAGTGGACAGGTTGCGTATTTCTTTGAAGAGTCCCTTCTCGCGTTCTTGCGTGAATCGGATATCCTCCGCACTACCTTCGCGCTTTCTGACGCGAGTCTCAGAAATCCGTATTATGAGGAAATCAAGAACAGGATAGCTGAAGGCCAAGCTTGGGTAGGCCATGGGTGGCGGCAGTATCTGTACTGGTTTGCGGATATCGAGAGAAGACTTAGCAGCGGGGAAACGGACGCCACGACATTGCTAAAATCCGCCGATAACATGTGGGGGCGTGTGGAAGAGGAACAGGTCATCTTGGAAGAGCGGGGAAACAACGGAGGGTGGATTAGGCCTTGGCTTCGCTCCGTCCTAGAATACAGGACACCATGGTGACCATAAAGAAATGCTCTGCGCTGTGATTGAGTTGAACGCCTGACCGAAAATCACATTAATCGGGTTCTTCGGGCAAGATCGATCTACCTCGATCCAGGTGAATGGAGTTCCAAATACTTATCTCTGTGCCTGCTTCTCCCCGTCGCTGCACACCCATGCAGCCACCCGTATAAGCCCCTCTCCCCGCTTGCGAGGGAGAGGGGTTGGGGTGAGGGGCAACGCAAAAGGGCGACCAATCCGGCCGCCCTTCCCTTAAACCTGACTCCTGATTCCTGACTCCTGCCCCTACGGCTGCGCCGTCACCGCAAGCGTGGGCTGAGCGCCGGTGGTGGTGTCGCCGATGCTGCCCAAGCTGGCCGGATCGACCGTGCCGACCGGCTGGAACGGCTGAACGGTCGCAACCGGATTGGGCTGCGTGGTGACCGCCGCGCCAAAGCCAACGCTGTCAAGGCTGGCGCCGTTGGCGTCGGCCGCACAGCGGAAGCCCGAGTACGCCAGCTTCTGATCCGGCGCGCGGTTCAGGCGGTGCACGGCGCGGGCGAAGAACGGCCGGAACGCGAACGATCCGCCGCGCAGCACGCGCTCGACACCGGTCAGCGGACCGGTCGGGTTGGACGTGCCGCCCGACTGCCCGTAGTACGTCGGCGAATACCAGTCGGACACCCACTCGGCGGCGTTGCCGGCCATATTGTATACGCCGAAGGCACTGCGTCCGCCCGGATACGACTGCACGTCGACCGGCACGTTGGGCGCATCCGTCGAGCCGGACGTGTTGGCGTTGTCCGGGTTCCACTCGTTGCCCCACGGGTACAGCGTATTGCTGACGCCGCGCGCGGCGCGTTCCCACTCGGCCTCGGTCGGCAGACGGCGGCCCAAGGCGCGGCAGTAGGAATCCGCGCCGTACCATGTCACGTACACGACCGGCGTATTGGCGATCAGGTCGATGCTGAGGAAGTAGTTGGCCGGATCGGACGTGATGTACGTGTTGGCGTTCTCTTCCTGTGTGTCGGTGCAGCGCTGCGGGACGGTCGTGCCGCACCCGTTGCGATGATCGCGGCCCTGCGAGCGCAGGTAATTGAGGAATGCGACGTACTGCGCGTAGCTCACCTCGGTCGCTTCGATCAGGAAGCTGTCGACGGTGACGTCGTGCGCCGGCAGCGAGTCGTCGGCGTCGCTGGTCTGGCATGCGCCGCCCTGATCGCCGCACTCGCGCACCGCTTGCGCCACTTCGGCCGGGAACGTCCCCATCGTGAACGTACCGCCTTCGACGGGCACAAGCTGCGAAGCGACGGCGGCCAACTGCGGCGGCACACCGCCTTCCAACGGCGCGCTGGTCGCGGCGGGGTCGGTCGTCCCGCCGGTCGACTGCTGCGTTTCGGGCGAGGCCTGCGTCGTCGGGGCGGGGGCTAACGTATCGGTGGCGACCGGCGCGAGCGTATCGGTCGGGAACAGCACGCCCGACGGCAGCGTCGCGATCGAGCTGATGTCCGGCGTGGCGGTGATGATGAACGGCGTCTGGCTTGGCACTGCGGCTTGGGCGTTGGGGTCGGGCGAGGCCGTGATGATGAACGGAGTCTGCGACGGGCGCGCCGCAACCGCCTGACCGCTGAAATCGAGCGCCAGCACGCCCAGCGTCAGGCCGGCCAGCACAAGCACGACCGCGCAGCCGAACCCGAGCACGAGGCCGATGATCGTCCACTGCCACGCGCCGCCGCCGCGCCGCCGCCCTGAGTATTGATAGCGTGACATACCCGTGGGGTCTCCAATGGGTTAACAAACACGGCGGTTAGGGTAAAAGAGATTCACCCACCGCGCAAGATCGTTAGACTCGGCGGCGGGGAATCGGCGGAGTCTGGCTCCTCATCGGCGGTTGACCGGACGGTGACGCCGGAGGCTGCTGCGGGTTTGGGTTCGCCGGCTGCTGCGCGCCGCCTTGCTGCTGCTGTGGCAGCATCCCCTGCTCGCGCATGCGGTTCATCAACGACTCCATCCGCCGCTGCTCATCGACCTGCTGCTCGATCTCTTTGGCGATACGCTGGCGGCGGCTGATCTCCTCGCGCACGCCGACCGGCCCCGGCACGTCGCGGAAAACCTTCGGCGTTTCGTCGCCCAGCAGCAGCAAGCGCACGTCGCCGTAATCGAGCAAGCTGCGCAGCAGGCCGGTCGTCTCCGCCTCGATGTTGTGGATGCGCTGGATGAGGATCTGGTCTTCGCGGAACTGCAGCAGCAGCGGGCTGCGTGAGAGCAGCGTAATCACCTGATCGCCGATGATGTACAGGTCGTTGCGCCAGTCCCAGTCTGCCAAGTACAGCCAGATCGCGCCGATCACCAGCCCGATGAATCCGCCGATCGACGCGATGACGCCGAGGTCGGCCAACGCCTCGATGCGTCCGCCGAAGAACAGCACGAACAGGCAGCCGAGGATGAACAGGATCGGCCAGAAAATATGGCGCGCCCACACCATCAGATGCCGCCGGTACACCTGCTCGCCGCGCTGATTGACGTACTGCATCGAGAACAGTCCGCCGCCGGTGACCGCCGGCGTAATGCGGCGTCCGGTGTCGTCCGGCGGGAACGTCAGCGGGTCATTGTGGTCGACCTGCTGCTGGCCCGGCAGCGTGACGCCGGCCTGCACCGCCTTCATGTCGCGCTGGCGGAACAGGTAGTCTTTGACGCGGCCCGGGTTAGGCACGAAGTCCATGCTGATGTTGCCGGCGCTGCCTGCCGTGCTGATGATGACGTCACCGTAGCGCAGGACGCGCGAGACCGGGTCGCCGGGGCGCAGCGTCGCCAGCACGGCCTGCACGCTCAGCAAGCCGACCTCTTTGGTCTCCACGCTGAAGCGCGCCACCTGCTGCTCCACGCGCAGCACGCGCTCGTCGGTGATGACGAGCCAATCGTTGCGCCAGTCGAAGTAGATGTAGATCAGCAGGCCGCCGGGGATGACCACAGCGAGGCCGACCAACACGATCGAGACCACCGGCACCGGGCTGAGGATCGCGCCGACGATCATTGCGGCGAGGATGAGCGCGGGCAGAAAGGCCGCCCGCACCATCACCCACCAGTGACGGTGGATCATCAGGCGGAGCGTCTCGCCGGGGTTGAGCCACGTCGGGCGCTTCTCCTGAAACCGGGTCGGGACGGTCGAACGGTTCGGGCTGGGTTCCGGCGGGCGGGTCACCGGGCTTTGATTCGGCGGCTGGGCCGGCTGCTGCTGCGCCGAAGGCATGGGGTTGAACGGACGATCTTGCTGTGGTGGCGTGCTCGACGGCGCAGGGGCCGCCGGCGGATTGCTGCGAGAGACGTTGGGCGAGGGTATCGGCGCTTGCGGCTGTGGGGCACCGGTCGGCAGCGCCCTATATGCCTCGCGTGGGATGTGCAGCAGCACCGACGTCTGCACGATCACGAACGTCGCCTGCTCGACCAACTCCTGCGTCAGCGCCGCATCGTTGAAGAACTGATTGGGCTGCACGTTCGCCAAAACGCGCTGGCCGCCGTCCTGCCCCTGCTGGATGAGCTGGCCGGCACCGGAGAGCAGCATATAAAACCCGCGCGCGACTTCCCACTGCCGGAAGATGATGTCGCCGGGGTTGTGGCGCGTGATATGGGCAATCCCCGCCACCCGCGCTAACTGGTAGTCGGGCAGGCTGGAGAAAATCGGCAGCCGCTGCAGCGCCGCGATAAGCTGTGGATCACGCATGGCGGAATCCCTTCAACGTCGAGACCCGCCGATTATAACGCGCCGTTCATTCGTATCGGAGAGGTGCCAGCCCCAGCCCTTCAAGGGCATCGCGCACGCGGGCGCAGTCGGCAGAGTCGGCGCGGTCGGCCGTGCACACGAGGATCACGCGGTTGGTCGAATCGCGCTCGCCCTTGCGCGAGGCCGTCGACACCTTCGACTTGTAGCCGAGTTGTCCCGCGCGCGTGGCACGCTTCACCGTGTCCCACGCGGCGTCGACAGATGTGACGTCGCTCTCGATGACCCATGCGCCGGCGCGCGGCGTGGGTGCAGCAGTCGGCACGTCCGCCTTACATTCGATCCAATACACCGCCGCGACCTCGCTCGGTACGGCGTCGGCGTCGTGCTGCATGCGCGCCCGCTGCACCATCTGGATCAGATCGAGGTTGGGGGCTTGCGGTTTCTTGTCGTCTGGCATGAGGATCATCCTCCTGTCTTCGGACGGTGCGGTCACCGCGCGGCGCGGCGTTTGCGCGGGCGTTTCTCGGGCTGACAGGTCGGGCAGTAGTGCGTGCCGCGCTGCGCCACGCGAATCTTGCGCAGCGGCGTCCCGCACACAAGGCACGGCTCGCCGTCTCGCCCATAAGCGTAGAAGTGCTCGTGCGCCTCGCCGGTCGTGCCGTCCGGCTTGCGATACCAGTTGACCGACGCGCCCTCGTAGTCGATGCCTTCACGCAGCACCGCCTGCACCGTCGCGTGCAGCGCCGCGGCCTCCGCTTTTGTCAGCGTGTCGGCACGGCGCAGCGGGTGAAGTTTGGCGCGGAACAGCGCTTCGTCCGCATAGATGTTGCCCACGCCCGCCACGAACGATTGATCGAGCAGCAGCGCCTTGAGCGCGGTCGAGCGCCCCTTCATGCGCGCACGGAATACGTCCGCCGTAAAGGCACCGTCCAGCGGCTCCGGCCCCAATGCCGCCGCGCCGGGCGTGATGCTGGCGAACTCGCCGGTCAGGAACACCTTGCCGAATTTGCGCGAGTCGCTGAAGCGCAGCTCGTTGCCGTCGCTCAGTCCCAACTTGACATGCACCCAACGGTCGGCCTCGTGCGCCACATCCGGCCGCGCGACATACAGCCGTCCGGTCATCTTGAGGTGGACGATCAGCAGGTCGTGGTCAAGCGTGCATACGATGTACTTGGCGCGGCGGTCGATCGACTGCACGGTCTGGCCGACCACGCGCGCCGCGAACGAGTCCGGGTCGGGCGCGCCGATCGTGCGCGGCCAGTCGTTCCAGAACGATGTGATTGTCCGGCCGACCAGCGGCCCGCGCAGTCCGCGTACTACCGTCTCGACTTCAGGCAGTTCAGGCATCTCACTCTCACTTTGTCATTTTGGGGCGCTGCCCCAAACCCCGGCAGGAGTTTGCACTCCTGCACCTCCTTACTCGCGGAATTGAGCCGCGCGCGGCTCAATTCCGCAGATAAGGGAGTCCAGAGGGTGTAAACCCTTTGGTTATCTCTAGCTCAGGCTGTCGCGCAGTTTTTCGACCAGTGTGCGCTGTTCGTCGGTGAGGGTTTCGGGCACGGTGATCAGGACGCGGGCGTACAGGTCGCCGGGCTTGCCCTTGCCGCCGGGCATACCGCGCCCGGACAGGCGGAATTTGCGCCCGCTTTGCGTGCCGGGCGGAATGGTCATTTTGGCGCTGCCGGTGACGAGCGGGACGGTCACTTGTCCGCCGAGCATGGCGGTAATCATATCGACCTTGACCTCGGTGGTCAGGTCTTTTTCGTCGCGCACGAACTGCGGATCGGGCTCGACCGTGATAACGAGGAACAGATCGCCGGGGGCGCTGCGGCCCGGTTCGCCCTCGCCGCGCAGTCGCACGCGCGTGCCGTCGGTCACGCCGGCCGGAATGTCCGCGCGGACGCGCCGGTCGCCGCGGGTAATGTAACGGGTGGTGCCTTCGAACGCCTCGCGCAATGTCACGCTGACAGGATGCTCGATGTCTTGCCCTTTTTCCGGCTGGGCGCGGCGGCGGCGCGGGCCGAATCCGGCATCGCCACCGAGACCGCCGAAGAAGCTGGACATCAGGTCTTCGAACGCGGACGGGTCGATGGTCTGGGCGTACGGGCCGCCGCCTGAGGGGCCCGCGCCCTGACGGTAGTTCTCGAAGTCCGGCCCGAAGCGGTCGTACATCTTCCGGCGCTCGGGATCGCTCAGGACTTCGTACGCCTGATTGATTTCTTTGAACCGCGCTTCCGCGTTCGGATCGTTTTTGTTCACGTCGGGATGGTGCTGCTTAGCCTGCCGGTGAAAGGCGCGCTTGATTTCTTTCTCGTCCGCGCCTCGATCCACCCCGAGGATCTCGTAGTAGTCACGTGCCATAGTTATCTGTCGACCTCTTGATACTGGGTGTGCGCCGACACCCCGCCTTAACTGGAAAAGGCGCCCAATGCGCACACTTCTATTGTACCCGCGTTGCTTGCCCGCACGGTGCGTGCGGCGTCAATTCTAAGAAAGAATCTACAGAGCATGTGCGAGGGCGTGTCTAGGCGCCGTTATCAGCGTCTGTGACACCGGGATACCCCGCTATGGCGACCTTGCGCGGCACGCGGCCCGCTGTGTGCGACTGCGCTTCGGCGGATTGCAGCAGGCTCCAGATTTGTTTCCACAAGGCGTCGTATTCGTCCGGCGTGGCTAGGAACGTGAACTCGGCGCAGCCCAGCCGATCACGCTTCCAGTCCGGGTCGGGCGTGGCGTCAAGATAGGCCTGAAAGCTGGTCAGGATCATGCCCGTGAGCAGCGAGAACGCCTGCTGCAGGCCGGCTTTGTCAAGCCCTTCGAAATCGTGGTCGGCGAGCAGGGCGGGCTTGGAGTCGCTGAGCCGGTAGGTCTTCTCTTCGATGCCGTTGACCGACCGCGTGCTGGCGATTTCGATGTAGCCGCCTTCGAGCAGCAGACGCAAGTAACGGTACAGCGACGATACCGGCACATCCGGCAGCGCCTCGGCAATCTGGTGTGTCGTGCGTTCGCGCCGGACGAGCGCCTGAATGATGCGCAGGCGAACGGGATGAACGATCAGCGCGAGGGCTTTGCTGGGCATGAGTCTCTCTTCCGCTGCGTGGTTCAGGGGATGCCGCGTAAAAGGATACCACGTCCCGCCGTGCTGCGGCTTACGTGCCGCTGGCGAAAAACGGTGCGGTCGCGCGGAACAATCCGCGCACGGCGTCGAGCAAGGTTGCGCCGCGCCCAGCCACTGCCACATCGCCGCTGCGGGCGATCAACCGGCTGTTGACGCGCTGGTCGGGCTGTTGGACGGGGTGATACGTGAACAACACCGCCCAATCGCTGCCGAACACGTCGGCGGCGACCGTGAGCATGCGGTTGAGCGCCTCCAGCGTATCGTGGTCGAGCCACTCGTCCGGGCCGTAAAGGGCTGGCCCCCGCTTGCCCATGTCGCCCTCGTACATCCAGTGATGGTTGCTGACCTCTTGCCAGAGGGTTGCCAGCGCCTCGCCGAGCGACGGCTGATCGGTCACGCGCTCCTGATTCGGCCCCCACTCGACTTCCGCGGCCCACGTCACCGCGCCGTCAACGCCGGATGCCTCGACACGGATGTGCGCGTCGGGGTGGCCGCGGCTGACCAGATCGCCGACGACCGCCTGCCAGCTCAGCCATCCGTTGGCGTGACGGAAGACCAGCGGCTCGATCCCGCGCGTGCGGAAGTCATCGTTCATGGTACAGGCTCCATGCGAGGAAGCGGTCGATATGATACTGCGCGAGCTGCGTACCCAAGCCGCCGGGCGGCCCGTCGAAGGCGTGATGGCCCCACGGGATGCGCAGCAGCGCGACCGGCACGCCGTGGCGACGCAACGTCCAACGCAGCGTTTCGCTGTTGATGGCGTACACCAACCCGTCTTTCTGGCCGTGGACGAGCAGCGTCGGCGGCGACTCCGGCCCGGCATGCGTAAGCGGGCTGGCGTCGACGTACTGCTCCGGTACCGCGTCGAGGCCGCCACCCATGAGCTTTTCCACACGCGGGTCGACCTTCTCACCGACCATGGCGAGGTTGGACGGTGCATAAACGGCGATCACGGCGCTTACGCTCGTGTCGGCGTGGTCGCCCGACGCGCGGAACGCAGTCGACAGTGCGATATGCCCGCCGCTGCTGCGGCCCCACAGCGCAATGCGCTTCGGATCGACGCCAAGCTGTGCGGCGTTGCGGCGCACCCAGCGAATCGCCTCGCGACAGTCGTCCATCTGGCCGGGCCATCCGGTCTCGTCGATGAAGCGGTACTGGATATCGATCACGACGTAGCCGGACTGCGCCAGCGTCATGTCGTGCGGCGTGAAGACCCAGCTCTTGTCGCCGCTCGACCACGCGCCGGGGTGAAGCACGATGATCGCTGGCAGCGGGCCGTGATCGGGCGCGACCCATGCCGGCCGATAGATGTCGGCCTTGAGCGCGCGGGTCGGGCGTTCGCAGTACACCACGTCGCGGTCGACGGTGACCATGTACTGGCCCACGCGATGCGCGTTGAACGTCCGGCGCAGCGACCACGGATATTTCTGGCAGCGGGCAAGCGCCGCGGGCTGGATGTGCGTCTCGTAGCGCCGGCCGAGCATCGCCTGCATTTCCGCCTTCATGTTGCGGTGGGCGTTGCGGACGTGCCGCAGCGGATGCGCCGACATCAATGCGCCGGCAGCGCCGAACATATACGCGGACTGCACGCGGGCGCGCCACCCCGCCAGCGCCACCAACCCGCCGACCCCGATCGGCACGGCAGGGAACTCGCTGAGGGCCATCTGGGGTAGCCACGTACGCGCACTCAAGCGCGGCATGAGCGATAGGAGGCCCATACCGGCGCTGGTCAACCCCAGCACAGAAAGTCCGTAGCGGAAAGCGTGACGCATAGATGAGTGAGGATGCTCTTCATCCGATGGTCTCTCTATTGTACACGCGTCTGTGCAGCATGGGGCTCAAAATAGTAATCAGGCGGCGCGAATCCCCCACGAGGCACGAAGACTTAGCCGGATTTACAGACCGTATGCTATGGGCGCTGCCCCAATCCCCGGCAGGAGTTTGCACTCCTGCACCTCCTTACTCGCGGATTTGAGCCGCGTGCGGCTCAAACCCGCAGAGAAGGGAGACCAGAGGGCTTACGCCCTTTGGTCCTCTCAGTTCTGCGGCGTCGGCGTCCGGGTGATCGTCGGCGTGCGCGTGATGGTTGGCGTGCGTGACGGCGTCGCGGTCGGCGCGCGGGCCGTTTGTGTCGCGATGGCGTTGGCGGTCGCCTGTTCGCGGGCCTCTTGTGTCGCCGTGAGCTGTGCCTGACGGGTCAGCGTGCGCTCCACTATCGCCGTCGCTGTGACCGCCGTGGCCGTCGCGGTGGACGAGATCGACACGCGTTCGAGGCCGGCGCGGGCGTACAGCGCCAAGTTCTCGTCGGTGTCCTGCACACGATCGAGCACGCGCTGGTAATCGGTGCGCGCGTTGCCGAGCGAGCCTTGCGCCTCCCACCCTTGTGCGCGCAGCAGGCGAATCTCCGGCGAGTCAAACTCGGCCAGCGCCTGGGTTGCCGCTTCGACGGCATCCGCCGGGAACCCGCGCTCGAGCAGGACGCGCGTGCGCACTTCGCCGTACGCCAGTCGCTGATCGCGCGTGAGGCTGCTTTCGGCCACACGCTGCAGCGCGCTGTTGGCGTCTGCGATGGCTTCCGTGCGCGCCTCCTCGTCCGATACGACCGTACCGGCGACCAGCGCGCGCGCTTCCATCAGGTAGAACACCGAGTCCGGCGCAGCCCGACTGCCCCTCAGCGCATCGGCATCAGCCAGCGCCGTGATGTAATCGCCCGCGGCGAAGGCGGCCTCCATGCGAAGCACCTGCAAGTCGAGTCGTTCGGGCACGATCGACAGCGCAGTGTTGAGGTCTTCCAGCGCGCGCGCATTCTCGCCCTGTTCGAGGTAGAGCGTCGCGCGTTCGGCCAGAATGTCCGCCGATTCGACACCCGGCACGCCGTCGTCGCGCAGGTCGGCATCAAGGGCCGCGGCATACGAGCCGAGCGCCAAGTCCGGGTTGCCTTCTTCGGCGCGCGCGTCGCCCAACCGGCGCAGTGCGCGCGGATCGTCCGGGAAGTACAGGCGGTACGTATCGTTCGCCAGCACCGCGTCGCCCGGCTTGCCGAGCGCCAGCGCGATGTCCATGCGCAGTTCGTGCGCGCGCCGCTCGTACGGGTTGATGTACAGCGCGTAGAATGCCTCGTAATCGGCGGCTTCGTAGTCGCCGCGCGCAGCAGTCCCGCCGCCAGTCGCCTCGGCGCGTGCGAAATAGATTTCGGCACGCAGCATGACGAGGTCGGTATTGAGCGCGAACTCGGGGATACGCTCGGTCAGCGTGCGCGGAATTTCAAGCGTATCGAGCGCGTCCTGATACAGCCCTTGCGCCAAATACGACCGCGCGATGATCAGATAGCCCTGTGCATAACGCGGGTCGAAGTCCAGCGCGGCTTGTGCGCGTTCGCGTGCGACCTCGAAATTCGCGCCACCCCCGCCCCCGCGCGACAATCCACGCAGCAGTTCGGCCTCAGCGAATCCGAGGTCGATCAGCGCCTTGAACTGCGGCCGGTCCGAGGCGGTCGTGTCGGCTTCGAGACGCTCCTCGCCTTCGTTCAGCACGTTGAACGCCTCGTCGAATTTGCCAGCGCGGGCCAGCGCGATGGCGTTGAAGTAGTACTGGTTTGGGCTGTAGTTCCCGCGCGAGACCAGCGCGCGTTCGGCGTCCAGCGTGGGGAGCGCCTCATCGATCATCCCGCGGTCGAGCATCGCCACGGCGTTGGGCATGCCGCCGTCCAACGGGACGGGGAGGTACCGCTGCGTGGGCCGCGGCGTGACGTTGGGTTGTCCCACTGGCGAGATGGTCAGCGGCAGCGTGGGGCTGGGCGTAAACGTCGGGAGGCGCGTGACGTCACGTGTGGCGGTCGGCGTCGGCGTGAAGCCGGGCGTATAGGTCGGCGTATTGGTCGGCGTGCGGCTTGGCACGATGGTGCGCCGGCCGAGGATGATGCGCTGCGCGTCCGGGTTGGTCGCCAGTATGTAGACGGCGATGAACGCCAACGTCAGCACGAAGCCGGCGACCGCGCCCCAAATCTGCGCGCGCAGGCGCCACACGTCGGCCTCGCCAGCACGCCCGCGGCTTTTGACCGTCCACTGCGCGGAAAGCGCCGCGGCGGGCCGTTCTTGCAGGAGGCGCTGGGCGAGAAACTCGGCATCGGCGGCGGCCTTCTCGACAAACGCGCTGTCGGGCACCGGCACGCCGGGGACGTTCGGGTTGATCGCGGGCGGCGTTCCGGCCGGTGCGGGTGTCGGTGCGGCCGGCGGCGGAGCCTCAACCGGGCGCGGCGCGGGCCGGTCGGCCAGCGATTGCAGGCGCTTGACCGAACCTGTTGTGGTCGGTGTGGCGGGCGGTGGTTCGGCGGGTGGCTGATCGCTGAACAGCGCGTCGAGTTCGGCGTCGGTCGGTTTCGGTCCCAGCTTACGGATTCCGCCGGTGGTCGTCGGTGTCGCGGGCGGAAGATCGGGGGCCGGGGCGGGCGGCGCAGGCGGCGAATCGCCATGCGCGGTCGCCATGAGTTTGGCCGGGTCGACACCCAATGCCTTGACGGCCTGCAAGGCGAGCGTGTTGTTCGGCTCGATCTCCAGCGCGCGCCGCAGCGAGAGCAGACGCGCCTTCTTGTCGTCGGTCACGCTGGCGAGAAACAGGAGCGCCTGCACGTCGCGCGGGTTGGCTTGAATCGCCTGCGTCAACAGCCGGCGCGCCTCGTCGAAATTGCGGGCTTTCGCCGCTGCTATGCCTTGTTCGCGCAGTTCGTCGCCGGACATGCCGCCCTCATCGTGCGAGTGTCTCCGCGATTCAGTATAGCCGATCCGCGACCGACGCGAAAATTAAGGCAGAGCCTGCGGAGGCTTCGCCTGTACTCCTCTACAAGGGGCACGCACCCCTTCTCTACCTCACCCCCCAAACCCCCTCTCCATGGCCATGGAGAGGGGGAGTCGAGCAGCGCGAGACGGGGGTGAGGTAATTGGAGCCGGTCATCTGACAACTGACAACTGACCCCTGACGACTGCCCTTTAGCGGCTAGTCCGCCATCAGCACCTTTTCGATGCGATCGAACGCCCAGTCGATGTCGTCTTTGGTGATCGTCAGCGGCGGGGCGAAGCGGATGACATTGTCGTGCGTCTCTTTGCACAGCAGACCCTCGTCCTTGAGAGCCTCGCAGAAGCGCCGCGCGCCGCCCGCCGAGTCGTGCAGTTCGACGCCGATCAGCAGGCCGCGGCCGCGCACTTCTTTGATGTGCGGCGACTCGATCCGGCGCAGGCGGCCCATCAGGTATTCGCCCTGAACGGCGGCGTTCTCGATCAGGTTTTCCTCGACCAGCACCTTGAGCGCGGCGCGGGCGACGGCGGCGGCCAGCGGGTTGCCGCCGAAGGTCGAGCCGTGGTCGCCGGGGTTGAAGACATCCATCACGGCCTTGTCGGCCAGCATCGCGCTCACCGGGTAGAAACCACCCGACAGCGCCTTGCCGATGGTCACGATGTCGGCACGGACGCCGTCGTACTGCTGTGCGAACAGCTTGCCGGTACGGCCGAGGCCGCTCTGCACCTCGTCGGTGACCAGCAGCACGTTGTTGGCCGTGCAGATTTCGCGCACGCGCTTCAGGTAGCCATCGGGCGGGACGATCACACCGCCTTCGCCCTGAATCGGCTCGACGATGAAGGCGACCGTGTTCGGGGTAATGGCCGCGGCGAGCGCATCGGCGTCGCCGAATAGGATCATCTTGAAGCCGGGCGTGAACGGCCCGAAGCCGTCCTTGTACTGCGCTTCCGGCGAGAAGCTGATAATGGAGATGGTGCGGCCAGCAAAGTTGCCATCGCACACGATGATCTCAGCCTGCCCCTCGGGCACGCCCTTGACCTTATAGCCCCACTTGCGGGCGGCCTTGAGCGCCGTCTCGACAGCCTCCGCGCCGCTGTTCATCGGCAACATCTTCTCGTACCCGGTCAGTTCGCACAGTTCCTTCGCCATCAACGGGTACTGATCGTTGCGGAAGGCGCGGCTGGTCAGCGGGAGTTTGGCAGCTTGATCGGTCAGCGCCTTGAGAATCGTCGGATGCGCGTGGCCCTGATTGACGGCCGAATAGGCGCTCAGAAAGTCGAGATAACGTCGGCCTTCGACATCCCACACCCAGATCCCCTGGCCGCGCTCAAGCACGACGTTCAGCGGCTTGTAGTTCTTGGCCCCGTATTTGGCTTCGAGGTCGATGTAGTCCTGCGTATTCACTGCCGATCCTTTGCGTATTGAGACGGTCGGGATGCCCGGGTCTTGGACAGGCGGGTATTGTAGCATGAGCCGCGGGTGAATCGTCAGGGCGCACCCCCGCCGTAAGTTGACCGCTGAACGACGCCGCGATGTTCTGCTATAATGCGAACGCAGGGGAGAGGTCGCATAGTGGACTAGTGCGCTCGCCTGGAACGCGAGTATGGGTAACACCATCGCGGGTTCGAATCCCGCCCTCTCCGCACTTGAATGACGTGACGAGTGTCGAGTCCCGAGTGATCAGGGGCCAGCACTCGTTTTGTTTTCAAGCGCATTAACCGCCCGATCTGCGGCATCGCAGAGTCTGCGTCATAATAGGACCATCGGATTTACACACTGTGGAATTGCGCCGCATCCACCCTATGCGACGGGATACGCAGCGAGGGTTGAGCCATGACTCCTTTATCGCGCGAGCACATCACCCGCGAAGCCCTGCGCCTGATCGACGCCGAGGGCCTCGACGCGCTGTCGATGCGCAAACTCGGCAAGGCGATGGGCGTCGACGCCAAAGCGATGTACTACTACTTCCCCCACAAAGAGGCCCTGATCGCCGGCGTATTGGAGTCGGCGTTCGCGCAGATGGACTTGCCGCCGGTCCTGCAGGGGTCCTGGAAATCACAGCTGCGGCAGATCGCCATCGCGTATGCCAAGCTGGTCGGAGAACATCCGAATCTGCTGCCGTTCCTGATGACGCTCGACGGCTCGATCCCGGTCGTGTTTCAGATTGTCGAACGGATCGTCGCCGCGCTCAAGGACACCGGCCTGAAAGCGCGCAGCATCTTCCAGATCGTCGATCTGTTTGCCAGCTTCGTTCCGACGTTCACGTTGTCGGTACAGCGCGAGGTCAGCACGGCCGAGCAGGTCTATGCGCGGGTCATGGCCTTACCCACAGGCGAGTTCTCTGCCGTGCAATCGCTGCTGAAGGGGTTGTCGATCGAGGAACTGGACGAGGATTTCGAGTATCAGCTCGAGACCGTGCTGCTGGGGATCGAAGAGCGCATCCGCAAGGAAACGATCATCATGCGGAGCTGACGCACTACGCCGTCCCGCTGTCCGGCTTGAGCAGCGCGCGGGCGGCGTCCAGCGCGGCGCGTGACGACTCGATCAACTCCGGGTTGCCGCCGGCGATGCGCTTGCGGAGCGCCGCTTCGAAATACGGGACGGCCTCGGCCACCTCGCCGCGCTCGACCAGAAATTTGCCCCAGTGCTGATAGGCGTAGTCCTCGTACACTCGGTAGCGTTCGCACAGGCTGAGCGCCATCTGCAGCACGTCCTCGGCGTCCTGAATCTGCCCTGCATACTGCAGCGCGATCCCGAGTCGCAGCGTATTGACTGCCTCCAGCTTGCGCAAATTCGCCGAGCGGCACAGCTCGACCGCCTGCTTGAAATACGGGATCGCCCGCGCCGGGTCGGACGACTGCCGGTAGTAGGTGCCGATCTGCGCCAGCATGCGCACCTTACCCTCCGGCGTGCGCAGCGCGGCGAGCTGGTTCTCCGCCAGTTCGATGTGCGGAATAAGGGTGTCGTCGTTGACGATCGGGTCGCGCTGGAAGGGTACGAGCATCGGGGCGGCCTCCCATGGGGTCTCGGTGTCCCACTAGACTACCGCGAATCGCGCCAATGGATGCAGTACAATCGGCGGCATTCACGGAGGACGACTTATGGCGACGCTCGACTTCTTGACCGAACAGCTTGACGATTTGCGCGCGCAGGGGTTGTACAACACCATCCGCACCATCGACAGCCCGATGGATGGCCGGATTGTGGTGGATGGCAAGCCGGTGCTCAACTTCTGCGCGAACAACTACCTCGGCCTCGCGAACCATCCGCGCCTGCGCGAGGCGGCCAAACGCGCCATCGACGCCTACGGCATCGGGCCGGGGGCGGTGCGCACCATCGCCGGCACGATGAGCCTACACGTCCAGCTTGAGCAGCGCCTCGCCGAGTTCAAAGGGGCCGAGGCAGTCATCACGCTGCAAAGCGGATTTACCGCCAACCTCGCCGCGATTCCCTCGCTGGTCGGCAAAGGCGACGTGATCTTCAGCGATGCGCTCAACCACGCCAGCATCATCGACGGGTGCCGCCTCAGCCGCGCACAGATCGTCGCCTATGCGCACAACGACGTGGACGACTTGCGCCGCAAGATCGCCGAGACGACCGAGTATGGCCGGCGGTTGATCGTCAGTGACGGCGTGTTCAGCATGGACGGCGACATCGCGCCGCTGCCGGCGCTGGTCGAGGTCGCCCGCGAGCACGACATTCTGCTGATGGTGGACGACGCCCACGGCGAAGGCGTGCTGGGTCGCGGCGGGCGCGGCATCGTGGATCACTTCGGCCTGCACGGTCAGGTCGACATCGAGGTCGGCACGATGTCGAAGGCGTTCGGCGTGATGGGCGGCATCGTGGCGGGCCGGCGCGAGATCGTCGAGTGGCTGCGGCAGCGGGCGCGCCCGTTCCTGTTTAGCAGCGCGGTGACCGTGCCGGACGCCGCGGCGTGCCTCGAAGCCGTCGATCTGCTCGAAGAATCCGACGAGTTGGTGCAGCGCTTGTGGGCGAACGCCGCGTTCCTCAAAGACGCGCTGAAGGGCATGGGCTTCGACACGGGCCGCAGCCAAACGCCGATTATCCCGGTCATGCTGGGCGAGGCGCCGCTGGCGCAGCAGTTCAGCCGCGCGTTGTTCGAACACGGCGTGTTCGCGATGGCGATCGGCTTCCCGACGGTCGCACGGGGTGCGGCGCGCATCCGCGTGATGAACACCGCGGCGCACACGCAGACCGATCTCGAAGAGGCGCTGGCGGCGTTCGAGGCCGTGGGCAAGCAGCTCGGCGTCATTTAGGGACGTGATGAGTCTTGAGTGCTGCGTGCTGAGGAAGCGCAGAAGCCGCCACAGAGAACGCGCGAGCGCACAAAGACGGCTGATAAGGGCGACCCGCCGCGCCCCCTGACGAACTGTACGTCAAACCCCAACGGAAAGAAACCTCACCCCAAACCCCTCTCCCGAAGAGAGGGGTTTTCGGAATCCTGCGCGTGTCTTGCTCCGCTCTCCTCGGGAGAGGGGCCGGGGGTGAGGTTGGTTTCGGGCCGATGGCGACGGCGGGATTGTGTTGAAATTCCCCGCGTCACCGGACGGGGCATGCCTCGTCCCTGGCACACCGCGACGATGTGCGATGCGCCAAATACCCGCTCTGCTAACTGACGACTGACTGCTGACGACTTTCTCTCACGCCGGCTGATGATGACGCTGCAAACTGCGGACTTTGAGCGGCTTGTTCTTGAGCGCTTTCATGCCTTGCACGCTGGCCGCCGCCGCGCTCATGGTCGTAATGATCGGGATGTTGAGCGACACCGCCGCCGCGCGGATCACCGCGCCTTCTTCGTGCGCCTGACCGCCCAACGGCGTGTTGATCAGCAGGTCGATCCGGCCGTCCGCCATCATATCGACGACATGCGGCGAACCGTCCGCGATCTTGTTGACGCGCTCCACCGGCAGGCCGACGTGCTGCAGATAATTCGCCGTGCCTTCGGTCGCCATGAGCTTGAACCCGAGCAGGTGCAAATCGCGCGCGATCTTGGCGCCCGCGCCCTTGTCGTAATCGTTGACCGAGATCATCACCGTGCCGGACAGCGGCAGCGAGACGTTGGTCGACATCTGCGCTTTGACGAACGCATGGCCGAAGTTACTGGCGTGGCCCATGACCTCGCCGGTCGAGCGCATTTCCGGCCCTAAGCGTGCATCGACGCCAGGGAACTTCTGGAACGGCAGCACGGCCTCTTTGACGAAGAAGCCATCGACGCGCGGCTCTTCGGTGAAGCCGATCTCCTTGAGCGTCTTGCCGGCGGCGATCATCGCGGCGTAGCGAGCCAGCGGGTGACCGGTCGCCTTGCTGACGAACGGCACGGTGCGGCTTGCGCGCGGGTTGACTTCCAGCACGTAGACCACGTCGTCCTTGACGGCGAACTGGATGTTGAAGCATCCCCGTACGCCCAGCGCCAGGCCGATCCGGCGCGTGTCTTCGCGGATGATCTCGAGGTGATACTGGCTGATCTTGTAGGGCGGCAGCACGCACGCGCTGTCGCCGCTGTGGACGCCCGCCTCTTCGATGTGCTGCATGATGCCGCCGATGGTGACCTGCTGCCCGTCGCACAGCGCGTCGACGTCGACCTCGAAGGCGTCATCGAGGAACTGGTCGATCAGCACCGGATGCTCGCCCCACGTAATATGCCGGTCGAGCCAGTCCACGAGCGACGCATCGTCGAACACGATGCCCATCCCGCGCCCGCCGAGGACGTAGCTGGGCCGCACCAGCACCGGATAGCCGATGTCGTTGGCGGCGGCGAGCGCCTCCTCGACGCTGTTGGCCGTGGCGCCAAGCGGTTGGGTGATGTCCAGATCGGCCATCAGCTTGTTGAAGCGCTTGCGGTCTTCGGCGAGGTCGATGGTGTCGACCGACGTGCCCCAGATCGGCGCGCCGGCGTCGGCCAGCTTATCGGCGATGTTAAGCGGTGTTTGCCCGCCGAACTGCACCAGCACGCCATCCGGTTTTTCGCGGTCGATGATATTGAGCACGTCCTCGGCCGTCAGCGGCTCGAAGTACAGGCGGTCGGCGGTGTCGTAGTCGGTGCTGACCGTCTCCGGGTTGCAGTTGACCATGATGGTCTCGAAACCCATCTCCGAGAGCGCGAAGCACGCATGCACGCAGCAGTAATCGAACTCAATGCCCTGCCCGATGCGGTTCGGCCCGCCGCCCAACACGACGACCTTGCGCCGGTCGGTCGGGAACGCTTCGTCGTCTTCCTCGTAGGTCGAATACAGGTAGGGCGTGTGCGCCTCGAACTCGGCCGCGCACGTGTCGACGCGGTAGAAGTTCGCCACGACGCCGAGCGCCTTGCGCCGGTCGCGCACGGCACGCTCGGTCGCGCCGACGATCTGCGCGATGTAGGCGTCGGCAAACCCCATGCGCTTGAGCTGCTGGAAGTCGGCGGCGGTGAGGGTGTCGAGCGTTGCGCCGCGCGCCACCAACGACCGGTGCAGTTCGACGCTGTCGACCATCTGGCGCACGAACCACGGGTCGAAGCGGGTCTGCGCGATGACCTCGTCGGGCGACGTGCCGTCGATCAACGCGGCGGCGACCTGAAACAAGCGGCGCGCGGTCGGGACGCGGAGCGCGGCGGGCGGCACGCGGTCGAGCTTGCTGCCGAAGCCGTCGATCTTGATGTCGAGCGCGCGCACAGCCTTCTGCAGCGCCTCGGGGAAGGTGCGGCCGATCGACATGACTTCGCCCACGGCTTTCATTTGCGGGCCGAGCACGGTGTCCGCGCCCTGGAACTTCTCGAAGTCCCAGCGCGGAATCTTGACGATCACGTAATCCAACGACGGCTCGAAGCTGGCCGGCGTCACGCGGGTGATGTCGTTGGGGATCTCGTCCAGCGTGTAGCCGACCGCCACCAGCGCGGCGATTTTGGCGATCGGGAAGCCCGTGGCCTTGCTGGCCAGTGCCGATGAACGCGACACGCGCGGGTTCATCTCGATTACGTACACTTCGCCGTCGTCCGGGCCGATGGCGAACTGGACGTTCGCGCCGCCTGTTGCCAGACCGACCCGATCGAAGATCATGCGGGCCATGTCGCGCAGGCGCTGGAGTTCCTTGTCGGTCAGGGTTTGCGCCGGCGCCACGGTGATCGAGTCGCCGGTGTGCACGCCCATCGGGTCGAGGTTTTCGATGGCGCATACGATCACGAAGTTGCCCTTCGCGTCGCGCATGACCTCGAGCTCGTATTCTTTCCAGCCGATCAGGCTGAAGTCGATCAGCACCGAATGAACGGGGCTGGCCTTCAGGCCGCGCTCGGCCACCTGCCGCAGTTCGTCGGGCGTATGGGCCACGCCGCCGCCCGACCCGCCGAGCGTGAAACTTGGCCGCACCAGCACCGGATAGCCGATGACATCGGCCGCGCGCAGGGCGTCCGGCACGGTCTTGACGACTTCCGAGGCCGGCGACTTCAGGCCGATCTCGGTCATGGCGTCTTTGAACAACTGGCGGTCTTCGGCAAGCTGGATGCTGGTCATCGACGCGCCGATCAGCTCGACGTTGTGGCGCTCCAGCACGCCGGCTTCGGACAGCGCCAGCGCGAGGTTGAGCGCGGTCTGCCCGCCGACGGTCGGCAGCAGGGCGTCAGGCTTCTCGACGGCGATGATCTGCTCGCAGATCTCCGGCGTCAGCGGTTCGATGTAGGTGGCGTCGGCGAACTCCGGGTCGGTCATGATCGTCGCCGGGTTACTGTTGACGAGGATGATGCGGTACCCCTGCGCGCGCAGTGCCTTGCAGGCCTGTACGCCGCTGTAGTCGAATTCGCAGCCCTGCCCGATGACGATCGGGCCGGAGCCGATGATCATGATGCTCTGGATATCGGTGCGTTTTGGCATGGGCGGGTGGATGTCCCTCGGTGGTTTTCCGGGGGCGATTCTCGCACAGAGTCGGGCGAGGGTCAATTGCCCTCACCGTTCGCGCGGCGGCGTGCCGTGTCGGTCGCTGCGAAGAAATGAACGCTTGAACCACGGAGGACACAGAGCTCACAGAGGGAAAGGAGCGCACAGAGAGGACCGGCTGCTTGCGCGTTTTCCGCATGTGTCGTGGCGATGTCGTCGGGACAGGGCGCGTGTCGTGCGATGTAGGACGGTGACCCCGAACACGGCACCGCCGTGTCCCTGCTCACACGCGCGGAATGACGCGTTGGCGAGGATCCGCGCGCGGCGGACGCGATGTGATGTATTGCGTCCCAACCACCCTGCGGTGATACGCGCGTAGATCACGACGGGCGACCCGCCGCGTCGCCCCTACAGACCGTCTCTGTGATCTCCCCGTTCTCCGTGGCCTCTGTGCCCGCTTTTGCCCTTCCCTCATCCCTCCACTTTTGGGGAGTAGCCGCGCACCCGCCGGCGCGCTATGCTGATGCGATGTGTCCATGATGGGAGAGGGAGGTGCAGCCATGTCCATTCACGCTCAGCATCGTATCGACGACCGCCCGCGGATGCACCGCACCCGCCTCACACAGTAACGACACGACACGAGGACAAAACTCCACATGGCTTACTTTGACGAAGCCGAGCTGTACTCTGGATTTGCGGCCGAGATGTGGGCCGCGTACGACGAAAAAGGCTGGGATCACGCCTACTACAAGGCGGCCATCCTCGCCAACGGCGGCCCCGCGCTCGACATCGGGTGCGGCACCGGCCGGCTGTTGCGCAGCTATCTTCAGGCCGGTATGGACGTCGACGGAGTCGACATCTCCGCCGACATGCTCGCTCACTGCAAGCGGCTCGCTGCCGCGCAAGGCCTGCGCGAGCCGACCCTCTATCATCAGCCGATGCAGGCGCTAGACATCCCGCGCCGCTATGCGACGATCTACATCCCGTGCGGCAGCCTCGCCTGCGTGATGGAGCGCGACGAAGTGCGCGAGACTCTGCGCCGGTTCCGCCAGCATCTCGAACCCGGCGGCGAGCTGGTGTTCAACCTGTTCATCGAGGAAGAGCAGACGGCCGGCAAGACGTTCCCGTCCGAGTGGGTGAGCTGGACGAAGGCCGACCTGCCGGACGGGCGCAAGCTGCAGGTCGACCGCCGCGTGATGAAGGCCGATCGTATCGATCAGGCCGTGACCGAACACCGGCGCTACCGCATCTACGACGGCGACACGCTCGTCCACGAGGAGACGCGCACCGGCGGTTATCGCTGGTACACGCACAACGAGGCGCTGTGGATGCTGGAGGCCAACGGCTTTCGCGTCGAGAAGGTCAACGGCGACTACAAAGACGAGCCGTTCAGCGAGAAGCACACCGGCACGATGGTGATCCACGCGCGGCCGGTGTAAACAGACAGTACGCCACCGACGAGATAACGTTTGAAGCGGGCGATCGGTCAGGTCGCCCGCTTCAAACGTCTGCACGTTGTGAGAGCCGCCGCGGTCAGCTCAGGTCCTCCGCCCAGCGGCGCACCGCGTCGGCATAGGCGTCGGAGGCTTCGAGCGGCAGCCAATGGCTGTTTTCGGCAAAGTGCTGAACCTGCGCCTTGCCCCACCGTTCGGCGTATGCCGGGGTGATGAACGGGTCCTTGTCTCCCCACAGCACCAGCGCGGGTGTCTCCTGAAGCAGGGCAACCAGTTTGTCGTCCCACCCGATGAAGTGCTCCGGGTTGCGCTCGCGGTACATGCGCAGGACCGCCTTGCGGACGGCCTTCGAGCCGAAGCCCGCGGCGTAGCTTTCCTCGATGTAGCGGTCGGGCAGGGCCGGCGCAAAGCGCTTGATGGACGACTTCATGGTCTTGGGCGGGGTGGTGCCCAACATCAGCTCGCCCAGCAGCGGCACGCGGTACAGTTTGGCGAACGAATGCCACTGATAATCGCGGAAGAACGCCGTGTTGGAGATCACCATGCCGCGCACGCGCTGCGGATGGGTGACCGCGAAGGCGCCGGCGTAGTGCCCGCCAAAGTCGGTCATGGCGAGGATCACCGGCTCGGTGATTCCCAGCGCGTCGAGCAGATCGGCGACGAATGCGGCATAGTTCTCGAGCGTGAGGGGGAACGCGCGCGGCAGTGTCGTTGCGCCGAACCCGGGCAGGTCGATGGCAATATGGTGGTAGCCGCCGCCGAGGCGTTCGATGACCGGCAGCCACATGGCGTGCGTGTCCGGCGAGCCGTGCAGGTACAAAATCGGTGTGCCCTGCCCGGACTGGCGGACGAACACGTCTGCGCCGCGGATCGTCAGGCGGCGTTCGGTGGGGATGGCAGATTGGGTGTTGTTGGCGCGCTCGATGTCGGGCGCGAATTGGACGTTCATGTTCGATAGCCTCCATGTTATAATGCGAATGCGACGTCGTGTTCGTATTTTAGTCTATGCAGATTTCTACGTTTGTCAACGGGGGTGATTTATGGACAGCGATGCACTGCGGGCGGCACCCAAGCAGCGCCGTGGGCGCGAGCGCGTCGAGGCGATCCTCAACGCCGCGTCCGAGGTAATTGCGGAGGTGGGCTACGAGCAGGCGACCATCGGCGCGATTGCGGCGCGCTCGAATACCGCGACCGGATCGCTCTACCAGTTCTTCGCCAACAAGGAGGCGATTCTAAAGGCGCTGGTCGACCGCTACGTCGCGCGGGCGAGCGCCGTGTTCGCCGCGATGGAGGTCGAGTCGTACCCGGTGATGACGCTTCAGGACGGCATCCGGGCGATGCTCGTCCCGCTCAAGGCGTTCATCCGTGACAACCGCGACTTTCAGGCGATCTTTTCCAGTTCGACCGGGTCCGCCATCGTGGCGGAGTCGATCCGCGCGATGGACGAGGGCTTTCTGGCGCGCAACGACGCGGCGCTCGCCGCCGCCCGCCCGAACCTCGACGCGCACGACCGTCGCAAGTACGGCCTCGTGTGCATGATGATTATGAAGGGCCTCCTCGGGTTGGCGCATCCCGGTGGCGAGCTGACGCTCGACGAGGTGTTCGAGGAGATGGAAGCGGTCTTTCTGCGGTACCTCCTGCCGGTCGTCGGCGAGTAGTTTTCTCCCGGACACGGCGTCGGACGCGATGAATCGCGTCCCTACCGGACCGCGACAGTTTGCGCAAAGACCACGGCGGGCGACCCGCCGGGTCGCCCCTACGGCCCTCTCTATGTGTCCTGTGTATGCTTACGAACCGTACGCCGTCGGTATTTTCCCCTCTCCTCGGGAGAGGGGTTTGGGGTGAGGTCTCGGTGGGAGAGGGGTTTTGGGTGAGGTCGGGCGGGGCTGCCCCATCCGTCGATTGCCGGACGCGATGTATCGCGTCCCTACCACACCGCGACGGTTTGCGGCGTAATACGCGGTGGGCGACCTGACCGATCGCCCCTTCAAACCGCCTCCGCGTGCTCTCTTGTTCTCCGTGGCCTTCGTGCCCGCTTTTGCCCTTCCTCAACACTCAGCACTTCTCTTTCCCCTTTCCCCTCTCCCCTCGATTACACACGTGCTGTTCCATTTACAGAGTACGAACATCTGTGCTATATTCCCGAAAACGGGTTGTAACAGGATTCAAACGCAAAGTTCAGAATGGCCGACGATCGTACCGATGTCTTGCAGCGCACGCTCGCCCAGCTTCAAGCTCGCTGGGGCGATCGCATCATCGCGCCTGCCCGCCGCGCCGAACTCACACCGCTACCCACCGGCTTCGCCGACCTCGACGCGCAGATCGGCGGCGGGTTGTGGCCGGGGCGGCTGAGCGTGCTGCTCGGTCAACCGACCTCCGGCGCGACCTCTTTGGCGCTGCGGGCGTTGGCGAATGCGCAGGGCGGCGGCGGGCCGGTCATGGCGGTCGATCTGGCCCGTCAGTTCGACCCGCATCTGGCCGGACGAATCGGTGTGGACGCCGGCCTGCTGGTGCTCTCGCGCCCGCCGGATGCCGACACGGCGTTGGCGATCGTGCGCGAGGCGTTGGGGAACGCGGCGCTCGGCGCAGTGTTGCTGGACGCCAGCGAGAGCAAGCTCGCCGCCAGCTCGGCCGACGTGCGTCGGCTCAGTCAGGCGCTGATGGGCTCGCCGGCGCCGCTGATCGTATTGGCGCAAGGGGTGCCGTCCACGTTCGACAGCCTGACCGATCTGCGCCTGCGGGTCGAACGGTTAGCGTGGGTGCGGCGAGGGCCGGATGTCGCCGGATTAACTACGCGCGTGCGGATCGACAAGGATCACGCCGGCGGCGGCGGACGGGCGGTGCAAATCGAAGTGCGGTATGGGGAGGACACGTGAGTACCAGCATTGCGTGTGTCGTGATCGAGGACTTTGCCGCGGCGGCGCAGGGGATCGCAGGGGCGCTGCCGTCCGTGCTGGTCGATTACCGGCAGCGGCGGGCGAAGGTCGTGGCGGCATCGGCGGCGGCGCGGGCGGCGGGGGTCGCCCCCGGCATGAGCCTGACGCGCGCCCGTGCCTTATGCCCTAAGCTGACGCCGCATCCGCTTAAGCTGGATCGCGTCGAGCAGATGCGCGAACGGACGCTCAACGCCTTGTGGACGTTCACCAACCGCATCGAACAAGCCGAAGACCGCATGCCGCAGACGGCGGTGCTGTGGCTCGACCTCGGCCCGACGCAGGACGACGACGCGGCCCGCATCGGCGTGCAGATCGGCACGGTGCTGGGGCGGATGGGCCTGACGGCGTCGGTCGGGTTGGCGCGCGGCAAGTTCACGGCATTGGCCGCGGCGGGGCAGGCGGGGTGCGGTGTGCAGATGATCGCGCGCGGGTCGGAAGGCGGCTTTCTCGCGCCGCTGCCGGTCGGGCTGCTGCCGCTGGAACGCGAAGACGCCCGCAAGCTTGACCTGCTCGGCGTGCGAACGCTCGGCCAGTTCGCCGCGCTGCCGCGCTCGGCTGTCTCGGCGCAGTTCGGGCGGCGCGGGCGGCTGTGGCATCTGCTCGCCAGCGGACGCGACACCCGCCGCGTCAAGCCAACCCGCATGCCGGATTTCGAGCGCGCCGGTTTCGACTTCGAGGACGCGGTCGCCGATATGGTGACGCTCGACAACGTGCTGAGCACGCTGGCGGTCACGCTGTCACGCCGGTTGGAGTCGCGTGCGTCGGCAGCCCACGAAATCGCGCTGACGGTGCATTTCGAGCGCGGCGCGACCCGCACCGAGCGCATCCAGCGCGTGCAGCCCTACAGCGACTGCGGCGACCTGCGGCGGGCGCTGTTCAGCCTGCTCGACAAGGCGGACATCGCGGAACCGGTCGGCGCGCTGAGCATTTCGCTCAACCGCCTGAGCGCCGCCATCCCGCGCCAGTTGGAGATGTTCACACAGCGCCCGCGCAAACAAGCGGTGCTGGATCTGGCCGCCGAGTTGAGCAAACGTTACGGGCCGTGCTTCTTCACCGCCGAACTGCGCGACGACGCCCTGCTGCCCGAGCGCCGCTTCACGCTGATCGCCGTGCAGGCCGAGGACGCATCGTGACGCGCTTGCTGCTGCCGGCCGAGCGCATCACGGTCGATCTCGAAGACGGCGCGCCGGTGCGCTTCATGTGGCGCGGGCGCAATCACCGCGTGCTGTACCTCGCCAACCGCTGGCGTGCCGATGCCGAATGGTGGCGCGTCCGCCAATGGCGCGAGCACTACAAGCTGGTCACCGACAGCGGCCTGCTGTTGGTGATCTATCACGATTTGAACCGCGAGGCATGGTATGTGCAGCGGGTGTATGACTGAGACCGCACCCTCCGGCCTCTCTCCAATTTGGAGAGGAGGAGTCGAGCATCGCGAAACGGGGGTGAGGTTCTCTGGGGCGCTGCCCCAAACCCCGGCAGGGACTTACGCCCCTGCACCCCTTCTTTGCATTTGCGCAACGCGCAAATGCAGGAATGGGGTCAAGGGGTGCAAACCCCTTGTAGAGGTGCGGAGGCGAAGCCTCTGCAAACATCCTAAATGACCGCGGAATACGTCGAACTGCACGCCCATTCGTGCTTCAGCCTGTTGGATGGCGCGTCGTACCCCGAGGCATTGGCAGCGCAGGCCGCGGCGCAGGGCATGCCGGCGCTGGCGCTCACCGACCACGACGCGGTGTACGGCGCGGTGCCGTTTACCAAAGCCGCGCGCGAGGCCGGCATCAAGCCGATTCTGGGCGCGGAGCTGACGGTGGCGCGGGGCGAGGACTCGCATCATCTAACGGTGCTCGTGCAGAACGCGGCGGGATGGGCGAATCTGTGCGCGCTGATCACCGCGGCGCGGCACAATACGCCGAAGGGCGAGGCGCTGCTGGAGGCGCATCTGCTCGACGCGCACCGCGACGGCCTGATCGTGCTGTCGGGGTGCCGGCACGGCGAAATTGCGACGGCGCTGCGGCGCGGCGACCGTGACGCGGCAGTGCGCGCGGCCCGCCGGTATCGCACGCTGTACGGAAGCCGTTTCTACATCGAGCTGCAGCGCCATCATCTGCCGGACGATCAGCACCTGACCGCCGAACTGATTGCGCTGGCCCGCGAGCTCAAATTGCCGGTGGTCGCGACCAACAACGTGCATTACGCCGAGCGCGACGGTCACCGCCTGCAAGACGTGCTGACCTGCATCCGGCACAACACCACGCTTGACGACGCGTGCGCGCTGCTGCGCCCGAATTCGGAGTATTCCCTCAAGTCCGCCGCCGAGATGGCTATGTTATTCGCCGACGTGCCGGACGCGCTGATCAACACCGTGCGCATCGCCGAGCAGTGCGACTTCGCGCTGGAGTTTGGCTTGCAGGAACTGCCGGTGTATCCGACGCCGGACGGCCTCAGCGCGTGCGACCTGCTGCGGGCGCTGTGCCGCGAGGGGCTGACGGTGCGCGGCCTTGAGCCGACCGACGCCATCGCGCGGCAGTTGGAGCACGAGCTGGCGGTCATCACGCGCAGCGGCCTGAGCAATTACTTCCTGATCGTGTGGGACATCGTGCGCTGGTCGCGCGAGCACGGCATTTTGTGTCAGGGGCGCGGGTCGGCGGCGAATTCGCTGGTCGCCTACCTGCTGATGATATCGCCGATCAATCCGCTGGAGCACGATCTCGTGTTCGAACGGTTCCTGAGCGAGGAGCGCCGCGCCACGCCGGACATCGACATCGACTTCGACGCCGCCCGCCGCGAGGAGGTGATCCAGTACGTGTACCAGCGTTACGGGCATGCCCACGCGGCGATGGCTTGCACGTTCATCACGTTTCGCGCGCGCTCGGCCATGCGCGATATTGGCAAGGCGCTCGGCCTGCCGCTGGACGTGCTCAACCGCGCCAGCCGCATCATCGACACGTATCGCAGCGGGCGCATCGCCGAGGCCGACGGGCTGAGCGACCTGATCGCGCCGGAGACACTGGCGCTGATCGTCGAGCTCAGCCAGCAGATCGACGGCTTCCCGCGCCACCTCGGCATCCACAACGGCGGCATGATCCTGACCGGCGCGCCGTTGAGCCACCGCCTGCCGACCGAGCCGGCGACGATGGCCGACCGGTACATCGTGCAGTGGGACAAGGACAGCCTCGAAGACGCCGGCATCTGCAAGATCGACATCCTCGGCCTGCGCATGCTGTCGGCCGTGGCCGAGGCCAGCGCGATCACCGGCGCCGATCTCGACGCGCTGACCTTCGACGACGCGACCGTCTACGACATGGTGACGGCGGCCGACACGGTGGGCGTGTTTCAAGTCGAAAGCCGCGCGCAAGCGCAGGTGCTGCCGCGTCTTCAGCCGCGCCAGTTCAACGACCTGATCATCTCGATCTCGCTCATCCGGCCGGGGCCGATCCAAGGCAACATGGTGCATCCGTACCTGCGCCGCCGCTTGGGTGAAGAGCCGGTCAAGTATCCGCATCCGCGCCTTGAGCCGGCGCTGGCCGAGACGCTCGGCGTGGTGCTGTTTCAGGAGCAGGTGCTCAAGGTCGCGCGCGATCTGGCCGGGTTCACCGGCGGGCAAGGCGAGCTGCTGCGCCGCGCGTTGGGCAGCAAGCGCGCTTACGAGCAGATTGAAAAGCTGCATGACGCGTTCGTCGAAGGGGCGGCGGAGCTGGACGTGACGAACGCCGTGGCCGAAGCGGTGTTCGACGCGCTGCGCAGCTTCGGCGGCTACTCGTTCCCCAAGAGTCACGCGGCGGCGTTCGCCGTGCTGGTGTACAAGAGCGCGTGGCTCAAGCGCTATCACCCGGCGGCATTCGCCTGCGCGCTGCTCAACAACCAGCCGATGGGCTTCTGGTCGCCGGCGGTGATCGTCAACGACGCGCGGCGGCACGGGGTGCGCGTGCTGCCGGTCGACCTGCGCCACAGCGCGGCGATCTGCACGGTCGAGGACGGCGCGGTGCGGCTGGGGTTCCGGCAGGTGCGCGGCATCGGCGAAGAGGCCGCCGACCGGATCGCCGCGGCACGCGACGAATCACCGTTCGTCAGCCTGCGCGATTTTTGCCGCCGGACGCGCCTGCCGCACCGCCTGACCGAAAACCTGATCCTCGCCGGCGCGATGGATCACTTCGGCAGCACCCGGCGCGAGCAGGTGTGGGTGCTGGCGAACCTGCTGGACGAGCCCGGCATGCTCGACCTCGACATGGCCGACGATCCGCTGCAGTTCCCGTCCGCCAGCCGCGGCGAGATTATGGCCGTCGAATACGACCTGACCGGCGTCATGCTGCGCGAACATCCGCTGGCGCTGTACCGCGACTGGCTGGACGAGATGGGCGTGTTCAACAGCGCCGAGCTGGCCGAGCTGCCGGAAGACAGCCGCGTGCGTGTGGCGGGGCTGGCGGTCGTGCATCAGGCTCCGCCGACCGCCAAGGGCCATCACTTCATCACGCTTGAAGACGAGGACGGGTTCATCAACGTGGTCGTGCGGCCGAAGGTGTACCCCAAATATCGCACCATCCTGCGCACCTCCCCGCTGCTGGTGATCGAAGGCGAGGTGCAGCGGCAGGGCGCGGTCGTCAATGTGGTGTTGTCGGATGCGCGCACGCTCGGGACATAGGGAAAGTGATGAGTCTTGAGTGACGAGTGATGAGAGAAGGACAAAAGCGGGCACAGAGACCACAGAGGGCGAGAGAGCACACAGAGGGAATGTAGGGGCGACCCGGCGGGTCGCCCGTCGCCCAGCCTTACCCCAAACCCCTCTCCCATCGAGACCTCACCCCGCGTCGCTCTCGCTCCGCCGCCCCTCTCCCGAGGCGAGGGGCCAATACCCACGGCGCGCGGTTCTGTGCGTAGGGACACGCCACCGCCGTGTCCGCGAAACACACGCCGGATACTGAAGCGTCCCTCTCCCCTAGCGCAAGCAGGACAACCGCCGTACACTGACGCTTTCTCCTCCACGACGGCGGCCCAGCGTGTCCGAACTGTTTCAAATCTTCATCGACGTGATCACCCCGATTTTCCTGATCGTCGGGGTGGCGTTTTGGGTTGGCCGGCGATTCAACCCTGACATCCGCAGCCTGTCGACCATCCTGATCTACCTGTTTATCCCGGCGCTCTCGTTTCGCACGATGATCCGACTGCCGATCGATGGCGTACAAGACATCATCACGGGCGAGTTTGGCCGCGCCTTCGCGCAGGTCGCGCTGCTGGTGGCGATCATGTGGATCGTCGCGGCGGTGGTGGGGCGGGTGCTCAGGCTCGACCGGCGCACGGGAAGCGCGTTCACGCTCTCGATCACGCAGATCAACGCCGGCAACCTCGGCATCCCGCTCAATACGTTCGCCTTCGGGGCGGTCGGCGGCGAGCTGGCGCTGTTGTACTACGTGTCGAGCGCGATGATCGGCGCAGTGACCGGCGTGTTCATCGCGTCGCGCGGGCAGAAATCGGTGGCGGGCGCGTTGTGGAACGTCGTGCGCGTGCCGGCCAGCACATCGGCGTTGTTGGGCCTTGCGCTGAACGTGTTCGACGTCACGGTGCCGCTGCCGATCGACCGGGCGATTTCGCTGCTCGGCGACGGCACGATCCCGGGGATGATCGTGCTGCTTGGCCTGCTCATCAGCCGCATTCGCATTCGCCGCGCGCCGTGGAAGCTGGTGACGCTGGCGGCGTCCATTCGCCTGTTAGGCGGCGCGGCGGTCGGCGTGGTGCTGGCGAATCTGATCGGCGTGACCGGCGTGCAGTACAACGTCGCCGTGCTGCAAAGCGCGGTCCCGACCGCGGTGATGGCGAACGCGCTGGCGGCCGAGTTCGGCAGCGATGCCGAGTTTACGTCCGCCGCCACGCTCGTGAGCACGCTTGCGAGTATTGGTACACTTACGCTCTGGATCGCATTGTTGAGATAACGGCATGCGTAGACTGCTTTTCCTGATCGCCGTGCTGAGCCTGGGCGCGACGGCATGTACCGGCCTCGGCGGGGAACCGGCAGTGGTCGCCACCCTGCCTCCGCCGGCGACACTGGTGCTGACCGCACCGCCCAACACCGATCGCGGTATTCCCGCATCCCCGCCCGATCTGGCGCGCGGCGCGCAAATCTTCGCCGAGCGGTGTTCGGCCTGTCACGGCGTCGACGGGCGCGGCGATGGCCCGGTCGTGCAAGCCAATCCCGGCATGCAGCCCGGCGATTTCCGCGATCCGGCCACCGCGCGAGGGCAAACCCCGCACGAGTGGTTCTCGACCATCACAAACGGCCGTATCGACCTGATGATGCCGCCGTGGATCGGCGCGCTCACCGAACAGGAACGATGGGATGTCGCGCTCTACACCTACACCATGCACTACGATCCCGAGGCGCTCTGGCTCGGGAGCCGCATGTACGAGGACTGTGCCGAATGTCACGGCGAGTTGGGGCGCGGCGACGGACCTGAAGCTGCGAATCTCACGGCCGACGTTAAAGACCTGACCGACCAGTCTGCGATGGTCACGCTCAGCGACGAGTCGATCTTCCGCATGGTGACGCAGGGCTTCGAGGACGTCATGCCGGCATACACCGAACTGAGCGAGGATGAACGCTGGGCCGTCGCGTCGTATGCGCGCACGCTCTCGCTGCAAGGCGTCGAGCAGTTCGAGACGCAGCCTGCGCCGGTCGATTTCACCGACTCGCTCACCGACCTGACCGGCGTCGCGTTCCTTGTGCAGATACACGCGATCGGTGATGCGCTGCAAGTCACGCAGGCGCTTCAGATGCGCAACCTCTCCGAAACGCGCACGTTCAGCCAGCAGACCGTGCTGGACGACGGTACGATCGCCGCGCTGGCGCTGACCCTACCCGATGGCGCGATCCTCGACTCGACCGCCGGCATCGGTGCGGTGAGCGCGGACGGCCGCACGGCATATGTCACCGAACCGCTTGCGCCGCGGTCGGACGGGTTGGCTGTGCTGAGTTATCTGCTGCCGTACGAGCCGGGCGCGTCGTTGTCGATCCCGCTGGATATCGTGATCGCCGGGCCGGTGCGCGTGCTGACCCGCCCGCTGACCGTGCGCGTGGACGGCGATCTGCTGCCGAGCTTGGGCGAGCAAACAGTCGGCAGCGAGCTGTACAACGGCTACGGCGACCAGTTGGCGTTAGCGGCAGGCAGCACACTCGAGTTTGCGATCACCGGAGAAGCCGACCCGGCCCCGGTCGAGGCGCTCGCCACGAGCGAACCCGCGCCTGAATCGGCCGAGCCCGCCGGTATCCCGGCCAGCACGCTCGCGCCGCTGATCGTGATCGCCGTCGCGGTAGGGGTTGTCGGGGGCGCCGTGATCGTCTTGCGCCGCCGGCCTGCCGAACGTGACAGCAGCGACATCGACGCGCTGGTTGCGCAGATCGCGGCGCTGGATTTGGCGCACGACCGCGGCCAGCTCAACCACGACCTTTGGCACCGCCAGCGCGCCGAACTCAAAGCACGCCTCGCCGAATTGATGGGACAAGACGAATCGTGAACAGTAGTACGCCGTTGCTCTCCGCCCGTGATCTGACCAAGACGTTCGGCTACCGGACCGTCTTGCGCGGTCTGACGCTCGATGTCCCCGCCGGACAGGCGCTTGCGCTGATGGGCCCCAACGGCTCCGGCAAGTCCACCTTGCTGCGGCTGATCTGCGGGCTGACGCGGCCCGACAAAGGCACGGTCACGGTCGGCGGATGGTCGATCCCGCACGAGGCCGACCGCGTGCGCTCGCATCTGGGTCTGGTTGCGCATCGCCCGCTGATCTACGAAGGACTGACCGCCCGCGAGAACCTGCGCTTCTACGGCAAGCTGCACGGCTTGCGCGGCGCCGCGCTCGACGCTCGGATCGGCGAGATGCTCGATCAAGTCGGGCTGGGCAAGCGCGGCGACGATCTGGTGCGCGGATTCTCGCGCGGGATGATGCAGCGGTTGAGCATCGCGCGGGCCGTGCTGCACAAGCCTGACATCCTGCTGCTGGACGAACCGTTCACCGGCCTTGACCCGGCCGCCAAGGTGATGCTCTCGGCGCTGATTCACGACGTGCGCGGGCAGGGCGGCACCCTGATCATGACCTCGCACGAGCCGGCCGACAGCGTCGCATTGGCCGACCGCGCCGTGATCCTTGTCGGCGGCACGCTGGTGTACGACCAGCCGACCTCGGAGCTCACCTCCGAGCGCCTCGCCGCCGACTACGCCGCAGCGACAGCCTAACCTGTGGCGCTCATCGCTTTGTGCTAAAATTACGCTAAACACAGACGTCAGAAAGGACACTGCTCTGGACTCTCTAGAATTGGCCCGTCTCATTGCCGAGTTGTTGGAAGACAAGAAAGCGGAGGACATCCTCGTCCTCGACCTTCGCCCCGACCGCGTGATTGCCGACTTCTTTGTGATCGCCACCGGCACCAGCGACCGAAATCTCAAAGCCCTCGCCCAGCACGTCCGGGTAGAACTCAAAGACAAGCACGGGATTATGCCGGCTTCGATGGAAGGCATCGCGGAGTCGGGCTGGGTGCTGCTCGACTACGGCGAGATCGTCGTGCACATCTTCCTCGAGGACAAGCGGCAGTACTACGACCTCGAAGGCCTGTGGCGGGCCGAGAGCAAGGTCATTTTGAGCATCAAGTAAGGCGCGGGCGCACCGCCCCGCGCGAATGCATCTCGAAGGAGCACAATTCACATGACCGTGTCGATCTGGCAGGCGGAAGGGCGTGAACCGATCCGCGAAGTTGACGTTTTGGTGGTCGGGGCGGGGCTGGCCGGCTGCGCCGCCGCGATGTTCCTGTATCAGGCCGGCCACGAGGACGACCTCGTCGTGACCGAGATGCGCGATGTTGGCTTGGGCGCCAGCGGCCGCAATGCCGGATTCATGATCACCGGTCTCGATCTCTACTACCACCACGCCGTCGAGAAATACGGCGTGGAAGTGACGCGCGAGGTCTATGCCCTTTCGGAACGTACACACGCGATCTGGCGCGGGCTGATCGGCAAGCATGCCGTGCGGTTCAACGGAATCGGCAGTATGCTGCTGGCCGAAAGCGATGCCGAAGCCGAGGAGCTGCGCAAGGCATACGCCGCCATGCAGGCCGAAGGCATCAGCGCGATCTTCCACGACGGCGACCCACTGGGCCGTGGCTACTGCGCCGCCATCGAACAGCCGCAGGACGGCGCGGTTCAGCCTGTCGAGTTGGCGCGCGCCGCGCTGACCGAAAGCGAAGCCGAGCTGATCGACAACAACGAAATCTACAGCATTGCCCAGGTCGCCCCCGGCAAGGTGATCGTCCACACCCGCAAGGTCACGTTCCATGCGCGCAAGGTGCTGCTGGCGACCAACGCCTACTCGGTCAGCCTGCACCCCTACTTCGCCGGCAAGATCATCCCGACCCGCGCGCAGGTGATGGTCACCGCGCCGCTGGCCAAGCCGGTGCTCAACACCTGCGGCTACAGCGACTACGGCTTCATGTACTACCGCATGACGTTCGACAACCGGCTCCTGATCGGCGGCGGACGCAAGCTGTACAAGGACTTGGAGAACGACACGCTTGAAGACCGCGTGACCACGCCGGTACAGTCCTACATCGACGCCTATCTCGCCCAACGCTTCCCGGATGTCAAAGCGCCGGTCGAGCGGCGCTGGGCGGGCATCATGGGCTTCACGCCGGACGGCATGCCGCTGGTCGGCCCCCTGCCCGACGCGCCAGATGTCGTGTTCTGCGTCGGGTTCAACGGGCACGGGCTGGCGCTGGCCGCCGCCGCCGCCGAACGTGCGGTCAACCTGCTGCTGCACGGCACCCACCCGGGCGCGTTCTCGCCCGACCGTCCGACCCTCAAACACTAGAGCGTACCAAAGGGCTTGCGCCCTCTGGACTCCCATACCTGCGGATTTGAGCCGCACGCGGCTCAAATCCGCGAATTCGGACGTGCAGGAGTGCAAACGCAAACTCCTGCAGGGGTTTGCATCCCTTGAGCCCGTTGCGGCGAATTGGAAGCGTACGCGCTTCCAAATTCGCGGAAAAGGGAGTCCAGAGGGCGTAAGCCTTCTGGCGGGGATTTGGGGCAGCGCCCCAAGACTTGACTCTGACGCCGCGTTAGGGTTTACGATGGGGCGGATGGAGGAGAACCGCCGCATGTACACCGTCAAACAGGTCGCGGAACTGGCCGGCGTCAGCGTGCGCACGCTGCACCACTACGACCAGATCGGTTTACTCAAGCCGACGCAGATCGGGGCCAACGGCTACCGGTATTATGATGACGACGCGCTGCTGCGCTTGCAGCAAATCCTGTTCTACCGCGAATTAGGGCTGGAACTGGCGCAGATCAACGACGTGCTGAACAGCCCGGACTTCGACGTGCTGAGCGCGCTCAAGGCGCACCGAACGGCGCTGATCGAACGCGGGCGGCGCATCAACGAGCTTCTCGACACCATCGACGATACGATCAAGCATCTCAGCGGAGAGACCGACATGAGCCGCGCAAAACTGTTCAAGGGATTCAGCGACGAGCAGCAGAAGCAGTACGAGCGTGAGGCGCGCCTGCAGTGGGATCCGCAGATCGTCAACAGCTCGATCAAGCGCTGGAACAACTACACGCAGCAGGAACGCGACGCCATTGCCGACGAGGGCAACGCCGTCTACAGCGCGATCGCTGACGCCATCGACGCGGGTCTGACCGCCGAGAGCGACGAGGTACAGGCGCTCATGCGCCGCTGGCATCAGCACATCCGCTACTTCTACGAACCGACGCTCGAGATCCTGCGCGGTCTGGGCGAGGGATACAACACGCATCCCGACTTCATCGCGAATTTTGCGAGGGTTCATCCGCAGCTTGCTGGCTTCATGCGAACGGCGATCAACCAGTACGTCGACGACCTCGAACACGCCGAGATCGTGCGCCTGCTCGCCGAAGACGAGCAGCAGTCAGGCAGCAGTAGTCAGTAGTCAGTCGTCAGTCGTCAGAGGTCAGTTGGCGAGGCCGGGACGCGATACAGCGCGTCCCTTCCAGACAGCGACATCGTGCGCACAGATCGCGGCGGACGACCCTGCATACCACGGCGTAGCGCGAAGCCCCTCTCCCCGCTTGCGACGACCAACGGGAGCACCGAAGGTCGGGAGAGGAGCCCCACGCCCCCGTCTCTCTACCGCGCGACCACCTGCCCCTGTCCGGTGATGTTCTCCGTGACGTCCGGGCTGCCGGCGTAGGTGACGGTCCCCGATCCGCTGATCGTCACATCCAGCGAGTCGCTCACGTTGACGTCGACATTGCCCATGCCGGTAATCGTGACGGTCGCACGCGTGCCGGTCAGTTCTGTTGCGTTGACGAAGCCTGACCCGTTAATCGAGTACGACTGCGTCTGCGCCGTGCCGGTCAACGTGAAATTGGATGACCCGCTGACCGTCACCGCGAACGAGTCTTCGTCGATCCCTGTCGCAGTGACCGGCCCCCCGCCGTTCACTTTGACTTCCTGAAGGCGCGGCACGGTGATGGTGTAGACCAGCGGCCGGGTCGGGCTGAGTGATTTGTTCTGCTCGTGGCTGATCACCAGCCATCCCGACCGGACCTCGGTCTTGATGAGCGGCATGAAGTTATCTTCGGCGCTGATCGTCAGCGATTCGGCGTCACCGACTCGCACGACGATTTCGCCGCCGGAGGACATCTCGATTCGGCTGAACCCGCTAACCTCGCGAGTTTCTGTGGTTACGTTTCCCGACCCGGTAACGGTTTCGATCGGGCCGTTGTCAGTGGTGCAGGCAGCACCGACAAGCAGGACGAAAAGTGCGGCGGCAAAGATCAGCCGTCGTTGAAACAAGAGATTGTGCGTCATGGTGTGGTGTCTCCTGAGGTGCAACCTCAGCGTAAGACCGCCCAATGTGAGGCAATAGTGACAAATAGCACAATCTTACGAAACGACCGTCACGATACCAGCGCCAGCCAGCGCACGATGGGCCGGCCATCGGCGAGGATCCGGCGGCGCAGTGCGGCTTCCGCCTCGCCGGGTGGCGCAAATTTGAGCATGCCGAGCAAGTGGACATAGCCGCCAACCTGATCGGAGGTCAGCGATTGGCCGGGGCCGCGTGTGTCGTGGCCGGTTGTCAACAGATAGGCGTGGTTATGCAGCACTTTGAGGGCCGACTGCGTGTGCGGCCGGTCGCTCAGGGCCGCCAGCGTGCGATGAAACGCGAACAGCGCGTCACGCCCTGCGGCCAGCTCGCCGGAGACGCAGGCCGTGTTGAGCGCCTCGACATGCGGCTGGAGGGCCGTCCGCAATTGGGCGCGCCCCTGTGCTTCGAACGCCCACGTCAGCGCCAGACCCTCGACCGCGGCCATCAGCGCGAAAACCTCCTCGGCCTCGCCGGCGGTGAAGTCTCGCACGCGCACACCCCGCCGCGGCGAATAGCGCACCCAGCCCTCGGTCTCCAACTGGCGCAGCGCATCGCGCACGGTGTTCTGGCTAACTTGCAGCGACTGCGCGATCGCCAGCTCGACCAACCGCTCGCCGCATACGTAGCGCCCTGTCCGGATGTTCTCGCGCAGCAGATGCGCGACCTCCTGCGCCAACGTCGTCCGCGAGTCGCTCACGGCGCCCATGCCGCCTCCGGCGCGTAGCCGATCTCCAGCGGTTCGGTTGTGCGGTCGGACGGGTCGAAGATCACGACGTCGGCCGCCGGGTCTTCGGCCGCGCCTTCCTGCAGCATCAGCAGTTCGCCGCTGGGGCTTGCCCGCAAGCCGCTGATGTACAAGTCGGTCTCGTAGATCGCGTCGGCCTCGCCGCTGGTCGTTTGCCGGTACAGTGTCGATGCGCCGTCGACCGTGCTCACCCAATACAGCACACCCGATCGGCTGTAGACCGGCAGGCCGTCGCGCACCTCGTCGTCGGTGACGTCCGGTAACAGTTGGCGAGTCGCGAGGTCCAGCCGCGCGATCTCCCATGTGCGGGCGTCACGCGGGCCGCCCAGCACGAATGCGACGGTCGTGCCGTCCGGTGATACCGCCGGCGATCCGGCGCGTAAGGCGTTGTCGGCGTACAGCACTTCGAACGCGCCGGTGCCGTCGGAGGCGACGCGCAGCAGATCGGTTGCCCCGTCGCCACGCGTGTCGGATGCGACGATCAGCGCCGTGCCATCCGGCACCCACGCCGGCGTGAACTCGTCCACCTGCGTATCAAGCAGCTTCTGCACGCTGCCGCCGCCAATGTCCATGACGTACAGGTCGCGGTCGCCGTCCCGGTCGCTGATGAACGCGATGCGCTGGCCGTCCGGGCTGATCGCCGGGCTGACGTTGCGGCTCTCGTCATCGGTAAGCTGCGTGGGCGGTGTCGCGCCAGTCAGCGGCTGAGACGCGATCTGGAACGTGATCGGGCCGTCGCCGCGCTGCATTTCAACCACGTAGATGATCAGGCCGTCCATCGGGTCGCGCACGCCAATCGGCGCGGCCGTGGCCGAGTCGGCGGCGGTCGGGCTGAGCGACGGTGCGGCGGTCGCGGCCGTAGGCGTCACCTCGGCGCCGCTCGGCGCGTTGATGCGGTCAAGGAGCTGCGCCGCCACAACCACGATCACAAAGCCGATGATCGCCAGCAGGCCGCACCCGATCGCCGCGCCGATCGTCATGTTCATCCACAAGCTGGCCCCGGGCGGGCGGCGGCGCACGGGCCGCACGCTGGGCTGCGAGACCGACACCGGCGCCGGCATGTAGTCCGAGGACGCACGCTGCGGCGTAAACGTGGTGGACGGCGGCGGCGGAATGTACAGCGTTCCGCTGGGCTGCGCGTGCATGGGCTGCGTATCGCGAATGTTCGACCGGCGGTTCGGCTGCGTGTCGTTGGGGTTGAAGCCGCCGGGATTCTCGATGGCCGTGCGCAGCGCCGCGACCATCTCGACCGCGGTCGGGTAGCGCTCGTCGGGCTTCTTCTTGAGCGACTTGAAGATGACTTGCTCGACGGCGGGCGTCACGTCCGGGTTGATGGCGCGGGCGGACGGCGGCGCGGCAGTCACCTGCATGACGGCGATGCTGTACGGCGTGTCGCTCATGAACGGGCGCCGCCCGCACAGCAGTTCGAACAGCATGATCCCCAGCGCGTACAGGTCGCTGCGGCCGTCCAGCGGCTGACCCTGCGCTTGCTCGGGGCTCATGTAACTGGGCGTGCCCACGACGCCCTGCGCGGTGATGGTGTGGCCGGGGTTCTCCTCGCCGATCAGGCGCGCGATGCCGAAGTCGGTCAGGAAGGCGCCGCCGGTCTCGTCGAGCAGGATGTTGGACGGTTTGAGGTCGCGGTGCAGGACGTTCTTGGCGTGCGCGTAATCGAGCGCAGGCGCGATCTGGGTGTAGACGTTCAGCACCAGATCGGCCGCCAGCGGCCCTTTCGCAAGGTGCTGATCGAGCGATCCGCCGGCCATGTAGCGCATGGCGATATAGGGCTGACCGTCGAACGTGCCGTGGTCATAGACCGGCACGATGGAACGGTGCTCCAGTTGGGCGACGATGGCGACTTCGCGCTCGAAGCGCTTGGCGTATGCGCCATCTTCGCTGAGGTTCTTCGGCAGCACCTTGAGCGCGACGACGCGGTTCATGGAGGTCTGACGGGCGAGGTAGACGGTAGCCATCCCGCCGCGCCCGATCTGCCCCTCGATCACGTAGCCGCCGATGCTTTTGCCGATCAGGTCGTCGGTCATGCGCGGTGGTTTCCGCCCTGCGTGATGTTCACGCGCCTAAGCCCGGCGCTGGGTAGATTATAGGTCAAAACGCACAACGGCACAGCCCCCGCGCATAGTTGCCATAGGGGTGAAACATGGTAGAACAAGACGGACCAGGCATATTCGGTTTGCCTCAAGTCGAGCCATGTTGCATAGTTTGTCGACGTTATGTCCAAGCACGACAGTTGGGGGGGAGCTCATGGTCTGGAAGTAGTTCGCTGCCGTGTGGATCTTCTGCTGTACCACTCGGGATACATGCCAGAATGTCCACCCACCTATACGTCCCGGGAGCGTCACTCTGGAACGCACCCACACCGCATCGGTTGGATACAAGTCGACCGTCCCGTATGCGACATCGACGCGGCCCGGGATGCCCCAGTCTTCGCTGCACTCGTCGATGAGGGTGCGAATCAGCGAGTCGCGATAATTCGGATTGTCGAGGCGAACTGCGAGATTGAAGTACAGGAAGCGGTTCGGAAAGATTCCCCTTAATCCCCGGTTCGGCTCTTTGAGACAGGTGTCTCCGGTCAACGTTTGTAGGTTTTCGAACGACAGGTCAAAGGCGACGATGGTCGTCTCGGCACGGTACGCCTCATACGTCCACTCGATATCGACTTGGTCGAACCGGCTCTCGTGAACGATCAAGACGTCGATCGGGGCGTCTGCTGCTGCGGCCAATACGTCATCCCACCGCGGCGCGACAACTGCACCAAACGACCGCTCCAAGACATCTGCTGCGGGCTCGCCGAGGACGTCAACCGCGTCTGGATCAGCGAAGAGTACAATGTTGAGATCGGTGATGTTCAGCGAACTATAGTACGCTGTGGCTTCCGCTTCCCATGCCGCAAAGAATGCGGCGTCCTTCGAGTTCGCAGGCTCAGGAACCGCAATCGGAGTATCTGAACCTTGCGCCGATGCCGTCCCCGTTCCGCCGGAAACTGCGACAAGCAACAGAACCACCACGATTAACATTCGCCATGCGGGCAGATCTGACGAATCTAGTGTCCAATTAACGCTCACACGTCCTCCCAGCATATTGCCAGTCTATTGAACAACCTAATAGTAAATCGGGGGGAGTGTGTCAAGTCATATAGCCCATCCGTACCGTGGGGGTACGCTCAAGCCAACCCAGTCTGACGCCATCTTCTCATCTGGTACTTAATATTGTGAAACAACGCCACGGATAACGCTGGCTTGCTTAATTATCCACAGCCCCGCGCATAGGGGGTGACAAATCGGCCCGCGCGCAATACGCTTGAGAGACCTACACAGGGAATCGTGTTGAAATTGCGTACCTCACCCCCAGCCCCTCTCCAATTTGGAGAGGGGGAGCCGAGCACTGCGAGGCGGGGGTGAGGTTTAGCCTTCGGCGGCGCCGGAAAAGGCTCACCCCCAAGAGCAGGAGTCATGCCTCCTCTCCAAACCACCCCCGTGCTCGTCACCGGCGCGTCCGGATTCGTCGGCGGGCACCTGACGCGGACGCTGGCTGAACGCGGTGTGCCGGTCAAGGCGCTCGTCCGCGTGCGCGAACGCGCCAAGTACGTCGACGGCGTCGAGAACGTCGAGATCGTCCTCGGCGATCTGACCGACGCCGACTCGCTGCGGCGCGTAGTGGAGGGCTGCGCGGTCGTGTACCACGTCGCCGCGGCCACCAACGGCCCGCTGGCCGTTCAGCAAGCGGTCAACACCGACGGCACGCGCGCGCTGGCGGAGATCGCCGCTGACGCCGGCGTGCAGCGGTTCGTCCACGTCAGCAGCGTAGCGATCTACGGCTTCAAGGGCTTGCCGGAACGCGTCGACGAGGATATGCCGCCGATCCCGTCGCCGTACGCCTACACACGCACCAAGCTGGCCGGCGAACACGCCCTGCGCGAGGTCGCGGATGCGCGCGGCATGCAATACAGCATCGTGCGCCCCGGCATGATCTACGGCCCGCGCAGCGGCTTGTGGACGGCGCAAGTGTTCCGCCTCGCGGCCGCGCCGGTGACGGTGTTCCTCGGGCGCGGCGACGGGTACGCCATCCCCATCCATATCGACGACGTGTGCCGCTTGTTGATCGCGTGCGCCGAGCATCCCGGCGCGGCCGGAGAGGCCTTCAACTGCGCGCCCGATCCCGGCGTGCCGTGGCGCGAATGGTTCGGCGCCTATCGTCAGCTCAAGGGCCGCGTGCGCTGGCTCGGCATACCGCCGTTTCTCGTGCGTGCGGTCGCCCCGCTGATCGCCGCGCTCTCCCCGCGTGACAGCCTCGGCCGCGACTTCCCGGCCGTGATCGAAAGCTACCTTCAGCGCGTCACGTACTCGAATGCCAAGGCGCAGCGGGTGTTGGGCTGGTCGCCGTCGCACACCCTGCAATCCGGTGTCGAGTCCTGTGTCCCCTACCTGAAACGGATCGGCCTGCTGTGAACCGACACACGCCCCTGTGGTACAAGATGGATCCGCGCCGGTTGTGGTTGTTGATGGTCGGCTGGCGCGCGTTCGCGCAGCGCGTCGCCTTTACGATCTTCATGGTGTATCAGGTGCGCGACGCCCAGATGGACCCGCTGCAGCTCGTGCTCGCTGGCACCGCGCTGGAGATCGGCGTGCTGCTGTTCGAAGTGCCGACCGGCATCGTCGCTGACACGTACAGCCGGCGTATCTCGGTGATTGCCGGATACAGCATCATCGGCCTCGGCTTCGTCATCATGGTCGTGCAGCCTGCTTTTTGGGCAGTCGCGCTCGGTTCGTTTGTGTGGGGCATCGGCCACACGTTCACCAGCGGCGCGGCGCAGGCGTGGCTCGCCGACGAGATCGGCGAGGACGCCGCCAGCGAGGCATACTTGGCCGGTGCACAGCTGGAGATGTACACGAAAGCGGTTGGGATCATCGTCAGCGTGCTGATCGCGTCGGTCAGCCTCGGGCTGGCAATCCTGGTGTGCGGGCTCCTGAATCTCGTCCTGGCGGGTATGCTGCTGGCGGTGATGGGCGAGGATGGCTACCGTCCGGTGCCGATTCAGCGCCGCCAGACCGTCGGGCACATGATTGGCGTGTTCCGCAGCGGGATCAAGACCATTCGCACGCGCCCGCTGCTGATCGCACTGATCCTGATGACGCTCATGTTCGCCGCGCAGTCGGAGAGCTACGACCGCCTCTCGACCGCACACCTGCTCGAAAACTTCACGCTGCCGGGCATCGGCGAGGTCGGCGACGTCGTGTGGTTCGGCGTCATCAGCATGGCGTCGCTGTTGATCGGCGTGTTTGTGCTGCGCTACCTGCGCCGCCGCGTCGACAGCACCGATCCGGTCGCGGTCGCGCGGGCGCTGTGGGCCGTGACCGCGACGTTGATCGCGCTGTTCGTGGTGTTCGCTGTGACCGGCAGCGTGGCGCTGGCGATCGTGGCCATGATCGTGATCGGCCCGCTGCGCGAGGCGATTATCCCGCTGCACCTCAGCCTGCTCAACCGCGGCCTCGACCCGCGCATCCGCGCGACGGTCATCAGCATGGACGGCCAGACCGACGCGGTTGGCCAGCTCGTCGGCGGCCCGCCGATGGGCGTGATCGGGCGGCAGTTCGGCGTGCAGGCCGGCTTGATCGGCGGCGCGCTGCTGCTGGCGCCGGGCATCTGGCTCGGGGCGCGTATCACGCGGCTGGCCCGCGGCCTGCCGGCAAGCGCCGAGCCATCCACCATGCGGGACATCTAGGGCGCGATTTGGAGGCGTTTCTGTGAAATACCGGACGAACGCCTGTCTACGCGTTTCGCAGCACCGGTCCACCAACCTTAAGTGATGACGGGTTCAGAGTCGCGGTACAGTTGCCTATCATCACCGAGAGGAAGTGACCCCATGGCTGCATCCATCCAGGCAGTGGACCGTAAGTCACGATTCAGAAAGTCGATGATCATAGCAGGCATCCTGCTGGCCCTGGCTGCCCCTCAGATTGCTGGGTTCCTGGACAGTTACTTCAAGGTTTGGTTCGATTACAACGGCAAAGTCTTTGCTGGTGCGCTCAGTTTCTGGGCAATAGCAGCAGTCATCTTCGTCATGGTTCGCGTCACAGAAGCTCAGAGCTGGCGCGAAGTATGGTCGAGTATGGGTTTTCGTCGTGTAAAGCTCCGGACGAGCCTTGTGGTACTGATCCTCAGCTTCGTCACACTCTTTGTGGTTAATCTGCTTTTCTACCTTCTATCGACTCACGTGTTTCGCGAAGACGTCAGTTTTGCACGAAATCGCCTGCAAGCACTTCCCGTCGGGATGGTCATACTCCTGTACCTCACGGGGGTCTTTGTGGAAGAGATCCTGTATCGCGGTTACGCGCTCCAACGCATGTTCCAATTGACGGGAAGCTGGACGTTGGCAGGTGTTGTCAGCGGCGCACTGTTTGTGGCTTTCCACATTCCCGCATATCCTCCTGCGCACATTCTGGGTGTTGTGTTGCCCGCGACGATCGTTGTGACGCTCGTGTACATTCGGCTGCAAAACATCAGCTACACGGTGATGATGCACGGAGTCCTGAACATCGTGTTGGTGATCGCCTATGTGGTGCTGCCCCTGCTGCCGGGCTGACCGGACACGCGCTTTACGGGTCAAGCCGGGCTTGGCGCGCGGCCTGCCGGCGAGGATGGGGCCGGCGTCCGTCGGGGAGGCGTAGGGCGCGTCGGGAGGCAGGCAGGCGGCCGTGCATCTCCGGCGCAGTTCCCGCCATCCATGCGACCAGCGCGCGCGTCGGTACGTATCTTATTCTGACAGATGAAACCAATAACAGTCATCGCCAGAACACCCGATACGCTTGCGGCGGAACCTTTCTGCCGCGCCCGACGTCAACGCAGTATACACACGCGCATGGCGCACCAAAAGGACACACGATCATGATCGATCCGCTTTCCGACCCCTCACACATCCCCGGCACGACTGCGCTTTCGCCGGATGGCTGCAACGTCGCCTTCTGGGAATGGGGCCGCGGCCACAGCGCCCGCGTCGCAACGTTCAGCGTCTACGGCGTCGACCGCGAGGTGCAGCAGATCGCAGCGCTGAACATCCCTTATGGTTTGGCGCCGTTCGTCCGCTGGATCGATCATGCACGCTTCGAGTACGGCTGTATCCTGCCCAACGGCACGCCGATGGTTGAGATCGCCGAGCTGGGCCATACCCCCGCGCCGGCACCAGTTCCGGCCTTCATCCGCGTTCGCCGCACCGGCTGAGCGCGAGGTTGGGGCGCTTCCCCAAACCCCGCAGAAGGCTTCGCCCTCCCCCATCCCCTCTCCACGGCCCGATTTCGGAGAGGGTCAAGGGATCCAAATCACTTATGGAGGTGCGGAGGCGAAGCTTCTGCGGTAGTACCCATTACGGCGAACAACCTGAATGAAACCGTAACGTATAGTACTTGAGTACTATAACGCACCTCTGACAACCCGCGACTCTTCCGCTAGACTTCCGCTTGTTGATCGGCTGGCGGCTACACCCGTATGACTTCTGCGAAACGGTGCAGCCACTGCGAGCTGGGACGATTGACCATGACACGCAATTTGGACGACACGCAGCCTGCACTCGCCACCGCGGTGCTCTCTCCCGGCGGGTTGAACGCCATATATTGGGAGTGGGCGGGCAAGTTCGCGGTCAGGGTGGCCCGCTTCATGCTCTACGGCGTCGACCGCGACGAGCAGTTCGTCGCCGCGCTCACCATCCCCCGTGCGTGCGTCCCGTTCGTCCGCTGGGCCGACGCCGTTCACTTCCAATACGGCTATCTCCTCCCCAACGGCGTCGAAGTCGTGACCACAACCCGCCTGCCTCCGCTTGTCGCACGTCCAACGCAGCGACCCGCCGTGCGCGGCGATGACGCGGCGGCTAACGCCTAGCCCCGGCGAGTTCGCGCCATACGGTATGGATTAAATTAGAATCCCCACGTGATAGGTTGAAATTCGGTATGTTTTTCGACATACCGCTTCACCACCGGGCACAGCGCATTGACCTTCAGCCCGTGCTCCTGCGCGTATAACATGGCGTGTTCAGCGAGTTTGCCGGCGATGCCCCTGCCTTCGAATTCGCGCGGGACTTCGGTGTGGTGATACGTGATGGTGTGCTGCCCGGGCAGATACTCGAGCAGCGCCTTATGACCGCCGCCGAGGTCGATCTCGAAGCGCTTCTCCGCCTCGTTGTTGACGATTTTCAGGCTATTGACGTCGATGTCCATCCAGCGCCCTCTCAGTCCTCTGCCGCCGATACGTGCGGCACCGTGACCTAGACGCCGGTTGGCCATCTTCTTTTACTCGTATTCCACGGCCTCGGCCTGCCCCCCTGCGCGTTCCACGCAGGATCGCAGCGGAAAAGACGGCGCTGGCGAAACACAGTCCCGCACACACGACCATCAGGACCTGAAAGACCTGCACGAAGGACTCGTGAATCGCGTTCTGTGCGACCTCAGCCAGCTCGGGACTCAGCGAGTCAGGGATCGCTGTAGCGGCTAAGTCGCCCGCACCGGCGACCAGCGCGTCGGCGGCAGCGGGTGGCAGCACCGCGGCGGCGTTCGTTTGCAGCGTCGACGCAAACAGGACAAGCGCGACAGCCCCGAAGACACCGGTCATCAACGCTTGCGACGAACGTGTCACGGCGTTGTTGATTCCGGATGCGATTCCGGCATTGCGTTCAGGCACGGCGCCCATCACCGTCGACGTCAGCGGCGCGACGGTGATCCCCATGCCCGCGCCCAGCAGCACGATCCCCGGCAAATACGTCGTCCAGTATTCGGACGCGCCAGCGGTGATTCCGGGCAGCGCGAGGGCCACGAAGCCCAGCGCGACCAGCGCCGGCCCGATCGTCAGCGGCACGCGCGGCCCTACGCGTGCGCCCCAGCGGCCCGCCCACGGTGACAGGATTGCCAGCAGTCCGGCAAACGGCAGCATGACCAGTCCGGCCTGACCGGGCCCATAGCCCTGCACCTGAATCAGGTTGAGCGGCAGAAACAGCAGCCCCCCCGAAAGCGCGCCGTACAGAAACGCCGTCATCAGGTTGGCGCCGCTGAAAGCCCGCGAGCGGAACAACGTCAGGTCCACCATCGGGTGTGCGACACGCCGCTCGATCACCACGAACGCGATCAGTGCCGCGACGCCGACGATCAGCGCGCCGATTACACCGGGGTCGCGCAGGCCGGCCTGCGGGCCCAAATCGCCCAGCGTGACCAGTCCGTACGTCAGGCCCGCAAGCCCGAGCGTCACACAGGCGGCACCCGGAATATCGATTTGCCCTGAGGCGTCTTCGGATCGTGTCTCAGGCACGCGGCGCAGCGCCCAGAGCGCAACGAGCGCCAGCGGCACGTTGATGAAGAACACGCCGCGCCACAGGCCGACATCGCCCAGCAGCCCGCCCAGCACCGGCCCGCCGACCGTTGTGATCGTACTGAACGACGACCAGATGCCAATGGCAGGCCCGCGTGAGTCGCCGTGGAAGTTTGCCGTGATGATCGCCAACGACCCCGGCACCATGAGTGCGCCGCCAATGCCTTGCACCGCACGCGCGGCGATCAAGACGCCAGCACTCGGCGCCAGCCCGCACGCCACGGACGCACCAGCGAAGATCGCGATACCTGCGCCGAAAACACGGTTGCGCCCGTAGTTGTCGCCCAGTGACCCGCCGATCAGGATCAGCGAGGCGAGCATGAGCAAATACGCGTTAACGACCCATACCAACTGCGCGCCGCTCGCACCGAGGTCGACCTGCAGAACGGACAGCACGACGTTGAGTGCCGAACCGTCGATAAACGCCATACTGCTGCCGAGGATGGTCGCGAGGAGTACATACCGGCCAGTGGGTGGTGTCATTGGAATAGTCCCGTCGATTCTCTGACGGAGTGTAACGCATTGAAGACATCCGGAACCTGTCCGTATGGGTGGCACAGAATCAAAAGGCGCCCCGATTCGGAGCGCCTTCGATCGCAAACCACGTACGCTGCTAGAGCGGCAAGCTGGTGACCGCGATCGCAATCACCACGGCAATCCACAGCCCCTGCCCGCCGACGCCCGGGTAAATCCGCCCCCAGTGCCGGTGCAGCAGCAGCGCCGCATACGCCGTGACGGCAATCGCGATGATCAGGAAGATCAGGCCAAGCCCGCCTGCGTTGAAGCTGAACGACTGCAGGAACCCCGGCAGCGTCATCACGAAATCGCCGGTCAAGCCGCGGATGAGCGTGATCACGGCGAAGACCGCGCTGGCCGGCACCCACACGCGCACGAACGTCATCGTGTGGTCGAGCAGACTAGCCGTGCCCTCGCGGTACGTCTTGAGGTACCAGTGCGATAGGAATGCGCCAGCCCCGACCGCCGTGACAGCCAGCATCGTATACAGGAGGGGTACCGTCAGGATCGTTAGGAACGACCGGAAGCGCAGGCCCGCGATCGCGATGCACAAGCCGGTGACCAACCCGACCAGCACTACCGATAGCACGCCGTTCCACCAGCTTGTCGGCATGTCCGCCGACCCATCGTTCTGTCCGCTCAACACGGCGATCATCGAGCGCAGCAGGCGCTGCACGAAATCGACGAAGTAGTCGGCGTTGAGCTTCTCGGGTGCGCCCTCGATTCCCTTCGGCGCTTGCATGTCCGGGCCGCCATAGCTGGCGCGTGCGGCGGCGCTCGGCGCTGCCTCCTCGCGGAGTGCTTCGGCGACCGGCGCCGGTTCGGCAGCAGGCGGCGGGCTTGCCGGCGCCTCCTCAGGTTCGGCTTCGGCTTCGGCAGGGGCATCGCCCAATGCCGCGATCATTTCGGTGGCCTCGGCGTTCAGCGGGTTGATCTTGAGCACGTTTTCGTAGCACTTGCGCGCACGCACGGGGTCGTCCGGATAGGTTTTCGCTAGCCCGAGCCAGGCGTCCTCGTTGGCGTTATTGACCCGGATCGCTTGCTTGAAAAAGACCTGCGCCTGATTGAAGTCGCCGTCGCTCAGCGCCTCGTTGGCATGCTGCATGTACTCCTGCTCGTTGGAATCATTCATTGGAAAGCCCCCCGTCGCGAGCGCTAGTGGTCGGATAATGAATTTCTCTTTGGCTCAATTATGGCACGGTTCCGCGTGAGCGCAACACGGCGCGCTCCCGATGTGTCGATACCGTTACACCGGCGGCTGGACTCCGGGCGTCCCACTGACGGTCCCGGTGCTTCCGTCAGGCGTAGCGACCTGTACGCCTGCGCGCGCAAACTCCGGCTTCAGAACACCAATCCCAAGCGCCTGCCCGTCCGGCGTGATGGCGAGGCTCGTGAGCGTGCCGGCGCGCTTGCCGCCGATCAACAGGTCGGCGGGGGCAGTGACGGGGGCGTCGAGCGCCAGCGTTACGATCGTCTTCGCCAGCTTGCCGCGGCTTTCCATGCGGGCGATGATCTCCTGCCCGGTATAACAGCCCTTGCTGAAGCTGACTTCGTCCCACAGCCCGAGTTCCAGCGGAATGAACCCGTCGGTCAGTTCGCTGCCCGCGGCCGGTACGCCAGCCTCGACGCGCAGGATGTGATACGTCTCCGACCCGGCCGGAAGCCCGCGAATCTCTGCCGCGGCGCTCACGATGGCATCCCACGCCGCCAGTGCGTTCGCCGCCGGGACGATCACGCGCAGGTGGTCGCCGGTCAGCGGTTTGGCGCGCGCGATCCACGCCGGCCCGCCTGCGATCTGCGCGCTGGTATGGCCGAACAGGGCAAGGCCGGAAACGTCGATGCCAACGCCGCTCAGCACGTCTGCCGAGCGCGGGCCGTGCACGGCGAACATCGCCGTCGCCGACGCCATATCGTGCACCTTAATGTCGTCGCGGAAGAACACATTGCTGCGGATCACGTGGTGCAGCGCGGACGCGCGGCCCGGCCCCCCAATCAGGACGGCGTGGTCGGCAGCGGCGTACACTTCGGCGCGTTCGAGCACGCGACCGTTGGCATTGGTGAAGATCGTCGGCCTGCCCGAACCTGCGGCAAGCCGTTCGACATCATTGGTGCTGGTGCGGTGGATCAGCGCAAGCCGATCCGTGCCATCGACGCGCAAGCGCGCCTCGTGGCTGCGGTCCAACACCACGGAGCTGCGATGCGCCGCCTCGAACTCCGCGTACGGGCTGCCGTAGTGCTGTGGGATTCCGTCATCTGCGACGAACGCGCCCCAGCGGGCGTGGTGTGCGGCCAGCACGCTTGCGGGGGACAGTCAAGCGTGTACGGGCCTCGGGTTGCGCAGGCGTTCGATCACGCCGCGCAGTTCGCCCGCAGCTTGCGACTGGACGTCGTTGACAATGAGCGTTTCGCACTGCTCGGCGAAAGCATATTCGCGCTCGGCACGGTCGAGTCGTTCCCGAATATCCTTCTCGCTGGTGCCGCGCTCGCGCATGCGTTCTTCCAACACTTCCGGCCTTGCCCAGATGAAGACCAGCACGGTGTTGTCCGGGTAGGCTTTGCGAATCTCCGCCGCGCCTGAAATCTCGATGTCGGCGATCAGATCGTGCCCCTCGGCGAATGCGCGCTCCAGCGGAAGTTTGGGCGTGCCGTAAAACTTCTCCGGCGTGACCTGTTCGAATTCCACGAGCCTGCCGTCATTCTTCCACTGCTCGAACGTCGCCAGATCCATGAAGATGTGTTCGCGCCCGTGCTGTTCGCCGGGGCGGGGATCGCGGGTCGTCGCGGTTGCGAGCTGGCTGAGGTTGTCGAGCTGCGGCAGAACCGCTTTCATCAGGGTGTTCTTGCCCGCGCCACCGGGACCAACCAGGACAAAGATCTTGCCGGGGCCAAAGGGAGAAACAGCCATTGGGGGACACCTCGGAGACGAACCGCGAAGTCGATTCTGCCTATTTTATCACAACAATGCGGCCCATCCGGCACATAATCGGGGCTTCTCAAACACCGCTAACATGACAAAAAAAGACCCCACCCCCCGCCGTGTTGTACACAGCGCGGAGTGGGGTCGTTAGGTTCTACGGACTGTCTTGCCTAGTCCTCGAGGTCGACGGCCGGGTCGACTTCCTGCACCACGAGGCGCGGGGCATCCGGCGTGCCGATCACTGCGATCAGGTAGTAGCTGCCGGCCGCGAATTCAACCTCGCGGCTGAGCAGCGCATCCTCTGGGCTGGCCGCAAACGCGCCAGTGACGGCCACGGTGACCGAACCTGCCGCAGCAGACACTTCGCTGATACCGTCGTTGAAGCCACCCGCCGGGAGCAGGAACGAACCCGCGTGTGCCAGTCCTTCGACCAGCTTGACGTCGCCCGCCCACACGTCGACGGTCGGGCCACCAGCGATACCGTGGTAGACGGTCACCGCAGCGCCTTCGTCCACCGCCGTGTTGTCGTTCAGGACAACCGCGGTCACGCCGCCGTCGCCATCATCGATCGCGGCGACGGTGTAGAAGCCGCCGTCTTCGAACGTCAGGTCGACCGGGCCGATCACGGCGCTGGCAATGTTGCTGTTGGGGCCAACGGCGATCTCATACGTGCCGGGCTGGAACGGCAAATAGCGCGTCACGAAGCGGTAGTTCAGACCACTGAGCGCCACCGTGCCGTTGACGAAGATCCGAACCGACGGTGTCGAGGCGGAGAAATGCGCGACACGCACGCGGGCCTCGCCCTCGGCAAAGTTCGGAGTCGAGAACTCGGCCTGATCAGTGTCGATCACCAGCAGGCGCGGGCTGTCCGGGCTGCCGATAGCGGCGACCAGATAGTTGTGATTCGCGGCGATCTCGCGATCGGCGTTCTCCAGCAGGGTCGCGCCGGAGCCGAAGGCGGTCACGGTCACACCAGCACCGGGGGCAATTTCGCTCGCATCCCAACCGTCAGCGCTGGCAATGGCGCCGGGGAAGTTGATGTACTCGAAGCTGCCGCCACCGACCGAGAAGTTGACCGGGCCGGCGCCTTCGATCGCATGAACGACCGTGGCGCGCGCCTGGCCCGTGCTGATCCGGGTGTAGTCTTCGGGAATGGCGATACCGGTAAGCGTGTCGCCGTTGCCGACCGCAGCGAGCGTCGTGAAGCTGCCGGCAGCTAGGTCGAGGCTGAACGCCGGGATCTGCGCGGCGGCGGGATCGCTGCCGGTGCCGACGGCAAACTCGTACGTGCCGGGCGCTAGATCAAGCCAGCGTGTCACACTTCCGAACTGCAGACCGCTGATGGCGGCGGTGCCGTTCACGAACGCCTTCACCGCCGGGGTGTCCGGGGACAAATGCGCGATGCGAACGAACGCCGCATCCGGTGCGGGCTCGGGGGGCTCAAGCTGGGCGAATGCGCTAATCGAGGTCAACGCTACCGCGATCAGCACCACCAGTAGGGTGAGAAATTTCCGCATGGGACTGCTCTCCTCGTCGTGCAAAAAAAGGGGTGTGCTCGTGACGCAAAAAACGGTCAAGACGCACAAGGCGATTAGAGTATACTGTAACGCGAAATTGCACACAAACTCATCTTTCGAAATTCTTCAAATCGTTCTCTAATGCGAGAACGATCAGGCACCGGAAAGGCCACGGCATGGGCGACGATATGGGCGTGCGGATCGGCGGGTCGCCGCTTGTACAGGGCGATCCCCCGGGCGGCTTTGGCCTGTGCATGTATTTCAACGCGGAGACCGGCCGCACGACCGGTAAACTGGTCTTTGACCCCAGCAAGACGGGACCGCCCGGCTACGCGCACGGCGGCGCGGTCGTCACGGTGTTGGACGAGGCGATGGGCGCCGCCGCGTGGGCGGCGAATCTGCCGGTGTTGGCCGTCAACCTCAACGTCGATCTGCGGATCAGCGTACCGCTCGGCGTCGAGATCACTGTCGTCGGCCGCGTCGAGAACATCGAAGGACGCAAGGTGCACACCGCAGCGGACCTCATCCTGCCTGACGGACGCGTGGCGGCGACCAGCCGCGGGCTTTTCCTGACCGTCGACCTTCCCGGCGAAATGGCCGACAACCCCTTCCGCCCGCTCTAACGACTTGGCGGAGGCTTGGCCTCCAGACCTCCATAAGGGGTTTGCACTTCGCACGAACCTCACCCCCGGCCCCTCGCCCGAAGAGAGGGGAGCGGGACTCGCGTCGGATGTCGCAAGCCTGCCCTAACCCTCTGGTAGCGACGAGCAAGACATATGCCGGCTTCCAGAAGCCCCTCTCCCCGGGAGAGGGTTTGGGGTGAGGTGTCAGTGGCGGGGTTGGGGCAGCGCCCCAATCCTCCGTAAACGCGCCGAAACGCCGTTCGCCGTACAATGGGAGTCAGTGCCAATTGCCATGGAGCCGCGTTGATGCGCCGACTGATCGTACTGTTGCTCGCGGGCGCACTTGCCGCCACCGCCTTTGCCACCGCTGGCGAGATTGTGCCGCTGGACGACCGTTACACGATCGAGCTGTTCGACGGGTGGGCGATCGAGGACGAGGGCTTCGCGCCCCTGTTCCCGCTGGTCGATGACGAGATCGAAACCTTCGTCCTCACGTACGACACGCTGACGCTGATCCTGCTCAGTCCCGACCACGCCGCCGCGCTCGGTCTGGACCTCTCCCGCGAAGATTTGCGCGACACGCTGGCGCGCGGATTCCGGCGGCTGTACGGCTACAGCCTGCCGTTCGACGAGATTGAGGAGGCGACGCTGGGCGACAATCCGGCGGCGCTCTGGGCATACGAGACCGCCGACAGCGACGGTAATCCGCTGACGGGCGTGACATTAGCCGTGGACAGCGTCTTTGCCGACGGGCTGGTGATCGCCGACGCCTACGGGCCGCCAGATGTGTTCGAGGAACAGCGCAGTGTGATCGACATGCTCGTGATGTCACTGGCGCTCGATCCGGATGCGCCGCGCACGCCGACGTCCGGCATCCGCCCGACACCGCCGCCGCGCCGAACCGCGATACCCGCCAACGCTTGTACCGTTAGCACGCCGCTGGTGCGCACCGTCCCGCTGCGCGTCGGCCCGAGCAGCGACCGCGGCACGTTTACCTACATGCCGGCGGCGACACCGCTAACCGTCGTCGGACGCACCAACGACGCCGTGGGCGCGCTGTGGTATGAGATCGATCGCACGCAGATCGAAAACGGTGGCAACGCGCAGGCGCTGTGGGTCGAGGCGGCATCGGTGACCGCCGCTGGTCCATGCGGCGACGTCCCGACGACCGCCGCACCCCCGGTTGTTCGGCCGCAGCCCACGTCCGTCCCCGGCGGATCGACCAACACGGGCCTGCCGCAGTCCGGCTCATGGACGCTGACCCTCAAACCGCAGTACACCGCCATTTGCGCGGGCTTTCCGGTCACCGGCGACCTGCGCGACATCTCGCCGGAACTGGCCGCCGCGGCGCTGCCCGGCCTGCTCAGCATCAGCCCGGACGGCAGCGTGCTCACCTTCCGCACGCTCGGTGTCGACTACGCGTTCGCGCGCACCACGCCGGGCATCTACGCCGGTCCGCTGCAGCTCGGCGAGCTGTCGACGCAAGCCACGCTCACTGTGATCTCCACCACCCTGATCGACCTGATCGTGCGCGACGAGTTCCCCGTCGGCCGTGTGTCGTGTCAAGTCACCCTCGGCGGCTTGCTCACGCCGTAGCACACGCTCGTCGGGGCGCTGCACCGAACCCCGGCAGGGACTTGCATCCCTGCACCCACATGCTGCGGATTGACCTCGCTCGCGAGGTCAATCCGCAAGAATGGGAGTCCAGAGGGTGTAAACCCTTTGGCGAATCGGTTCTCTGCTAAAGCGGGCGTTCGCGCAGCAGGCCGATAAGGACCAGCAGCGGGACGAAGATGCAGCACAGCGATTGGATGACGATCCCGCCAAACGAGAAGAAGTTCCATAGGCCGCTGAGCAGCCCCCACACGGCGTTGACGATCCCGCCGATGACCCCACCGACGCCGCCTGCGGACGTGTCGATCAGGGCAGGCGCGGGAGTAGGTGTGGTGCTGGCGGCAGCGGTCGGCAGCGGCGTGCCGAGCGCGACCTGCGTCAACCGCGCCTCGATCGACGCGGTGACGTCAGGCGTCACGGCGCGGGTCGCGGTGCCTTCGAGCCTGCCGGCGACCTCGGCCGCGACGGTCGCCTCGATGTCCGCGTCGCTGAGCTGCGACAGATCGGGCGTACGATTGAATACCGCGTACACGCCGAAGAGCACCAGTCCGGCGAGGACGGCGTAGGTCAGATAGCGCAGGGCGCGCGAAATCCGCGGGTTTTCGATCATGGATATGTCCTTTGGGCGATCACCCCCGGCCACTTTCCCGACCTTCGGCGCACCTCGAGTTCCCCTCTCCCTCAGGGAGAGGGGCTAGGGGTGAGGGCTCGTTTACATTGCTTTGAATCGGTCGATCTGCGCATCCAGCTTGGACGTGTCGACCTCCGGATATTTCGCCAGCTCGGCGCGGAAGCGGTTCATGTAATCGACCATCTGCGCCGGGGTGTAGGCCTCGAAGCGCATAGTAATGGCCGGCTGCGTATTGCTGGCCCGCACGAGGCCCCACCCGCCGTCGAACTGCGCGCGCACGCCGTCCAGCGTGATGACGTCGTCGGACTGCGTCTTCATCGCTTCGGTGAGCGCCTCGACGATGACGAACTTGCGGTCGTCCGGCGCGCTCATGATGATTTCCGGTGTAGCGTGCAGCTTGGGGATTTCCTCGAACAGCTCGCTGATCGTCTTGCCCGACGTGCTGATAATTTCGAGCGTCTTGAGGGCGATCAACGGAGCGTCGTCAAAGCCGTAGTAGTCGTCGCCGTAAAACAGGTGCCCGCTGACCTCGCCACCGATCGGCGCGCCGATCTCGTGCATCTTCTGCTTCATCAGGCTGTGGCCGGTCTTCCACATGACGGGCTTGCCGCCGTACTTCTTGATGAAATCGCTCAGGGCCATCGAGCCTTTGACGTCATAGACCACGTACGCGCCGGGGTGACGGCTCAAGACGTCTTTCGCCAGCAGCGCCAGCAGGCGGTCGGCGGCGATGTGATGCCCGTGATTATCGATAAACCCGCAGCGGTCGCTGTCGCCGTCGAACCCGAGGCCGAGGTCGGCGTTGTGCTCGACCACCGCGCGTTCGAGGTCTTTGGTCATCTCCGGGTCTTCCGGGTTCGGCAGGTGGTTCGGATAACGCCCATCGCTCTCCAAGTACAGGCCGATCACGTCGAGGCCGAGCTTCTTCAGCAGCGGATAAACGTACGTGCCGCTCAGGCCGTTGCCGGCGTCCAGCACGACCTTCAGCTTGCGCGGGAAGTGGACCTTTTTGCCGATAGCGTCCATGTGCTTGTGGATCATGTCGAAGTCGGTACCGACCTCGCCTTCGCCGGTGGCGAACGCGCCGGACTGGATGATCTTCAACAGCGACGTGATCTGGTCGCCGGCCAGCGCCAGCGGCCCGTGCGCCATCTTGATACCGTTGTACTTGGTCTCGAGGTGGCTGCCGGTGATCATCACGCCGGCGCCGCCTTCGCCGAACGAGGCCGAGGCGAAGTAGACCGTGGGCGTCAGCACCTGTCCGATGTCGGTCACCGCCATGCCTGTGCTGGCGAGACCCTCGATCATCGCCTTCTTGAGACCGGGCGATGTCGCGCGGTTGTCGCAGCCGACGAAAACACGCTTGGTGCCGAAGTGTTCTGGCAAGTACGTGCCCAAGGCTTGGCCGACGCTGCGGGCCAGTTCAGGTGTGATCTGTGCATTCTCACCCTCGACCGTGCCGCGGATGTCATACTTGCGGAATACGCTGGTGTCCATACGGGTTGCTCCCTCCGCGATTGCCGTTGTCGTGTCGTCATAGTAACCGGATCGATTGTACCGCACCGCCTTCTGGCGCACACCCGTGCGCAAGTTGGCTATATCCCGAACGGCCGACATGCGGTACATCTAGGCGCTGTTTGTTCTCAGCCGGCATTAGTCGTTAGGTATCGTCCCTTATGTCCCACATTCAGTACGACTTCGACTGCGTGATCGAACGGCGCAGCAGTGGCAGCGCCAAATGGAACAAATACGACGCCGACGTGCTGCCGATGTGGGTAGCGGACACCGATTTTCCCGTGCCGCAGCCCGTGATCGACGCGCTGCACGCGCGCCTTGACCACCCGCTGTTCGGCTATCAGTTCGCCAGTTCGAGCGCGCGCGACGCGGTCGTGGACTACGTGCAGCGCCGCTACGGGTGGCAGATCGCGCCGGAAGACGTCATCTTCGCGCCAAACCTGATCGCCGCCATCAACCAGCTCATCAAGGTGATCGGGGTGGCGGGCCACGAGGTGCTGCTGCTCCCGCCGATCTATCCGCCGTTCATCGCCGCGCCGCCCAACTTCGGCCACCCGATCCGCTACGCGCAGATGACGCTGACGTCCAGCGGCCAGCGCATGCGTTACGAGATCGACTTCGACGCACTCGAAGCCGCGATCACGCCCGCCACCAAACTGCTGATCATGAGCAGCCCGCACAACCCGACCGGCCGGACGTTCAGCCGTGCCGAGCAGGAGCGCCTCGCCGAGTTCTGCCTGCGCCACGGAATCCGCGTCATCAGCGACGAAATCCACTGCGACCTGATCCTCGAACCGGAGATCAAGCACGTCCCGTTCGCCACGGTATCGCCCGAAGCCGCGGCCAACACCGTCACGCTCATGTCGCCGTCCAAGACGTTCAACATGCCGGGATTGCAGGCGTCCTTCGGCATCGTGACCGACAAGACGATGCGGGCGGCCATCAAGGCTGAACAAGACCGGTACATCGTCCCGGGACTCGGCGCGCTGAGCTGGGTCGCGCTGGAGGCGGCGCTCCGCCACGGCGACGACTACCGCGAGCAGCTTGTGCCGTACCTGCGCGCCAACCGCGATGTCGTCCTCGATTTCGTAGAGCGCGAACTGCCGGGCGTGAAGGTCACCGTGCCGGAAGCGACCTTCCTCGCGTGGCTCGACTTCCGCGACACGTCGATCGGCGACGACCCGTTTACGCACCTGCTCGAACGCGGACGGGTTGCGCTCAACGACGGCAAGACCTTCGGCCCCGGCGGCGGCGGCTTCGCGCGGCTAAACTTCGGCTGCCCGCGTGTAACGCTGCTCGACGGGCTGGAGCGCATCAAGCGCACGCTGGCCGGATGACCCTGCACGACTGGCCGCAGTCGACCGCGGAGGCAAAGGCGATCCAGCTTACGCTGGCCCCGCGCCTCGACTTCGACACGCCGCTCGACCTCGCATCGGTTGCGACGGTCGCCGGCGTCGACGTCAGCGTGCGCGACGGCCTATCCACCGCCGCGGTGGTCGTGCTGCGCCGTGCGGACTTCGCCGTGCTCGACTCGGCCGTGGCGCGCCTGCCAACTCCGTTTCCGTACGTGCCCGGCCTGCTCAGCTTTCGCGAGATTCCGGTCATTCTTGAGGCGTGGGACGCGCTGACGACGCGGCCGGACGCGGTGCTGGTCGACGGTATGGGGCGCATTCATCCGCGCCGGATCGGGTTGGCGTCGCACTTGGGGTTGTGGATCGACCGGCCAACGGTGGGAGTCGGCAAGACTCACTTCCTCGGGGCGTATCAGCCGCCGGGGATAGAGCGCGGCGCGTGGTCGCCGCTGGTCGATTCGGATGAGGTGTTGGGGGCGGTGCTGCGCACGCGGGCGAGCGTCAAGCCGGTGTACGTCTCGTCGGGCCACCGGATCGATCTCGACTCCGCGCTGGCGCTGGTGATGGCCTGCACGACGCGGTATCGGCTGCCTGAGCCGATCCGCGCGGCGCATGGACTGGCGGGGTCAATCGACTGAGATATCCCACGCGGCCAGTTCGGCCATAAACTGATGGTGCGTCATGTCGAGGTGAATCGGGGTGACGCTGGCATACCCTTGATGCAGCGCCCACACGTCGGTGCCGAGCGTGTCGTACACGCCGCCGGGAGCCGGGCCGACAATACGATACGCCGTGTCTTCGGCGTTGCGGCCGAGTTCGTCGTTGTAGATGCGGACGCCCTGCCGGACGAGCCGGATGCCCTTCACGCGCTCGGCGTTGGGAATGTTGACGTTCAGGATCGTCAGCGGCGGGAACGGGTGCGCCAGCGCGATTTCTACCACCCGCTGAGCGACCCGCGCGGCTTCGGCATAGTCTTCGACGTCGTTGGCCTGCGCGTTGTCGAGGCTGACAGCGACTGCTCTCACGCCGTCGATGGCGGCTTCGAGCGCGGCGGTCACGGTGCCGCTGTAGGTGATGTCCTGCCCCATGTTCGCGCCGCGGTTAATGCCGCTCACGACGATGTCTGGCGGCCATTGACGCGCCAGTCCCATCGAGACGACCGCCACGCAGTCCGCGGGCGAGCCGCCGACCGAGAGCGCCGGCGTGCCGTCCTTGAGTGTCGTGTCCGTCACCGGGATGTCGTGGAACAGCGTCTTTTTGTGGCCGCTGGCGCTCTGGTTGACAGCCGGCGCAGCGACTTCGACCTCGCCGAACTTGCGCATTGCCTGCACGAGGGCGAACAGCCCCGGGGCGTGTACGCCGTCGTCGTTGGTCACGAGAATGTGTGTCATAGGTTGATTGTCTCCCTCACGTGTATGTTACTCCTCCTTTGGATGTTTGAACGTTAGGCCCGGACTGGTGTGTCCGGGTGAGGTGGAAGCCACGGCATGCCGCAGCCAGACGATACTGAGATTGAGCGATCTTCGTTGGTGTTTGCGAAACCTCCAAGCCCTAACTACTGATGACTCTCAATAACCCTAAGAAAGGCAATAAAGTGCGCGATGTTTACCCCTTACCCCTGGCCCCTCTCCCTCAAGGGCAGACGGGGATGGTCGGCGGTGGGGGGTGTTTGCGGGCGACCCGCCGGGTCGCCCCTACAGACCACCTTTGTGCGCGCTGTGTACTCCGTGTCCGCTGTGGTTTCTCTCTTTCTTGGACACGGCACTGCCGTGTCCCTACGGATGGCGGCGTGGTTCTCTCTCGCGATCGTCCGTACTCCTGACGTCTGACAACTGATTCCTGACTACTTTATAACCCTCACCCCTGGCCCCTCTCCCTCAGGGAGAGGGGGAAACGTCGGCAGTGTGGGATCGTGCTTGTCTTCCCCCACTGGATCGCCGGGTTCCTGACAACTGACGTCTGACAACTAACTACTTCTCCTCATCACTCAGGAATCGGTGGATGATGCGGGCGGTGTCGGCGGCGCGTTCGAGATAGGCGTAATGCCCGGCGCCCTCGAACACGACCAGTCCGGCGTCGGGGATGAGCGATTCAAGCTCGCGGCCTTGCTCCAGCGGCGTGTCTTCGTCGGCGCTGCCCCAGAACAGCAGCGTCGGCGCGGCGACCCGCTTGGCCCAATCGCGCAGGTCTTGATTGACGACCTTGACGAACGTCTCGCGCATCACGCCGGACGCGGCGTTGAAATCGCTCGACCCGTAGCGCGCGTTGTAAGCAGCGCGCAGTCGTTCGCTCAATCCACGCAGTCCGACCGCCTCTAGCCCGCGCCGGAGTCCCTTATAACCACCGGTGCGTGCGCGGATCATCAGCGGCAGCGGCGCGCGGATGCCGGCCGCATCGGACAGCACCAGCTTGCCGACCCGGCCGGGATAATCTGCGCCGAGGATCAGGCTCAACCGGCCCCCGAACGAATGCCCAAACACATGCGCCTTCTGAATGCCCAGCGCGTCCAGTTCCGCGGCGACGTGCTGCGCATAATCGAACACGTTCCACGGCGTGGAAGGCGGCGGAGTCTGGCCGAATCCCGGCAGATCGAACATCACGACGCGGTAGCCCAATGGTGCAAGCCGTTCACCCAACGGACGCAGCAGGTCGATACTCGCGCCCCACCCGTGCAGCATCACGACCGTGGGGCCGTCCTCCGGGCCGAGCACCTCACGGTTCATGCCGTCCCGCGCCTGTCGGAGCGCCGATCAGTCGACATGGATCTTGGCCCCCAGCCGTTGAATCTTGCCGATGGCGTCCTCGAACACGTTACCGACCGACTGCGCGTTGTCGATGGTGCTGGTGCCGTCTGCGATCAGCGCGGCGCCCAACAGCGCCAAACCCGCGCGCACGTCCGGGGTGTCCATGTAGATGCCGGTCAGCGGCGAGCGCCCGACCACGATCGCGCGGTGCGGGTCGCACAACACGATCTGCGCGCCCATCGCGTTCAGTTTGTCAATGAACAGCAGGCGGTTGTTGAACATCTTCTCGTGGATGAGCGACGTGCCGTGCGTTTGCGTGGCAATTACGGTCGCCAGCGGCAGCAGGTCGGACGGGAAGCCCGGCCACGGCGCCGACTCGATGCTGGCGTCGACGTCTTCCTCGCGGTTCGACAGGTTGAACGGCTCCTGCCGAGGCACGAACACGTCATTGAAATCGAGATCAAGGTTGAGGCCGAAGCGCTTATACACCCGCGCGATCATGCGCAGGCTGTCGTGGGGGACGCCGTGCACCTGCCCGCGCCCGCCGCTGAGCGCGATCAGCCCTGCCGCCGCCGCCGCTTCGATGTGGTCGGCCGGGATGGCCATGTGCGCGCCGACCAGCTCGTGCTGGCCGTAGACCGTGAGCGTGTTGCTCCCCAGCCCGTCGACCGACGCGCCCATCAGCGTCAGCAGTTTGCCCAGCGCCTGCACGTGCGGTTCGCTGGCGGCGTTGCGGATGATCGTCTCGCGCCCGAGCGCCACGGCCAGCATCATCACCATGCCGGTCGCCGTCACCGACGCTTGCGAGAGCAGCACGTCGGCGCTCTCCCAGCGGACGGCGTTGACCTCGATCGCGCCGTGCGACGTGACCACGTCCTGCTTGAGGTCGCGCAGGGCTTCGAGGTGCGTCCGCACGCGGCTGAGCGGAAAGTCGACCTCCAGCCGCAGGAATCCGCGCCGTGCCAGAATGGGAGCGACGAACAGCATGCCGCCCACCATACCGCCGGTCATGGCCGGGGTGAGCTGGCGCTTGGTGATCTGCTCGCTGATCAACTCGTGCGGCGTGTCGCCGGTGCCGCCGGTGATCTCCGCGCCGAGCGTGTGCGCCAGTTGAAGCAGCGCGGCGGTGTTGTTCGTGCGCGGGACGTTCGACAGCGTGACCGGGTGCGGCGTCATCAGCGCCGCCGCCAGACAGGCAGCGGCAGCATTGGCGCTGCCGCTGGGGGTATAGGTTCCGTTGAGGGCGTGACCGCCTTCGACTTTGATTCGCATGGCGTGGTGACGTTTGTCCGATGATAGGCGCGCATTATACCATGCCCGGAATCCGCGCCGTGGTGCGATCGGCGGCTGACATCCGGCCGGATTCATGTCAGAATCAACGGTGTGAACGTCGGATTGTAAGAGGAGTGACGTACCATGTCGTTTTTCGGCGGACGCCGCAGCCAAACCCCGCCCGACCATCAGCCTGAAGCCCAGCCCGCCGACCGTCAGCCGGCCAACGAGCGGGTCAGCACCTACAGCTCGCCCGTGCGCGACACCCGCGAGACGCCCATCCCCGCCATGCCTCAGCCGGTCGGGTTCGACACCGTGATCGGCGCGGGCTGCACCATCGAAGGCAGCTTGTCGAGCACCGGCAACGTCCGTCTCGACGGCACGTTCACCGGCAGCCTCGACATTCAGGGCAATGTGCTGGTGGGCGAGACGGCCAAGATCATGGCCGACCTGCACGCCAAGAACATCAGCATCGCCGGCGCGGTGCACGGCAACGTCAACGGCAAGAAGGTGCAGCTTCTGCGCACGGGCCGCGTGTGGGGCGATATCAGCGCGACCGCCCTCAGCACCGAGGAAGGCGCGTTCATCGACGGCAAGATCTCGATGGTCAGCCGCGAGGAAGCCCGCCCGGTCACCGAGCCGACCCGCCCCGAAGACGCGCGCCTTGATGCCGAGCCGCCGGTCGCCGCCGAGCCGGATTTCATGGTAGGCGACGAGACGCCCAACCCGGATGCCGAGGACGACGAACCGGAGGCGATGGCCGAGACCGACGACACCACGGACAGCGACGACCGGATCGGGTGAGGTTTGCGGCGGGCGTCTTTCTTCCGGCGACAGGGGGGCCCTGCCCCCTGGCAAGTCGCATTGACCTCGGCATTGGGACCGGCGGTACTGGTTCGTTTGCCGCGCAACGAATCGCGGTGTGGTAGGGACCATGCGTGCCCGTCAGGGGCGGGCGGGCCCCGGCCCCGGGGGGGGTGAGGCGGGGACAATACGGGAGACGCGCGATATGCGAATGACGAACCGATGGCACCCTGTGGTCGCCGTGCTGCTGGCCCTTACGCTGACGACCGGGACGCTGCTGCACGCCCAAGCGCCGACTCCGGACCCCGCGACGACCGCTGCGACGTCGCCCCGGCAGGATTGTTCGGTGTCATTCGCGGAGTTCGCGTACGCGGTAGAGCCCGACCGCCCCGCGCTTCCGACGGAGTTGGGTCCGGAGTGGATCCGCGATCCGATTTCCGATCAGTTCCAGGAGGCCGGCTACATGATTGACGGACCGTCTGTTGCACGGGATATAGGTGGGAGAACTGAAATCTGGTTCGCTGGGACGCGTCTCTCAGATCGTTCTTCGGTCTATATACGTTACCGGCCCGAAGATGGGTCTTGGGACGACATCCCGCGAACACTGCCCGATGAGTCATCCGTATTTCGACTCTCTGTCCTGCCAAGTGGCGAACTGTGGGGGAGGGTTCTTAGGTTGCAGCCACGAGGTATCGAAGACGTCACCTATCCTTTGCTCGCTCGATTTGACGAAGTCTCACAGCGCTTTGAGTTTGTCGAATGGGGATATCGCGGTTCTCCGAACGATGTGGTGGGGTTTGTTCAGTACAGTAGGCTGCTCGTAGATGGATCCGGATATCTGTGGCTGCTCGCTTACAACGACGGCATTATCCGCATCGATCCCAATACGCAGTCCATGACTCGCATTGACGATGCCTCGCCACACTGGTATCTGCATGCTACGTTCGCCGTGAACTCGATTTACTACGTTCACCTTGCGCTCCCATTCGCAAAAGAAATGGTAGGGGTCTTGCCGTCGGAAGGAACCGAGTTGTATCGTCTTGACACAGATACACTTGCCGTCGAACGCATCGAGGGTCCGCCGCCGACCTGGGCAGGACCAACCGGCTTGCAGATGGACGAACTGGGACGGCTGTGGTACGGGACGACGGGGTATCGCACGCCAGAGGGTGTATGGACGGCAGTCGACCCGGAGGCGAACTCTCGCATTGCCTCCAGCTTACCGATCTACTGGTTACAAATGAACCTGGTAGATAAGACTTCGGATGGGCGACTGTGGTTCCGGGTCGCTTTGCCGGGCAACCTGACGTGCAAAACTCGGTGGGCACGGCATGGCTCGATCCGGCGACCGGCGAGGGCTGTGCCTTCATTGCCCGGAACATTCCGCTTGTGGAGGACACCGACGGCAAGCTCTGGACGGTCGTGGACGGTAACGTGTACTACACCGACCTGAATCCGCGCTGAGGGATTAGGGCAACATCCATCCCGGACATGGCGGGTGCAGTGTCCCTACGGACAAAACCGCACGCTGTGAGTACTGGCCCCTCTCCTCGGGAGAGGGGCGGCGGAGCGAGAGCGACGCGGGGTGAGGTCTCGGTGGGCGAGGGGTTTGGGGTGAGGTTGGCGGCGGGCGACCCGCCGGGTCGCCCCTACGGACCGTCTCTGTGCGCTCGCTCTTCCTCTGTGGCCTCTGTGTCTGTTTTTCTCCCGCCGTGTCCCGACGGACAAACATGCACGCTGTGAGTATTGGCCCCTCTCCTCGGGAGAGGGGCGGCGGAGCGAGAGCGACGCGGGGTAAGGTCTCGGTGGGCGAGGGGTTTGGGGTGAGATTGGCGGCGGGCGACCCGCCGGGTTGTCCCTACGGACCGTCTCTGTGCGCTCGCTCTTCCTCTGTGGCCTCTGTGTCTGTTCTTCTCCCGCCGTGTCCCTACGGACAAAACCGCACGCTGTGAGTACTGGCCCCTCTCCTCGGGAGAGGGGCGGCGGAGCGAGAGCGACGCGGGGTGAGGTCTCGGTGGGCGAGGGGTTTGGGGTGAGGTTGGCGGCGGGCGACCCGCCGGGTCGCCCCTACGGACCGTCTCTGTGCGCTCGCTCTTCCTCTGTGGCCTCTGTGTCTGTTTTGCTCTTCCTCAGCACTCAGCACTCGCCACGCATCACTTACTTTACAGCGCGGCGGAGCGGGCGCGGGAGCCAATTCCAGCTCGGGCGGGCCGGCGTCGCGGGGCGCACGATGCGGTCGCGCGTGCGCCGGTGATACACCCACCACTCGAACATCAGTACGGCCAGCGCGAGGCCGGCCAACAGCGGCCACACTTCGAACTGTCCCTGTTCGTCGGCGCGCTGGGTCAGCACCGGTGTCCCGCTGAGCGAGACGTCGCGCGGGGCGATGTCGCTCTCCTGCGGGGCGAACAGGTTGACGGCGAAGGGCTGTTCCTGCAGCAGCGTCCCGCCGCTGAAGATTTCGAGGCGGTACACGCCCGGCAGCGACGTATCGGTATAGACGATCTGATCGGCGTCGACCGGCAGCGTGCGCTCGGCGCCGTCGGGGCGGGTGACGCGCACCGCGTCAGCTTCCAGCGGCGGTTGAATCAGCACCGCGTCACCGACTGCCGGCGCGGCGTTGACGATCGAGCCGACCGGCGAGAACCACGCCATCAGGTTCGACATCAGGATCGGGAAGGCGATGTTGAGCTGCAAGTCGGTGTCGCGCAGGGCGAAGCCGAAGATCACGACCTGCCGTCCGCCGCGGTCGCCCGCAACGATCAGCGGCGTATCCCCGGCCCGCAGAAGGACGTCGCCCCAGCTCACGCCGCGCAGATCCTGCGTCCGCCCGATGTTGACGGTATCGAAGTCGACGAACACCATGCGGTCGTCGGCCGTCTCGGCCTCCAACGGCGGAAGACCGCGCAGATCGCCGGCGATGTCGAACCAGCCCGGCACACCGACCGGCGGCCCGATCAGCAGCACGTCGCCGGGAGGCTGCTCGCGCGGTACGGCCTGATCGTAGACGTACAGGTCGAATGTCTCGGCCGGCAGCCCGGCGTCGGGACGGGTCTTGAACACGCTCACGCCCGGCAGGCTGCGCAGGACCTGTTCGAGGAACAGGTTGTCCTCGCCGATCAGCAGGACGCGCCGCTCGGTCGCCGCGCGGGCCACCGTCCACGCCGTATTGTCGACGTCGAGCAGATCGCGCCCGACGCTGTTGAGCGCCGTCGTCACCGAGGCTTGCAGCACGGAATAGCCGTCCAGCCCGCGCGACGAGACGAACGGCAGCGACGCGCCGCCCGGCACGACGAATCGTTCGTTGAACACCGGCAGCGGATCGTCATCGGCGCGCAGCGTGAGGATGATCTCGGCGTCCTGCGATCCGTAGTTGGTGACCTGTGCGAACACCTGCGGCGCGCCTCCGGCCAGCGACCGGGCCGCCAGCGCCGTGAGCGCGACGTTTTCGTTCGATTGACCCACCGGCACGACGCGGATGCGCCCCGGAAGCGCGGACTCGGTCAGCGCGTCTAATCCGGACACGCCGCCGTCAGTCAGCATCACCATCGTGAAGTCGTCGACAGCCTGCCCGCCCGCGGCCGCCAGCGTGATCGCGGCCAGCCAATCGGCGCCGCCCTGCCCGGCGGATACCGAACGCACCGCGGCCACGGCGGCCGATTTGTCCTGCGCATAAGGCAGGATGACCTCGGGCGTATCGCCGACGCGGATCACGCTCACTTCGGCGTCTTGCGACAGCGCGTCGATCAGTTCGAGCGCCTCGTCCTGCGCCTGCGCAAAACGGGTTGCGCCGGCGGGGCCGTCGCTCGCCGCCATGCTGGCCGACGCGTCGAGCAGCAGCGCCATGCGCGCCGCGCTGATAGCCGGCACGGTCAGGAATGGCCGCGCCAGCGCGAACGCCAGCAGGGCGAGGATAATCAGTTGGAGGATCAGCAGCAGGTTACGGCGCAGGCGCTGCCACGGCGTATTGGCTTCCTTGTCCTGCAGAAGCTGCTGCCACAGGTACGTGCTGCTGACGACCATCTCGCGGCGGCGCAGGCGCAGCATATACATCAAGATGATCGGGATGGCGAGCAGCAGGCCGATCAGGGCCAACGGGGCCAGAAGCGACATAGGTCAGACGTCCTTGCAATGTGTCTCAAGCCTACCGGACCCAGCCCCACTGGTCAACCGACCAAACGGAATACCAAGAAGTTATCAGGAGTCAGTATTCAGGAGTCAGAAGGTACTTCGCGTGCGCCCGGATGTCTCCGCGAGTAAGTTGTCCGCTCGCGCGTCCTGACCACTGACAACTGCCTACTGACTCCTGCCCTTAGGGCAGCGTGACGACGTCGAGGCCGAAGGGGAGCTGTGGGCTCACGCCCGGCTGTGCCAGCGCCAACGAGTCGAAGTTCGCCACCACCACGCGGCCATCCGGCAGCACGGCGACATCGCTGGGGCCGCGGAAGTTGCCGGCGATGTAACTCGGCGGCGATCCGACGTACGGCGCTCCGCCGCGGAACAGCACCAGCCCCTTCTGATCGAGCGCCGTGACGACGATCTGGTTGTCGGTCAGCATGGCGATGCCGTCGAAGCCGGGCGGGAAGGCCTGACTGTCGAGCGTCGGATCGTAGTAGTACAGCAGCTCGGACGCGCCGCGGCTGAGCGGCACGCGCACGATCGTGTTGAGATCGGGGTCGGTCACCAGCATCGCGTTGTGGATCGGGTCGAAGGCGAGTCCGGTCGGTGCGGGGCGGGCGGCAAACGTCGGCACCGGCTCGTCCGGCAGACGCACGATCGACTGCGGCGCGGTGAGCAGCGACCACCACAGCTCGGGATTGCCACCGTCGGCGTCCCAGCGCCAGACGTCCGCCCGCGAGCGGTCCACGACGTAGACCGCGCCGGTGTTGTCGAGCGCGATGTCGAACGGCGAGACGAACCCCTGCGCGTCGTCCACCGTGCCAAATAACGAGATCTCGCCCGCGGGCGTCGCCCGCCATACGGCCCACGACCCGTTGTCCCCGCCGGTGAAGGCGATCGCCAGCAGGTCGCCATCGGGCCGCACCGCCAGCCCGGTGACCGACTCGAATCGCTCGCGGCTGTTGGGGATTTCGCGCGTAGCCCCGTCCGCGTCGACTGCCCACACCGTGCCGGTACGATAGCTCGCCGTATACACCGTGCCGTCTGGCCCGACCGCTACCGTTGACGGGTACGCGTCGTTGTCGGCAAGCGTGGCATACTCGGCCACTGCGGCGCCTTCGGCCAAGGCCTGCGCGGTCTGGCGCGGCACGCTGTTGACCGACAGCAGGATCAACAAGACGGTGCCACCCGCCAAAGCGAGGAAGATTCCGCCGAACATCAAAAAGAAGATCAGCATGCGCGGACCGCGCGGCAGGGATTGAAGTTGCCGGATCATGGGGCAGGTTGCCTTGCGTGAATTGTTGTCCGAAACGAGTGCATCATCGCACAGGCCGATGAGAAGCGGTAGAGAGCGTCGATCACCTCACCAATTGGCGGGCGGACGTCGGGCGCGGTGTGGTACGCTGTGCGTCGGCGTGTTCACCCCTACGGAGTAAACAATGACAGACCGTCTTCAGTCTCTTTGCTAGCAGCATGCTGCTAGGCCTGTCGGTCGCGGCGCCGGTCGGCGCGATCGGCGTGCTGATCATCCGGCGTTCGCTGGCCTACGGATGGCGCTTTGGGTTCGTCAGCGGGTTGGGCGTCGCCACTGCTGACGCCGCGTACGGCGCGATCGCCGCGTTTGGCCTGACCGCGCTGACCAGCGCCCTCACCGCCATCGCCGATCCGCTGCGCTTGTTCGGCGGTCTGTTCCTGCTCTACCTCGGCATACGGACGTTCCTCGCCCGCGCTGCCGCTCCGGCCACCGGAACCGCCGATACCCGCCGTGGCCTTCCCGGCGCTTACCTCTCCATCTTCGCCCTCACCATCGTCAATCCGCAGACCGTCCTGACCTTTCTCAGCGCGTTCGCCGGCCTCGGCGCGCTGGACGCGACCGACACGCTCGCGCCGTTCCTCATGGTCGGCGGCGTGTTCCTCGGCTCGGTGAGCTGGTGGTTCGTGCTCAGTTCGGCGACCAGCGCCCTGCGCACGCGCATCGACGCCCGCCTGATGACGTGGATTAACCGGATTTCCGGCGCGATCGTGATCGCCTTCGCGCTGGCCATTCTGCTGTCGCTCGTGCGCGGCGGTTAATGCGCAGGCTTCGCCTTCACACCGCCACAAGGGGTTTACCCCGTTACTGCGAATGGGAGTTCAGCGGGCGTAAGCCTTCTGGCGGGGTGCAGGGGCCGGCGCCCTGCGATGTAAGGTTCCCCGGCGGCAGTGCGTCCGTGCGGGAAAGGTGTCAACGGGCGAGGAGCGCGACATGCACATCGACATCGTTCACGACACGGCGTGCCCGTGGTGCCGGATCGGCAAGCACAATTTGCGTGCTGCCGTCGCACACTGGGCCGGCGAGCCGATCTCGGTACGCTTCATCGCGTACTTTCTCAACCCGCATCTCCCGCCGGAAGGCATGCCGTATCGCGAGTTGATGGCGAGCAAATACCCCGGCGTCAGCGTCGAGCAATTGTTCGACGGGCCGAGCAAGGTCGGGGCACAGGTCGGGCTGACGTTCAACTTCGACGCGATGACACGCGCGCCGAAGACTCTGCTCAGCCACCGGTTGATCGCGCTGACGCCACCCGAGCACCGCGAGCGTATGATCGACGCGGTATACGACACGTTTTTCGAGCATGGGAAGGATATCGGCCGGCTTGACGTGCTGGTCGATCTCGCGGCGGGCGTTGGCCTCGACCGCGCCGAGATGCAGCGCTTGCTCGAAAGCGACGCCGCCGAGGCCGACGTGCTTAGCGAGGCGCAGCAGACGGCGCAAATGGGCATTACTGGCGTGCCGTTCTTCATCTTCAATGGTAAGTGGGCGCTCAGCGGGGCACAGCCGCCAGACGTGTTCGCGCAGGTCTTGGAAAGGGTCGCAGCCGAAAGCGCAGCGCAAGCGCCTTAGGCGTAGAGCGATTAGTCGTTAATCCCCAGCCACTTCAGCGCACGCCGCCGCTCCGACTCTGGTATGGCCGAGCGATGGATCGAATCGATGGCAAGGGCAAGCGCGCTGATCAACTCGATGCCGCCGACCTCGTGCTCGAGCGTATTGATGCTGTGGCTGACGAAGAAGTCGAGGGGGCGTCGGCCTGCGATACCGCGCGTCGGCGCGCAGCGTGCACGCGCCTCGATAAAGGCCTGCCTGTCGCTTTCCAGCACGGCATCGACGTAGAATGCCGTAGCGACCCAGTAGTCGATGGGATCGGGATAGTCGTTGAAGTTGAGCCACCGATCGCGGCAGTGGAAGCCCATTAGTCCGTTCAGGTCGGCAATCGTCACATTGACGAATCCGACGGGCATCCCGCTTTGGTAGGCATCGCGCAACCAGCGCACATCCGCCTCGCTGAAGTCCCGCCAGACATCGCCGACGATGGCAAGCGCGTCGGGCCGAGGCAGTTCGCCGGTGGTGAACTGCTCCACACTTTCGAGTGTGTCGATACCAAACGTGTCTACGAGGAACTCGGGCGAAAGCCGACGCAGATCGAGGTCGATTCCCGGGTCGTCAAGGTCGACAATCAGGTCGATTTGATTATCGCTCAGCATCGCTTTCACGCCGGCTACGTATTGATCCACGTTTGGCTCGGGAATAGCTGGCTGTGCCGCAACGGATCCTGCGAGGCACGCTCCGGCAAGAACGACCATCAGGGATCGAATCGGAAACGGTGACATCGTGACTCTCGCTTGCCGCCTCGGTAGGCACTACCGCCGTTAACTTACCAGATTATTTCCGGTCATCAGGGCTGTCAACCACCGCTCGATATCTCCCCCGGCACCCTGCTATCGCCAAAACACAATTCCGCATACGATAATCCATAGACGGGGCGTCGCGTGGGGGTACGGGCGATGAAGCTGATCCTGAACGGCGTGGAAGTATCGGCAAATGCAGGGTCGGACGACATCAAGCGGGTGATCGACGGCCTGCCGCCCAACGACGAGGCGATCCTCGAACTGCAGAAGACCGAAGACGAGTTCATGCAGGCCGGCGGCGTGCCGGAGTCGGGCTTCGTCCTCGGCTACGTCAACCGGCCCAGCAAAATCGAGATGGTAAGCGGCAACGAGGCGATCAAACCGCGCACCGTCGCGCAGGTGTTCTCCGCCTACGCCGCCGGCGAGTTCAAGTGGCGGGGCATGGTCGCGTGGAAGCCGGTGAACGAGCGCGTCAGCAAGGAGATGCAGCGCCAAGCCACGCGCAAATACGGGCCGTACGTCTTCCTGCTGTTCCTCGCGGTGATGGCATGGTTGCCGGCGATGGAACTGGCGCGCGTGATTTCGGAGGCGGTCGTGTTCAAGCCGCTGTGCCAGCGCGCGCACCCGGACTTCCTCGGCTTCCGGCACGGCTACTACCCCGGCCTGACCCAGATCTTCGCATTCGGCACGTCCAGCGACGAACCGGTCTGCCTGTTTGTCGAGCGCCCACCCGTGCCGCTTTCGTCCGTGACCGGTGGCGCGACCGTGCTGGACGTCACCATGCGCATCGTCGAAATCGTCTTGCCGCTGTTCGTGCTCGGAATCCTGTACGCGATTCTGGTTGTTTCGATTCATCGATTTCGCAAACGCCGGCGCGAAAGTTTGCCACAATCGATCTGACACAGACCGCATCTGCCAGTCCGAGGTCGCTTGAGACCCCGACGTGGCGCGCCATTACCATTCGGGCGCAGCATGCCGCGCCCCTACGATTCGTTGTGTTCGTTGTGTGGCGGATAACCGGCAACTGATTCCTGACTCTTGACGGCTCGTCACGGTCAGCACTCCCCGAAGAGGCCGCGGCGCGGTATGCTTGGCCGGCACACCACACGGAACCCGCTGCCCATGCTCGCCGACCTCATCGAGCAGATCACCCTGTTCGTCGAATCGATCATGCTGACCTTCGGCCTGCCCGGCATTGGCCTGATCGCCGCGGCGGAGAACCTGTTCCCGCCGGTGCCTTCGGAGTTTCTGTATCCATTGGCAGGCAAGCTGGCATTCGACGGCCTGATGCCGCTGTGGGCGGTCGTGGTGGTCGGGGTGGTCGGCACGTGCATCGCGTCGAGCATGTGGTACGCGCTGGGCGTGCGGCTGGGCGAGGCGCGCGTGCGCCAGTTCATCGAGCGGCGTGCCACGATTACGATCGGGCGCTTGCGCATCCCGATCTTCACCGTTGACCAGTACGACCGCGCGCTCGAACTGTTTCGTACGCGGGGTGGGGCCATCGTGCTGATCGCGCGAATCCTGCCGTACGTGCACAGCGTCGTCAGCCTGCCTGCCGGCGTGATTCGCATGCCGTTCTGGCGCTTCATGATCTACACGGCGATTGGCGCGACCGCGTGGATTCTTCCGCTGACCGTCCTCGGCTATTTGCTGGGAAGCCGCTGGCGCGAGGTGCTGACGTTGATGGACGCTTATCAAAATGCGATTCTGATTGCGGCCGCGGCAGGACTGGCTGCGTGGCTGTTGTGGCGGCGCGTCCGGCGCCGCGCAAAACTCCGTTGACTCGATTTTTCGCCTATGCTACACTTGCCGTTCGTTAAACCGCGGCAGACAAAAGAGAGACAGCCCATTAGCAACCCGGAATATCGCATCAACCGCCAAATTCGTGCGCGGGAAGTGCGCCTGATCGACGACAGCAATGAAAACGTCGGCGTGGTCACGCTCTTTCGTGCGCTTGAACTCGCTGAAGAGGCCGGCCTCGACCTTGTCGAAGTGGCCCCCACAGCCAGTCCGCCCGTCTGCCGTATCATGGACTTTGGTAAGTTCCAGTACGAGAAGCAGCGGCGCGAGCGGAAGGCCAAGAAAGCCCAGAAGATTGTCGAAGTCAAGCAGGTGCGGCTCAACCCTGCCACCGACGACTATCATCTCGGCTTCAAGATGGAAGATGCGAAACGCTGGCTTTCCGAGGGCAATAAGGTGCGGTTCAGCATCCGCTTCCGCGGGCGCCAGAACCTGCACACCGACATCGGTCGGACGCGGCTGGTCCGGATTGCCGAAGATATGAAGGAGTTCGGCGTAGTCGAACAACCGCCAACCCTCGAAGGCAATACGATGACCATGACTCTCGCGCCGCAAGCATCGCAAGCTGAGAAGAAGACGCAATAACACGGGGAAGACCGACGTGGCTAAGAAGTATAAGCTCAAGACACACAAGGCAACCGCCAAGCGCTTCAAGGTGACCGGTACCGGCAAGCTGATGCGCACCAAGGGCGGCAAGAGCCACTTGCGCCGCAACTCGTCCAAGCGGGTGAAGCGCCAGTGGGACAAGACGATTGAGGTATCCAGCAGCGGTCAGGCGAAGCGTGTCAAGCGCCTTGCCCCGTACCTCAAGCATTACAAGGCCAATCCGCCGGCCTAACCCGCCGGTTTGCGTTTGGGATCACCCGTCGCGAAGGCGGGCCGCACAGCCCGTTCCCACCGGCGGTCCACAAGTTGAGACCCTAGGAGTATTCGATCATGTCCCGCACCAAGACCGGCTTCGTACGCCGCCGTCACCACAACAAGATCCGCAAGATGGTCAAAGGCCAGTTCGGCAGCCGCGGCACGCTGTGGAAGCGCTCGAACGAGGCCATGCTCAAGTCGCTGTTCTATAGCTACCGCGACCGTAAGCAGCGCGCCCGCCGCCTGCGCGAATTGTGGATCATCCGCATCAACGCGGCCGCCCGCCTCAATGGGTTGAGCTACAGCCGGCTGATCTACGGCCTGAAATCGGCCGGGGTCGAGCTGGACCGCAAGGTGCTGGCCGACATCGCCGTGCGCGATGCCGAGACCTTCACCAAGCTGGCCGCGCTGGCCCAGAGCAAGCTCTAGCCAGTCCCTTCCCTGAGACTCAAGACGCCGCGCTTGTCACATTCGACAGGCGCGGCGTTTTTGTGTTGGTGTGGGTCGTCTGAATGCGACGCGGGGTGGAGGTCGGGCGCGGGCGACCCAGCGGGTCGCCCCTATTGTGCTCTCTCTGTCTCTGTGTGCTCTGTGTTCACTTTTCCCCCTGACACGGCAGTGCCGTGTCCCTACGCACGGAACGCGCGCGGCGGTGGTATTCTCCCCCTCGCCCCTTGACGACCAACGGGAGCACCGAAGGTCGGGAGAGGGGGCCGCGGGATGAGGTTCCAGGCGGGCGACCCGCCGGGTCGCCCCTATAGACCCGTTCTGTGCTTTCTCTGTCTCTGTGTGCTCTGTGTCCACTTTTCCCCCTGACACGGCAGTGCCGTGTCCCTACGCACGGAACGCGCGCGGTGCAGGCGTTTGCCCCTCGCCCTGAGGGAGAGGGGGCGGGGGTGAGGGTTATTGCACTTCGCCGCTAGGGCGCGAAGCCGAGGCGATCCAGCAGCGCGTCGAGTTCGCGCAGCGTCTCCTCGGCGCTGCCGTCGTTGGTGAGCGTGTAGTCGGCAATCGCGATCGGGCCGCCCTTTTCGAGATTCTCGATCTCCGCCCAATCGCGCGATTCGGCCTCAGCCGCCGTCAGCGGACGGATCGGACGCTCGGCCAGCCGCTGATAGCGCAGGTCGCGCCGGCACACCACCGCCACGACAGTCAGCTCGGCTTTCAGCTCGTGGCGCAGATACTTGTACTCGCTCCAGCTGTACAGTCCGTCGATGACGATGCACTGCCGGGTGTCAAGCGCCGCGTGCAGCGAATCGAGCGCCAGCTTCGCCATCGCCGCCATGCCGTGCGTCGCGCGCAGCTCCTCGCGTACGATCTTCTCGTTCTCGGGGTTCACGGCCATCCCGCGCCGGCGCACCTCGCCCTCGACGATCCCGCCAAAGCGAAACTGCCAGAACCCGCGCTGTTCGAGATGATACGCGCACGAGCTTTTGCCGGAGCCGGGCATGCCAACCAGAGCCAGCGCGCGCGCCTTAGAGGTATCAGTCATGGGGGATGTGTCCAGATGCGAGAGAGCCAGCCGCATTATATAGACCGCGCGCGCGGGTTGGCAACGCCGGTCTGCGGCCGGTTACGATGTGGCCCAGTAGTCGCACAATTCCTCGAACTGCGCTTGCCAGTACGTTTCAGGATCGTCAACCGTGTCGCCTTCCGCGGCGGAGATCACAAAATAGCCCTGCCCGGGGATGCCCGAGTCCTTGCGCACGACCAGCGTGGCGAGGCTCGGCATGCCCTCGGCGGCGTCCTCGCGGCTCATCTCGTCCAGCAGGCGGTGGAAGATCGGCGCGCGGTGATGCAGGCGTGCCGTGCTGATCAGCGCGGCGAGGTCGGAATAGCAGATCGTTTTGCGCTGTTTGGCGAGGTGGATCAGGATGGCGCGCATCTCGTCCTTAACCGCGCCCCAGTCGATGGGTTCGGTGACGGGCATCGGCCTACGACTCCGGCTTGAACGACTGGTCGGACATCAGGTGTTCGACGTAATCGCCCATTTCGCGCACGAGCGCGTCGGCCGGGGCGGTGCAGCCCATGACGAAGCAGCCGCTCCAGTTGTCCCAGCCGATGGTGATTTCGGCGGCATCGCGAACGCACGTGACGTACAGCTCGTCAAACCCGTGCACGGGCAGGCGCGACGTGAACCCGAACTGCTCGACGGCGATGCGCACTAGCGGCAGCACCATCATCCAGTCGGCATCGGCGATTTCATAGGATTGGCGACCGCTGACGGTCGTTGAAAACTGCCCGACAAGCTCCACGGCGGGCCCCCTCCGCTGTCGGTGACATCGGAGTCTAGTATGCCCCGCGGATCGTGTGCTGACCAGCCCGGTGAGGAGCGAGTGATGAGGAAAAGAAAAGCGGGCACATTGCACACGGAGAACACAGAGACCACAGAGGCGGTCTGTAGTAGTCTTAATCAAGTGTGGCGGGCGGCGCGGGCAGGGGGGCGGCCGGGGTCTCGCGTGCGGCCCGGTGTCGCCGCGCGTGCTCGGCCCCGGCGCGGGCGGTTGCCAAGGTGGGGCTGCTGGGTGCGGCAGTCGGCGAGACGGGGGGGTCGCTGGCTCGCGGTGGGCGCTGGCTGTCGGCAAGCTCGCTGCGCCGGGGGGGTAGCCGCTTCGTGCAGAAACTCGTCGATGTCGGTCGCTCGGCCCTGCCCCGCTTCTAAGTGGCGGCTGGTTAAACCCCTTGTGAGGCTGCGTTGGCCATCTTCCCGACAGCATTGTTGCCGGTAACGGCGGTGGGGCGCGGGGGCCGGGCTTGGGGGTCTGCTCGGCCGGGGCATCCTCTGCTTCCAGCATACCCCAATCTCAAGATACAAGGGGCGACCCGGCGGGTCGCCCGCGCTGAACCTCACCCCGCGTCGCTGGCGCTCCGCCGCCCCTCTCCCAAAGGCGAGGGGCAAATGCCTGCGTCGTGCGCGTTCCGTGCGTAGGGACACGGCACTGCCGTGTCCGAAAAACAGACACGGAGGCCACCGAGGGGCTTGTAGGGGCGACCCGCCGGGTCGCCCGCTGTTGAATGCTCCTCAAACCGTCGCGGTGTGGTAGGGACGCGATACATCGCGTCCGGCAATCGACGGATGAATCGCCCGCCGCCCGACCTCACCCCGGCCCCTCTCCCACCAAGACCTCACCTCAAACCCCTCTCCCGAGGAGAGGGGCCAATGCCCACGGCGTGCGGCTCCGTGCGTAGGGACACGGCACCGCCGTGTCCGCGGGAAAAAGGCTGAACCATGGACCGTGTCGTAGGGGCGACCCGCCGGGTCGCCCGCTGTGAATGCCTCTCAAACCGTCGCGGTGTGGAATGGACACGATACATCGCGTCCGGCAATCGACGGATGAATCGCCCGCCGCCCGACCTCACCCCGGCCCCTCTCCCACCAAGACCTCACCCCAAACCCCTCTCCCGAGGCGAGGGGCCAATGCCCACGGCGTGCGGCTCCGTGCGTAGGGACACGGCACCGCCGTGTCCGCGGGAAAAAGGCTGAACCATGGACCGTGTCGTAGGGGCGACCCGCCGGGTCGCCCGCTGTGAATGCCTCTCAAACCGTCGCGGTGTGGAATGGACACGATACATCGCGTCCGGCAATCGACGGATGAATCGCCCGCCGCCCGACCTCACCCCGGCCCCCCTCCCACCAAGACCTCACCCCAAACCCCTCTCCCGAGGCGAGGGGCCAATGCCCACGGCGTGCGGCTCCGTGCGTAGGGACACGGCACTGCCGTGTCCGCGGGAAAACGATTGAACCACAGAGGCCGCAGAGCACACAGAGGCGGTCTGTAGGGGCGACCCGCCGGGTCGCCCGCTGTGAATGCCTCTCAAACCGTCGCGGTGTGGAATGGACACGATACATCGCGTCCGCAGGCTGGCGGCCTCCCGCACTACACCCCGCGCGCGTTGACGCGGTTCGACGTCGCCAGCTCGCGCATCTTCTCGATGTGCGCGAAGATCACCAGCGTGTCGCCGGCGGCCACGGTCACGGCGTTGTCGGGGTGCACGTCGGCGTCATCGCCGCGCCCGTGCAGCACCACGTCGACGTCGTAGCGATCCTGCACGCTGCCGATCGTCCGGCCCTCGAAGTACGATCCTTCCGAGACAGTCAGGCGGAACATCGCATATTCGCGGCCGTGGAGTTTGAGCGTCTGCGTGACCTCGATGCCCGCCGCCGCCCCGGCGAAGATCGGCGCGGCGATGTCGGCGCTGCTGATCACCGCGGACACGCCGAGAAACTGCTTCATCTGCGCGGCGAACTGGTTGTCCCACATGCGCGTCACGATGCGAATGCTCGGGTTCAGGTCGCGCACACGCATGATCATCTCGAGGTTCATGTAGTCCTGCGACGTACACACCACCAGCGCCTCGGCGCGTTCGATGCCGGCTTTAGCCAACGTCTCGGCGCTTCGCCCGTCGCCGGTGATGATCTGCACGTCCAGCCCCCGCAGCGCGGTCTCCTGCTCGGGCGTAAACGACTGATCGACCGCGACGACCTCAAAGCCCATCTCGGTCAGGGCGCGCGCAACGCGCATCCCCACATGCCCCACGCCCAGCACAATCGTGTGGTTTCGCATCGTCGACACAAGGGCCTCCGTCCATGCTGTCCGCCGCCCGCTGCGGTCGAAGAAGAGTCGCGTGAAATCGGCCGCACCGCGCCCGACGATGATCAGGGCGATCGGCGGCAGCACGTACCAGAACACCAGCAGATACGGTTCGGGCGGGATCTCCGTCGGGCCGGCCAGCACCATCAGCGCGAACATGACGTACGGCAGTTCGAACCACGGCAGGCGCGGATAGCCCGCCGCCACCAGCAGTTCGCCGTAGATCAGCCCCAGCCCGAACGTCGCCAGCAGAAAGGCGAGCAACGGCCAGCGGAACTCTTTGAGCAGCGCCTGCGTGTCGCGCAGGACGACTTGCAGCAGACGGCGCACGCCGCGCCGCTTGCGTTTGATCGGGGTGGGGCTGGTGGTGATCATACGGCCGATTATAATCCACACGCCACTACAGGAGGCATTATGCGCCAAGATTTAACCATCGCGCCGCGCGTCGTCGATGCGCTCGACCTCGGCCGGCCCGTCGTCGCGCTCGAGTCGACGCTCATCACGCACGGCCTGCCGTACCCGGACAACGTCGAGACCGCGCTGGCGATGGAGGCCGCTGTCCGCGACGGCGGGGCCGAACCGGCCACGATCGCCGTGCTGGGCGGGCAAATCACGGTCGGCCTGTCCACCGACGACATCGAGCGGCTCGGCCGCGCGCCGTCTGGAAGCGTCCGCAAGATCAGCCGGCGCGACCTGTCGATCAGCGTTGGCCTGCACGAGGACGGCGCGACCACCGTCGCCGGCACCATGATCGTTGCGGCCCGCGCCGGAATCCGCGTGTTCGCCACCGGCGGCATCGGCGGCGTCCACCGCGGCCACCCGTTTGACGTCTCTGCCGACCTGATCGAACTCGGGCGCACGCCGGTCGCGGTTGTGTGCAGCGGCGCCAAGTCGATCCTCGACCTGCCCGCCACGGTCGAAGTCCTCGAGACGCACGGCGTCCCCATCATCGGCTACGGCACCGACACGCTGCCCGCCTTCTATTCACGCAGCAGCAGCCTACCCGTCACCGTCCGCGTCGATACACCCCAGCAAGCCGCCGCCATCATCGCCGCCGCTTTCCGCCTCGCACTCGGCCACGGCCTGCTCATCGGCGTGCCTGTCCCCGAGGCGGACGCCATGCCCGAGGCCGACGCTGAAGCCGCCATCCGTCAAGCCACCGCCGACGCCGATGCTGCCGGCATCCACGGCCGCGACGTCACGCCTTACGTGCTCGCTCGCGTCGCCGATCTCACCGCCGGCGTCTCTCGCCGCGCCAATACCGCCCTGCTCGTCAACAACGCCCGCACCGCCGCCCACATCGCCGCCGCCCTCACCGCTCACGGCGAGTAGCAACTCGCGGGGCTTTGCCCCGCACCCCAGCAGGGACTTACGCCCCTGCACCCCATCCTTGCATTTGCGCCTCGCGCAAATGCGGATTAGGGGTCAAGGGGTGCAAACCCCTTGCGGACGTGTGGAGGCAACGCCTCCACAATCACGCGCCGAGGCCGAGGCGTTTACAGAGATCGCCGAGGGTATCCTTAACTTGCCGCGTTGAGAAACTCCCGCCTATACTGTGGCATAAGTCGTCGCCGGGGGGAACATTCACATGATTAGCGCAACGTGGTCGCGTCTAGCAGCCGGATTTCTTGTTGTTTCCGTGCTGCTTGTTTCGTTCCCCGCGCACGCGGCCGTCATCGACGTGGCCTGCGACACGGCCGAACTGGCCGCCGCCATCAATACCGCCAACGCCAACGCCGAAGCGGATGTCATCAATTTGGCGACCGGCTGTTTATACGAGTTCACGGCCGGCGACGTGAGTAACCCCGACACCGCCCTGCCGGAAATCTACTCGGAGATCGAAATCAACGGCAACGGCGCGACCATCGCGCGCGCCGACGGCAGCCCGGACTTTCGCCTAGTTTACAGCTTCGGTGGTAACCTGATTCTCAACGACCTCACCATAACGGGGGGGCGGAGCAACAGCGGGGGCGGCGTCGTCAACAACGCCGGTGCGCTGATGCTTGTCAACAGCAGCGTTGTCGATAACTACGCCCTTTCTGAAGCGGGCGGCATTCTTAACGGCGGCCCGCTTACGTTGATCAACAGCATCGTTTCCGGCAACAGCTCTCCGGGCAGCGGCGGTGGCATTTACAGCACGGGTGGAAGCCTGGCGACGCTGATCAACAGTACTGTCATCGGTAACAGTTCTAGCGTCTATGGTGGGGGTATCTACAGCGTCGGCTCCGTGACGCTCGAAAGCTCATCGGTCGACGGAAACTTCGCCGTCGGCGCACCGAGTGGCAGCAGGGGCGGCGGCATCTACTGTTCCGGTGTACTGAACATCACCAACAGCACCGTCAATGACAACACGGCCTCCCCATCCGGCGCTGGCGCCGGCATTTTCAGTTCTTCTGCAGCCACGATAATCAATAGCACCGTTGCCGGCAACAGCGCGTCTGCGACCGGCAGTTTCGGCGGTGGCATCTACAACAGCGGTCCACTGACTATAATCAACAGCACCGTTTCCGACAATGACGCCGGCGACTCAGGGAGTGGCATCATCGACATTACCGGTTCGGTCACCGTGCTGAACAGCACGATCTCCGGCAACAGCGCGGTGAACGTCGGCGGTGGCATCTACTTCAACTTCGGCTCGGACAACACGTTGGCAAATAACACCATATCCGGCAACAGCGCCGATCAACAGGGCGGCGGCATCTACGTGAGTGCCGGCATCGTCACGACGGTCAACAATACGTTTGCCGGCAACAGGGCCAGCGTAAGTGGTGGCGCTTTATTCAATGGGGCCGGTACGGTAACCGTAGCCAACAGCATTCTCTGGGGCAATAGTTCGCAGATCAGTGTCGGACCCGGCACAGTGACCGTAAACTACAGTATCGTTGAAGGCGGGTACTTCGGCGGCACCGGCAACTCCATTGCCAATCCCCTGTTCGTATCCCCAGTGTCCTACTTAAGCGCGCCGACCATCGCCGGCGATTACCACGTGCAGGCCAACAGCCCGGCGCTCAACGTCGGCAGCAACGCGGCACTGCCCGCCGACACGCTCGATCTCGACAACGACTCGAATACCGCCGAGCCGATCCCGTACGATCGCGACGGTAATTCCCGCATCGTCAACGCGACCGTCGATATGGGCGCATACGAGCACCAGACCTTGGCGGCGGTTGTCGTCAGCGAAACGAGTGTCGACGTGGCCGAAGGCGGGGCGACCGATACCTACAGCGTCCACCTCGCCTCACGGCCAGCCAGCAGTGTCACCGTAACCCCTGCCGGCGACGCCGACTGCGACGTGAGTGCGGCCCTGACGTTTACGACAGACAACTGGAGCTCGGCGCAGACCGTCACGGTGACGGCGGTCGACGACGATATCTTCGAGGGCAGCCACAGCTGTACGATCACCAACACGGCGACCAGCGGCGACGCGGCCTATAACGGCATCGGCGTGGCCGGCGTCGGCGGTACCGTGACTGACGACGATACGGCGGGTGTGGACGTGACTCCAACCACTGTGGATGTCACCGAGGGCAGTACGACCGATACCTACGACGTCGTGCTGAATAGCGAGCCGACAGCCGACGTGACGATCACGCCCGAGGGGGACGCGGACTGTTCGGTGAGCGCCGCGCTGACGTTCACCAACGCCAACTGGGACACGCCGCAAAGCGTCACGGTCACGGCGGTCGACGATGACATCGAAGAAGGCGAGCATGGCTGCACGATCAACAACACGTCAGCCAGCGACGATCTCGACTACGACGGGGTTTCGGTCGCCAGCGTCGACGGCACAGTTACGGACAATGACCTCGAGCTGCTGATCAACGGCAGCTTCGAGGCCGGCATCGCACCGTGGGCGGTCACAACCCTCGGGCAAGACAAGGTTAAAGACAAGAACCCGTACGATGGGCTGTTCGCGTTCCGCTTCAAAGGCTTCGCCGGAAAGCCGAGCGCCAAGCTCAAGCAGACGATCCTCGCGCCGCCGATCGCCGACGGCGATATCGTCACCGCCCGAGCCCAGATACAGCCCGGTTCGGCGGCTAACGGCAAGATGATCCTTAAGGTTAAGACCGATCTCGGCACCGTCTTCAAAGACAATGTCGCGTTCGATCAGGGCGGTGCGTATGTACTGCATCAGATCGGCCTGCCGATTACGCTCGGTATTGGCGAGGCGGTGGCCGATATTAAGCTACAGTTCAAGGACAAATCACTCAGCGGCAAGGTGTACGTCGACGCCGTCCGCGTGACCGTGACGATCGCGCCCGCGCCGCGCACCGTCACACGAGCGCCGATCCTGCCGCCGCCTGCCGCGCCGGACGGGTTCCGCGGCGGCAACTAGGCCAAAAGCGCCGCCGACAGGGTGCCAGAGTGAAGCGGAGCAGGAAACCCTGCTCCGCTTGTTTTGTGTTGGGACCACACGACGTCGCGATCACGCGCCGAGGCCGAGGCGTTTGCAGAGATCGCCGAGGGTCTCTTGTTCGGTGGGCGAGAGGGCGGACATCGCGGCGGAGATGCCGGCAATGTGCGCGGGCAGGATCGATTCGAGCAGTGCGCGCCCGTGGTCCGTGATGTGAACGCGCATGACACGGTTGTCGGCCGGGTCGCGCTCGCGCGTGATCAGGTCGTGTTTTTCGCACGTCTTGAGGACCGACGAGATGTTGCCGGTGCTCTTGAGCAGCTTTTGAGCAAGGGTGGTTTGCGAGAGCGTCCCGAGGTGATAGAGTGCTTCCAACACGGCAAACTGGCTGAGCGAAAGGTTATGCGCGGCGAGGTGTGCGCTGGTGCGATGGAGGATGCTTTCGGCGGCGCGCTGTAGCTTAATGTAGGCGTTGAGGGCGCGGATTTCGTCGGGGGTGCCGGAGTAGTGGGTGGGCATGAGTCCTCTGTCGGGGCGACTCTGATACGCTTCTAACGCGAGCGTGGTTGACAAGTGAATTATACCGCATTAAACTGTCAAGTATCGAATAGTTCAATATCAAACTATTCGATGCATGCTCAAACCACAATCCGTTTGCGTTAAGGTGCCACGCGGACACATCCGAAGACCTCACCAGCCGTCCCGTCTTCGCTGTGAGAGGCCGGGCGTGAGGTCGGCACGGCGCAGGCGAAGTGTCGAAAGTCAGGAGGAACCCATGAATCTCGGCGGAATTCACCACGTGACGTCGGTCTCGGCGCAAATCGGGCTGAACGCGGCATTTTACACGCGCATCCTCGGTCTGCGCCTCGTCAAGAAGTCGGTCAATCAGGACGATGTCAGCGCCTATCACCTGTTCTACGCGGACAAGGTCGGCAGTCCCGGCACGGACATGACGTTCTTCGACTGGCCGAGCGTCCCGCGTGAAACGCGCGGCACCGACAGCATCACGCTCACGGCGTTTCGCGTCCCCGACGAGGCAGCGCTGTACTACTGGGCCAATCGCTTCGAAGAGTACGGCGTTCAGCACAGTGGGATTGAGCAGTTCGCGGGCCGCAGCGTAATCCGCTTCGAGGATCGCGAGGGCCAGCGCCTAATGCTCATGGACGACGGCGGCGCGGACTATCACGGCACGTACTGGGAAGAACCGGGCATCCCCGAGCCGGTCGCGATCCGCGGGTTCTACGCCTCGATGATCTCCGTGCCGCGGCTGGAGCACGTCGAACCGATCCTGACTCAAGTGCTCAACATGCGCGAATCAGCGCGGCATCCGTACCCCGATGGCCGCGAAGTGATCCTTTACGACATTGGCGAAGGCGGCCCCAACCGCGAGCTGTGGGTGATGGAGGAGCGCAACATTCAGCGTGCCCGGCCCGGCGCAGGCGGCACGCATCACGTCGCCTTCCGCGTCAAGGACTTCGACGAGCAGCAGTACTGGCACAACCGTGTGAGCAGTGTCGGCCTGCCGATCAGCGGATTCGTCGACCGGTACTACTTCAAGTCGATCTACTTCCGCATCTCCAACGGTATCCTGTTCGAAATCGCCACCGACGGCCCCGGCTTCGCCACCGACGAAGATCTGGAAACGCTGGGCGAACGCCTTGCCCTGCCGCCCTTCCTCGAAGACCGGCGCGAAGAAATCGAAGCGCAGCTCAAGCCGATCGTCATGCCGGAGACGGTCTAGGTTCTACGGGGTGCTGCCCCGAACCCCGCCAGAAGGCTTTCGCCCTCTGGACTCCCATACATGCAAAAGAGGTCGCCTACGCGACCTCTTTTGCAGTAACGGGGTCAAGGGGTGCAAACCCCTTGTGGAGGTGTGGAGGCGAAGCTTCCGCATCGTTGCTGGTTGGTCAAGCACTCACGCCAAAGTCGGCGCTAAAGTCGCCGGGCAGACCTTGCTTCGCGGCTTCGGTCGCCTCCCGAATATACGGCGGTACATGGTCGCCGTGGGTGAGCTGAAAGCGCGGATCGAGATAATCGAGATGGGTGATCCGCCCGCGGCAGTTGGCTGCCCCGCAGTTGCAGGGCATGTCATACGGTACTGACATCATAAATGCGCCGTAGTCGCACGTGATCTCCTCGCCAGCGGCGATGTCGCGCCGGGCGACCGTCGTGTCTTCGTTGATCCACCATGTATTCGGGTCGCACGAGTGGTTCTGGTAGCGCCCGATCCCGCCGTCGAGGCATAGGGTGGTCGGGCCGCTTTGCCATGTGTAGTACAGGATGGGTTCGCGCTGATCGGGCGGCATGGCGTATACCGCGTCGATCTCATACTCGGTGTCGTCGGGATGCGCCGTAAAGACGACCTCTCCCGCCTTGATGGGCCGGGCTGCAAACACGCCGCGCCCGGCAATCGGACTATCACGAAGCTCGATGTGCTCCTGACTCATTCTCCGCCCCCAACATGACAACCCACAATGCGAGAAGTCAAACAGGGCGGGCGCCGCCGCAACCACGTTACCCCGTCATCGGCATAACGCTGTGTGCGTCGCGATGAGCAGCGCGCGTCCGTATCCTGATGGCCCAATGACGCATGATTATCTGCGCAGTTGGCCGGTTCGCAAGGGCCGTAATCGCCCAGAAAACGACGATTGGGATACGCTTTTTGGCGTACCGTCTCTGAGACGAAAAACCGGCCCCGTGTTGAGCGAGGCCGGTTTCGTGGTGTGTGCTGCTCTGCGCTAGTTGCTGCCGCGGAACTCCGGCGGCGCGAGGCGATCCGCCGGCGGCGGTGGCGACGTCAGGAACTCGTCGTAGTGCAGCAGTTGCAGATCGTCGACGTAGACCTTCCCGCCGGCGCCGGTCATCTTGAGCTGTACCTTGATCTGCGCGACGTCCAGCGAGTCGAGGCCGAGGATGGCGTTGGCTTCGCGCGTAAAGTACGGGTCGGTCTTGGCCTTGTCGCCGGGCAGCCCCTCGACCTTCAGCTTGATCTTGCTGCCGTCGATGAAGGCGATCTTCGCCATCGCCACGAAGTCGGTCTTGAGGTTGATCGTGTCGAACTGGCCGCGCAGCGTGAAGGCGTCGGCCGCGTCGCCGATCTGAAGCGCGACCGTCTGCTGAAGCTTGCCGTTCAGCCCCGCCACACCCTTGAACAGGTATGCGCACTCGCCGCTGTTCGCGACGGTCTTTTCGAGCGTGTTGCACGCACGCTTGCCCTTGTCCAACTTCTTCTCTGTCCAGTCCAGCGCCAAATCCGGATCGAGCGGGTCCGGGTCTTCGAAGCCGCCATTGACCAACAGCTCGGTGCCGACCCCGCTGTAGCCCTCGGCGTCGACCGTCCACGTCAGGGTCGTACGGCTCAGGTACGCCAGCGACGGGTGCAAAATGCCTGCGACGTCGGTGACTTCAGCCGTCAGCGTCGTGACGCCACCGGCGATCGGCGTATAAGTGAAGCTGGCCGTGTCGCCGTAGCCGTAATAGAGGTCCTGCACCTTCACGCCGTCGATCTTCCACATGACACGGGTGTTGCTGCCGCCGGTCGGCGACAATACGTCGAGGCTGAACGTCGCGCCTTGCCCGCTGGGGATATTGACCGTGCCAGCGTCCGGGTCGGGGCTGACCGTCCCCGGTTCGACGATGTCGATTCCGTCCGGGTCTTCGAGATCCCACCAAAACGCGCTCTGGCCTTCCCAGCCGCCGGAATACAGCACGACCGGAAGCTGTTCGGCGGCGACCTTGCCGAACGGCTGGTTCAGCGACTTCATCAGGCAGTTGAAGCACCCGCGGTAGTAGGTCGTCGGCGAGTAGTGCGCGCCCAGCCACAAGCCGCCCTCTTCGCCCAAGTCGGCAAAGGTCGGGATCGGCGTGCTGCCGGCGATCCAGCGGTTCCACTTGATCAGCGCGCGTACGGTCTGGTCGGTGACGTTGGGCATGCACGGGGACGAGATGCCGTTACGTCCATAGTCGGAGCACGGCGGATACCCGGGCGTGAACGTGTCGTACTCGTCGTCGAGGCGAAGCAGCGAATGGCCGACTTCGTGGCGCAGGATGTCGACCCCGTAGCTGTTGGTCGACACCGCCGCAATCTCGCCGCCGCTTCCGCCGTACACCGAATCGTTGGCGACGAGGAAGATCTCGTCCCAGTCCGGCAGCGCCGCGTCGGCGTCGGCAAACACGGTGTCGTAGTCGGTCGCCACCATCAGGCGGGCGATACCGGCGTAGCAGTAGGTCGTGTCGTAGCGCGTGTTCTTAAGCTGACCGCTCATCGACTCGACGTTGTAGGGCGCGGACGGGCAGCAGGTGATCGGATGGTCCGAGCTCGGGCTGCACGATCCGCTGTAGCCGGGCTGATCCACACCCGAGTCGTTGGACGGCTCGAACAGCGCGTAGGTGTTGAAGTACTTCTTGTAGCGGCTGTACGGCGAGAAGCTGAACACTCCGTCGAGCAGCGCGGTCGCGTCGTTGACGAACTTGGTCTGCTCGCCGGCGGTGTAGCCGTCGCCCATCACGATCAGGTCGACGCGATTCTCGGCCGGGCCGTTGACGTCGATCGGGATCAGCACGCCGCGCGTCTCGCGGGGCTGCGCGCCGAACTGCTGGGCCACGGCATTCAAGTCGATGATACCGTTGGACCGCACCGCGCCGGTGAACTGCACGCTGAGCCGGTTCGCGCCAGCGATCACCGGCACCTTGACGTTGAACGCGCGGTCGGCCCACGGAAGGCGCTGGCCCTGAATGTTGGAGCCTTGCGCATTGACCTCGCCGAGGTTGGCCGGGTCGATGGCGTGCTCGGCCCGAATCCAGCGTGATACGGCCACGGTCGTTTGGAACACGACCGCCCCGCTGGCATCGTCGATCAACTGCACGACTGCGATGTCACGCTCGCGGTCCGGTGCGGCGGCAGAAGCCGCGGCGATCTTGCCGGAATCGTCCGATACGATGTCACGCTGAAGGATCACCGGTGCGTAGCCGGCGACCGTCACCGCGCCGTCGAGGTCGGCGTTGAGCGTCAGGCTGTGGACGAGCTGTCCGAGCGGAAGGGGTTGGGCAGCCGCCGGGACGACACCGATTGCGAGCAGCGCAAGCGCGAGGAGGACCGGGATAGCGCGATGGAACGAGGTCATCATCTTCCTTTGTTTGAAATACTAGATGCGGCACGGGATGGGCAATTCGCGACCCTTTCGCACTCTAACGGAAAGCGTCGAGCCGGTCAACCAGCTTGTTCTCAACGATTGACCCGTCGGCACGTTACAACGTTGTGATGCACAGCCCCGGTAGAAAATCGCGTCAGAGGACGTCATAATAGAGACAACTGGGCATACATGACAGAAGGTCCGACGCAATGGCCGACCCCGAGATTGTGACGCAGGACGATTCCCCGCAGGTACAGATGCCGGTTGCCGGCGTCCACCGGCGCACGATGGCCAGCGGTGAACGTGTGATGGTCTGCGAGTTCTTCCTCGAGCGTGGCGCCGAGATTCCGATTCACAGCCACATGCACGAGCAGGCCGGCTACGTGATCCAAGGCAGCATCACGTTCACCATCAATGGCGAGGCACGCAAGCTCTACCGGGGCGACACGTATGCCATTCCGGGCGACATTCCTCACGGCGCCCACGCCGACGAAGACTGTATACTGGTAGAAGTCTTTAGTCCGCCCCGAGAGGAATATCGCATTACGAGGTAGACCCTGAATGAATACGTACGATCCGCGCCGCAACAGCCGCCTCAGCCGCGCCCGTGACCGCCAGCACGCGCGCGAGGCGCGCCGTAACGAAGCGATGGCAGTCCCGCGCGAAGAGAAGATCGCGCCCGCAGTCGAGCGCGAACCGGTCGGCATGACCGCCCAGTCGCGCATAGATACCGAGGCGCTCAAGAAACGCGCGAACTTGGTCGTTCAGGATGCCTTATGGTATGCGCGGCACCGGCCTTCGGTGTGGCGGTGGGGCGGCCTGATCGTGGTCGCGCTGATTCTGCTTTTCCTCGGCTCGTACTTGCTGCCGGGGCGCATCTTCCCGAACGTGTACGCGCTCGGCGTCCCATTGGGTGGCCTAACGGTCGATGAAGCGGCCGAAGCGCTGCAAGACGCGTGGACCAACGACGTCAAAGTGCGGCTCGTCGTGCAAGGCGAGACGATCGAGGAACTGTCGCCGCAGCAGGTCGGCCTGCGCACCGACTTCACGCGCATCGCCGAAGCAGCGCGCGGCGTCGGTCTGTCCGGAATCCCCCTCGGTTACGGCATCCAGCCGCAGGTGACTCTCGACTATCGCACGGCCGAAGACCTGTTGGTGGCGCGCGCAGTCGCCCTCAACACGCCGGCGCAGAACGCCAGCTACACGCTCAAGGACGGTATCGTCGTCGGCGTACCCGGCATGACTGGCCGCCAAATCGACATCACCCTGACGCTTTCGCAGATCAACGACGCGCCCGAGTCGATCTTGCGCCGCGGGCAGCTCGAAATCGTGACCCTGCCCGTTGAGCCGGACTACCCCGACCCGGAACCGTTCCTGATCGAAGCGCGGCGGATGGCCAGCCAGCCGTTCCAGTTGATCGGCTACGACCCGTTTACCGACACCTCGACCACGTGGGCCACGCCGCCCGAAAACCTCGTCACGTGGCTGGAGGTCGGCCAGAACGGCCTGACCGTCAGCGAGCGCCAGATCGTGCGCTTTTTGGAGGCGCTCAACACCGAAATCGCGGCGATCGATCCGGTCAAGTACATCTCGCGCGATGACGCGGTGCGCGCGCTCAGCGAGGCGCTGCAACTGGGCGAACGGCGGGCATGGCTGCGCGTCAGCCACTATCCGCAGCGGTATACCATCCAACGCGGCGACAGCGGCTATGCGATCTCGCGGCGGACGGGCATCCCGTACTTCATGATTCAAGAGGCCAACGCCGGGCGCGACCTCGGCATGATCTACCCGGGCGACGAGATCAATCTCCCCAGCAAGGACGAGGTTGTTCCGCTGCCGCCCGTGCCAAATAAGCGCATCGTGGTCGACATCAACACCCAGATGCTCTACGGCTTCGAAAACGGCCAAGAGGCGTTTAGCTGGCCGATCTCGACCGGCATATCCAAGTATCCGACAGCGCCGGGCGTGTACCAGATCCTCAACCACGTCGAGCTGGCCTACGGTTCCAGCTTCGAGCTTTGCAGCTCGGATACGTCGTGCGGCCAGTGGAAGATGTACTGGTTCATGGGCATGTACGAGGTTTCGACCGGCCTGCAGAACGGCTTCCACGGGCAGGTCGAGCTACCCAACGGCGCGTACTTGGGCGGCGGCAACGTCGGCCAGCCGTTCACCTATGGGTGCGTCATGTCGCGGCCGGAAGAGGCCGAGTTCCTCTACAACTGGGCGGACGATGGCGTGGTGGTCGAAGTCATCTCCAGCGACTTCCTACCGACCAGCGAGGTTGGGCGCCAGGTGCTGGCCAAGCGCGGCGGCAGCGCGTGATCGCTTGGCAGCCGCGCGGCGCCGGGCGCATGGCGTTCAGGTCCGGCCATGACTAACCTGACCCCGCGCTTGCAGCGCCTGCGGGACGCCGGCTATCGGATTACCAATGCGCGCGCCGCCGTCCTCAAGGCGCTCGAACAGTCCGGCGGGCATTTGACGTCGGCGCAGATCGTCGACATCGTGGCGTCGATCGATCCGGCGGTTGGGCGTGCCAGTGTATTTCGCACGCTCGACCTGCTTTCGCGTTTGTCGCTCATCCGCCCGACTTACACCGAAGGCAGCAGCGCGCCGGTCTTCGTGCTGCTCCCCGGCGGCCACCATCACCATGTCATTTGCACCCACTGCGGGCGCGTGTTCGAGTTCGAGAACTGCGGGCTTGAAGGGCTGTCGGCGCGGCTTGAGGTCAACACAGGCGTGCACATCGCCGGCCACCTGCTCGAGTTCTACGGCATCTGCGCCGACTGCGCAGCTAGCGAGGCGGTGTCTTCGGCCAGTTCGCGGGAAGCACCAGCGTAAAGCGCGACCCCTTGCCCACCGCGCTTTCGATCTCAAGCCGTCCCTTGTGCGCGTCGGCGATCGCCTTCACGAGTGTCAAGCCGATGCCTGAACCCTGCTGCTCGTGGGCAGGGCGGCTGGCCTGATAGAAAGCGTCGGGCAACCGGTCGAATTCGGCAGCGGCGACGCCGCGCCCCTCGTCACTCACCGCAAGTTTCACGTCTGGACCACAGCGCTGTGCCAATAAAGTGATGGTCGAACCGGCGGGCGAAAACTTGACCGCGTTGTCGATCAACTCGCGCAGGGCGATCAACAGCAGTTCGCGGTCACACCGGAAGCCGGCCGCAGTCGATTCGGCTTGAACACGGAAACGGTGACCATCGGTGGCCCTTTCGACCGCTGCGACGGCGTCGTGCAGCATGCGTTCCGGATCGTCGATACGCTGCATGCGCTGGGCAGCGACCTCATTCTTGACGTCCGGATAGCCGAGGTCCATCAACAGCACGAAATTTCCGATCAAGCGGCGCAGCCGGTGCGCGCCTCCCCCGATATGGCGCAGGGTATCGTCGAGGTCGGCGACGACCGATCCGCGCTGACGCACGTCGTTTAGCAGGTTCGAATACGCCACGATCGAGGTCAACGGCGTGCGAAACTCGTGATTCAACAGGCGCAGGATCCCTTGCCGCATGTCGTCCACTTCGGCGGACTGGCGGCTTGCTAGCGCCCGCGCCCGCTCGATGCGCGCCTCGATCAGCGGCAGCAGCTCGTCATAGGAGAACGGCTTGGAAACGTAGTCCTCGGCGCCAAGAGACTTGCCCTGAAGGACGTCACGGCGATCGGTACGCGAGGTGAGGAACAGGAACGGGATCGACATCCACTTGGGGTTATCGCGTATCCGGCGCAGCAGTTCGAATCCGTCGACATTCGGCATCATCACGTCGGCGAGGATCAGGTCCGGCGTCATGCCTGCGGCAAGCCAGTCGATCGCCTCCTGCCCGTCGCAGGCGGCCTCCACACGATACCCTTCCAGCGCCAACGACTCGGCAAGCGCCGCACGCAGATCGGGGTCGTCTTCAACCACCAGGAGCAACGCGCGCGCCGGTCCCATCGGTCATGCCCCTATGTGCGCCGATGCAGCGCGAGCAAATCGGACAATACGGCGAAGCCGGTCTGAACGCCGCCCGCCCCTGCGCCGACAAGCGTCACATCGCCCAGCACGTCAGTGGAGAACGTCACGGCGTTGTTCGCGCCGGAGACGCCGGCCAGCGGATGGCTGTGAGGGAGCTTCACCGGCTGAACGCTGCCGCCTGCTTGCGACGCCTCGGCGATCAGCTTGTAGCGCATGCCCTCGGCAGCAGCGGCCTGCAAGTCCTCCGGCGTCAGGTCGCGGATGCCGCGCACGTCGAGGTCGGCCAGCTTGAACGTGCGCCCGAACAGCGCGCTGGCGAGGATCAACAGCTTGCCGGCGGCATCCCACCCGTCCACATCGGCGGTCGGGTCGGCCTCGGCATAACCGAGCCGCTGCGCCTCGGCCAGCACGTCGTCATAGGTGCGGCCCTGCTCCATCAGCGAGAGCATGTAGTTGGTCGTGCCGTTCAGGATGCCGCGCACCTGCGATACCACCGCCCCGGCCAATGCCTCGCGGGCGAGGCGCAGCGCGGGCGTGCCGCTCATCACGGTGCCTTCGAACAGCACCTGACGTCCGCACTGCTCGGCCCGCGCCATCAGGTTGACGTAATCGAGCGCGACCGGCCCTTTGTTCGCCAGCACGACGTGCTTGCCGTGATCGAGCGCGGTGTAGCACAAGTCGAGCGCGGGCTGACCGGTGCGCAAGTCGGTCGGGCTGACTTCCACCAGCACGTCGACATAGGGGGCGGCAGCGACGCCTTCGGCGCTGATGTCGCGGCGCAAATCCGGCGAGTTGGGATAACTGCCAAAGCTGCCTTTTTCGGCTGCTGTCAGCAGCGCGGCAAGGTCGAGTCCTTCGGGGTGATAGAGGTTCCCGCGCGATCGGGTGATCACGGCGGTGACTTGCGGGGCAAAGCCGTACTGCTGCGCCAGCGCGGTCTGTTTGTCGATCAACAGCCGCACCAAACCTTGCCCGACGCTTCCAAATCCAATCAGGGCGAGTTTCAAGGAGACACTCCTTTGCCGGCAGGTGAGGCACGATGCGGCGGATGACCACCGAGTTGAATCTCTCGGCTGTCCGCGATAAAGTCAATCGCCAATCTGGCCCAGCCTTACGCCGCCGGGTTGGACGGGTAGACACCACGCCCTAATAATACCGCGCCGCTGCGCTTGTTGCGCCGTGGTCGTGCGCAGACCGAATAGATCGCCCCCTTATTTGACCGGATTCTTGGCCCATGGAAGACAGCAACCTCCAGCAGCACAGCACCGCCCTGCTGACCGCGTGGGAAGACGGGACGTTGAGCTACCATGATGCCGTCGCCCAGCTTAACACGCTCAGGGCCGAAGCCCAGACCCGCGCGCGCCCCGAAGACGAAGCCTTTCTCGAGTCACGCCTCGGTGTGATCGAAGGCTATCGCGGCAACTATGTGGGCAGCATCGCCCACTTCGAACGCGCCCGCGATCTGTACCTGCGCGCCAATAACCGGCGGCAAGTCGTGACGTGCACGCTCAACATCGGCGAGACGTACCGCCTCAAAGGCAACTTCGCCCGCGCGCGCCAGTATTTCCGCACCGGCCTCGACGCCGCCGTCGAACTCGGTGACCGCGAGCTGCAGGTGCTGGCACGCGCTAACGAAAGCCAGATGATGATCAGTCAGGGCAACGCGGCGCAGGCGGAGGCCAGCTTGCGCGAGTGCTACGCGCTGTGCGAAGAGCCGTTCCCCGTACTGGCCGGCGCATCGCCGGAAGTCGTCGCGCGCAACCAGCTCGATCAACGCGCCGACATCGCCCATGCGCTGTCTACGCTGTACCTCGACTCCGGCGACATCGAGCAGGCGTGGCACTTCGCGCAGGAGGGGTTGAAGCTGGCGACCCTGCTGCAAACCGACCTGCGGATCGGCTTTGCGTATCGCGCCCTCGGCGAGGTCGTGACCGTGCTCGAACACCCGCCCGAGCCGCCGCTGTCGCCCGACCCCGACCATTACTTCAGCGAGTCGATCGCGCGCTTCAAGGCCGTCAACGCCGAGGGAGAAACGGCGCGCACGCTGTTTGCACAGGGGCGCAGCCTGCGCCGGCGCGGCCGGCAGACTCAAGCCACACGCAAGCTGCATCAGGCGATGATCATGTTCAGCCGGCTTGGCATGGTCGACGACGCCGCCAAAGCCGCCGAGGAACAGCTCAAGCTGCTGTAGGGCGCGCGGTTGGCGTGCGCAGGGCGGACGGGGCACGCGCGTACGGTACCTGGGCCGGAACCGGGCTACGATGATCATGTCGATCGCTACAGACAAAGGCTCAACTATGCTGCTGCGTGTCGTGCCCGTTTTGTTGATGCTGCTCATCGGGGGCGTGTCCTCCGCCCAGTCGACCGATCCGCTCGACCCGCTGCCGGTGCCGGGTTCGGTGTTCGTCCGCATCCCATCGAGTGACGGGGCATCAGAGTATTTCTCGGTCATCGACTACGCCGACGAAGGCCGCGTCGACCGGATCTACCGCCTCGACACCGCCAGCGGTGAACTCGCGCTGTTGGTCGACTGGAGCCGCGGCTATGACGATCCGGCCCGCTTCGGCGGAATCCTCGAAGGCGACATCGCCATCACGCCGGACGAGTCGACGCTGCTGTTCGACGCCTACAGCGACGAGACCGGCGCGACGATCTGGTCGCTCGACCTCACGACGCCGGACGTGGAACCCGTGATGCTGCTCGACCGACTGCCGTTCTACGCCGACGCCGGCAACTTCGCGCTGCCGCGCTTCACCGAGGTCACCGCCGAGGATTTCACGATCGAGACGTTTGGCTACCGGAGCGGTGACGAACGCCGCACGTACACCCTCGACGGCACGTTGATCGAGGCGGTCGAACTGCCGTCGTACGGCCGCCCGCTGTACGTCATCCGCGACGGCCGGCTGTACGGAGATTCTGGTGACGGGCCGGTCGAGGTGGTCGCGCCGCCGATGTCGGAAATCCCGGTGATCGCGTACAGCGAGGTGTTCACCCTGCCCGCCGGTTATACGGTCGTCGTCGGCACGGCCGAGGACGGCACGCAGAATTTCGTGCTGGCGGCCCCGGTCTTCGACGGCCAGCGCTTCTTCCCCGAGCCGGCGCTCTTCCGCCAGTCGGTGCTGGGCGATGTCTACGCCGGGGATTACGCCGTCTTCGTTGTGGCGGTGATCGGCGAGAACGCCGGCCCCAGCGCGGCGGCGCTCGATCCGGCATACATCGGCAAGGCCGCCGCCTATCGCTTCGACGGCACGCTGACCCTCACGCCGCTGACACCGCCGTTCGACGTGTTGCTCGCGGACGACGGCACGCCGATTCTTCCGGTCATCACGGCTGTGGACGAAAGCGAAGACGTGCGCCGGCCCAGCATCACGCTGCGCTTTGACGGTGCCGCAATCCCGAGCCGGTGAAACGACAATCCGCGAGAATCGAAAGGGCGGAGCCAACTCGGCTCCACCCTGTTGTGTTTCGGCGTCCGTGGAGTGCTACGGCGCGAGATATGTGCTCGACCAGCTTGGCCGCGGGGGCAGATCGCCGGCCTCGACCCGCGCGCGCCAGTCGTCGTCGGTCAGCCGCGATTGGATGCCGCCGGTGAACTGGTACGTGCTGAAGACGAACCCGCGCGTGAGCTGTAAGCCGTATGGGCTGTTGGTCACCACCCACAGCGTATCGACGTTGCCGGTGGCGGTGTAGAGGACCTCTCCGCGGTTCGGGTCGCTCGCGATATCCGCGATGATGCCGTCACCGCGCGGTTTAGCGTCGGCAGCGCCGAGACTGGCGGGTATTAACCAGTCCGGCATATCCCGATCGCTTTCAATATCGACGGCGCCATCGGCAGTATCCCAATCAAACGGGTCTGTTTCGGCGTCTGGCCAAGCGGGATCCAAGAATTCCTGAACGTCCTCGAGAAACTGCGTGAAATCGCCAAAAAGGCCATCCTTCGCTTCGAGGATCGGCTCGCCGCGAAGCTCACGCGCGGCCTCGTCGGCAAGTTTCGAAGCTAGTTTGACGAGATCGGCGCAGAGACCGGTCAATTCACCTGAACCATCGGCTGATCCCAAAGACGAGCGTAGTGTTGCTGCCAGAATCGCGATACGGGCGAACACCAACGGATTGGGCTCCACGACATGGTGGGGCGTCAGGTAGGGTCTCGGCGGAGAATCGGCCTCGCACAACCAAGCAGGATATTCTTGCTTAGCATAAAGCACCGTGGCGTGCTTGATCTGGGTGTAGCTGCCGGCGAACGTGTTGAGGTCCTTGTACTTCCACGCGTCGGCCCGCATCATCGGCGGATATTGTGCGTCGGTTCTCACCAGCAGCGGCTGAAGCGCCGACAGCCACCCGCCGTACAGCGTCTCCTGCCACGCCTCGGCCGTGATCGTGTTGACCTGTTCGCGCAGTTCACTGAGGTTTTCGGTGTAGTGCACGAAGTCGGTCGCGCCGGCCGCGTCGGTAACGGCGAACGCCAGATCGCTGCCCAGCACCGCCGCCACGTCCTCGACCATCGGCAAGGTGCGTGGACGTTCCCATGTGCCGACATTCGAATAGACCAGGTTTTGCATGGCGTAGGCATCGAACGTAAAGCGCTGACCAAAGATGCACAACCCGTGTCTGGGGCCGTTGCCCGGCAGCTCACGCGCTCTACTGTTGATCTTCGGCCCCGGCAGCGCCAGCAGACCTGCGACCACCTGATCGGTGAGCGCTCCGTCCGCGAGCGCGGCGAGCGGGAGGTCTTCGCCGTACACTTCCCGCATGATCGGCAGTACGATCCGCGGACCGAGGTCGTCGCTGGGGCCGATGAAGGAAGCCAGCAGGTCGTCCACACGGGTCCACCGCTCGTACGCGCCGGACTGTGCGAGGGCGCGCATGGCCAACAACCCGGTCTGCGTGTCGATGCGATCCGCGGTACGGAAGGTGATCCGGCCCAGCCACATCATCGTGCGGAAGTAGCGGCTCAACGCGGTCGAGTCAGCGTAGTAGCTGCGCGGTCGGTACTGGCTGAAATCCTCGACGTAGTCGGTGAGGATTTGCACATCGGCCGTCCCTTGCGCGGCCGAGATCATCGCGTAGATCGCTTCGGCCGCGGCATGGATCGGATTTGGCAGCGTATCCAAGTCGTCAGTCATGGCCAGCGCCGCTACTGCATAGTAGACGGCGGCACGCCGTGCGGGCTCTTCCAGCGGGGTACCCGCTGCCATCGTCCATTGAGCGACAGCGGCGGTCACGACGTCAATCAAGATGAGGGAGAGCGAACTGCCGATACGCCCTTGTTCGACGTCCTTCTGCGCAGCGGCGAAGAGTTGACCCAATGTGTTGAGCACGGCATCGGTCGTCATGAACGACCCTTTGCCATCGTGTCCATCGGTCCAGCCGCTGCTGTTATACGCAGAGCTGAACCGCGAATGATGACCGGGGACAACCACGAACCCATTGCGTGCCAACATTTGGCGCTGCTCGGTGGTCAGGCGCGCATCGCCGATGAAGCCCACTTCGTCGAGGTCTATCGGCAGTTCCGGGAAGCCGCCACGGTAAACATCCGGCAGCTCCACTTCAGGAAGATACGGATAGATAGACGAATCTGGCTCGCCGTCTCGAGCGACGAGCCGCTCATCTGGCATCACCTTGGGGATAGGCAACTCAGGTCCGGAGCTCATCGTCGTCCCTCTGGCATCATGGGTCGAAGGAGTCCGCTCGGTGGCTCTGGAGTCGGATTGCAGATAGGATAGCGATAGAGTCACGGATTACAAAAGAACCCAACAATAGCGACTTCCAGATGCAGCAAGGCGGAGCCGCGTTGGCCCCGCCCATCCTCCTTATGCACGAGCCGCGCACCTAGAACGCCAACCGGGTGTATGCTGATCCCATGCACCGATTCGTACGGAACGTTTGACTGTGTTCGGGCAAGCCGCTTGCCCGCACGGAGGCGATCCACCATGACGCCACAATCAAGCTCCGCATTCAGCAATGCCAGCGCGTACGATGGCTATGTCGGGCGCTGGAGCCGCCTCGTCGGCCAGTCGTTCATCGCGTGGCTGAACCCACCGCCGGGTCGCACGTGGCTCGATATGGGCGCGGGAACGGGCATCCTGACCGAAATCGTCATCGAGCACGCGGCGCCGCAGAAGATCGTCGGGGTGGATCTCTCGCCGGAGTACATCGAGGTCGCACGCCAGCGCGTCCGCGACGCACGCGCCGAATTCGTGGTGGCCGACGCGCAGAGTCCGATCGCGGATGCCGGCTCTTACGACATCGCCATCTCCGGCCTCGTGTTGAACTTCGTGCCTGATCCGCAGCAGGCGGTGAACCGCATGGCCGAAGCCGTACGGCCCGGCGGACAGGTCGCGGCCTACGTGTGGGACTACGGCGGGCGTATGGAGATGATGCGCCATTTCTGGGACGCCGCTACCGTGGTCGATCCATCCGCCGCCGAGCAGGATTCCGGCCCACGGTTCGCGATCGCACGGCCAGAAAACCTGCGCGCGGCCTTCGAGGCGGCCCGGCTGCGCGCGGTCGAGACCACGCCAATTGACGCCCCCACCCACTTCGCCAGCTTTGACGATTACTGGCTCCCGTTCCTCGGGGCGCAAGGTTCGGTGTCGAAGTACTTGCGCAGTCTGGACGAGGCCGGGCGCGAAGCGATCCGCGAACAGCTCACCCGGCAGCTTCCGATCGCCTCGGATGGCACGATCGACCTGATCGCCCGGGCGTGGGCGGTCAAGGGGGCCAAGCCGCAGACCGGTTGACCTGCGCTTACGTTCAGATCAGCGCGCAGAAAGCCAGCAGCCTGTTCCAAAGGGCTGCCGCCCTCTGGACTCCCTTCTCTGTGAAACGATGCCGCATGCGGCATCGTTTCACGAGTAAGGAGGTGCAGGAGAGCAATCTCCTGCTGGGGTTTGGGGCAACGCCCCAATAATCAGCCTGGCAACTACGGCACGAGGTATGTGCTCGTCCAGCTTGGCCGCGGCGGTAGATCGCCCGCCTCGACCCGCGCGCGCCAATCGTCGTCGGTCAGCCGCGACTGAATGTCGCCGGTGAACTGATAGCTGCTGTAGACGAACCCGCGCGTGAGCTGCAAGCCGAGCGGGCTGTTGGTCACCACCCACAGCGTGTCGACGTTGCCGACCGCCGTGTACAGCACCGTGCCTGCAGACGGGTTGCTGGCGATATCCGCGATCAGCGCCATGCGCTCCGGTGGGTCGGGGATCGCCTCCTGCAGGATGATGCGGATCGCGCTCAGGCGCTGCGCGAAGAACTCCTGCAGGTCGTAGTACTCGTCCTCGGTGAGCGGCTCGCCGCGCAGTTCGCGCACCGCCAGATCGGCCAGCTCAGACGACATCGACGCGATCTGGCCGCCGGCAAAACGCACCGCCGACAGCAGTTGGGCGTTGTCGAGGTAGCCGCGCGACTCCAACCCGAGCATGAGCGAGTTTGACGCGATCGCAATGCGCGCGAACACCAGCGGATTCGGCTCGATCACGCTGTAGCTGGTGACCGGCGGCAGCCAGCCACCGCCGCCGAGACCGCCGTAAGGCTGTTCGGCATACAGCAGGGTGGCGTGTTTGAGCTGCGTATAGCTGCCGGCGAACGTGTTGATGTCCTTGTACTTCCACGCGTCGGTCTGCATCAGCGGCGGATACAGCGCGTCGTCGCGCACCAGCAGCGGCTGAAGCGCCGACAGCCACCCGCCATAAAGCGTTTCCTGCCACGCCTCGGCTGTGATCGTGTTGACCTCGTCGCGCAGTTCGCCGAGGTTTTCGGTGTAGTTCAGGAAGTCGGTCGCGCCGGCTTCGTCAGTGACGACGAACGCCAAGTCGCTGCCCAGCACCGCCGCCACGTCCTCGACCATCGGCAGCGCGCGCGATTTCTCGCGTTCGCCCACGGCCGGGTAGATCAGGTTCTGCATCACGTAGCCGTCGAACGTGAAGCGCTGCCCGAACACGCGAATACCGCGTGTGAATTCGTCCAGTTCGCCTTCGGTGATCCCGATCGGCAGTTCGATGCTGTTGATCTTCGGCCCCGGCAGCGCCAGCAGCCCCGCGAGAACCTGATCGGTCAGCGCGTCGTCGGCCATCGCCGTGAGCGGCAGGTCGTCTCCGTAGGTCGTGCGCATCAGTGGCAGCACGTCGCGCGGGCTGAGGTCGTCGACCGGCCCGACGAGCCACGCCAGCGTCTCGTCGAGGTTGGCCCAGTTGTCGTACGCGCCGGACTGCGCCAACGCGCGTGTCGCCAGCAAGCCGGTCTGCGTGTCGATGCGGTCCTTGGTGCGGAAGGTGATCCGGCCCAGCCACATCATCGCGCGGAAGTAGCTACTCAGCGCGCCCGAGCTGGGGTAATAGCTGCGCGGCTTGTACTGGCTGAAGTCTTCGGTGTAGTCGGTGAGGATCGGCACCTTGCCGGAGCCTTCTTCGGTCGCGATCATCGCGTAGACCGCTTCGGCCTCGGCGCGGATGTCCGGGTCCAGCCCGATGAACGCCTCGCTGATGGAGGTCAGTTGGGGATAACTGCCGGTGTAATCCAACGCGCCGCGTTCGAGCGCCAGCGCCGCTACCGCGTAGTAGATCGCAGCCCGCCGCGCCGGTTCTTCGAGCGGTGTCCCGGCCACAGCCTCCCACTGCTGCTGGGCGCTCACGAGGCTCGACGCGACGATCCCCGACGCTTCCCCGTACAGCCGTTCCATCTCGAGGTACTTGAGCGTGTTCTCGTAGAGCTGATACAGCGTATCGAGCAGCGCGTCGGTCGTAATGAAGTCGGCCTTGCCTTCGGTGTGATCCCAGCCTTCGAAGTAGGCGCGATCGAAGTACGGCGCGTCGCCGGGGACGACCACGAAGCCGTTCTGCGCCAACGTGCGAAGCTGCGCATCGGTCAGGCCAGCGTCGGCCACGAAGCGCACCGCGTCGAGGTTGATCGGCAGGCTGGGGAAGTCGCCGCTATAGGCATCGGGCATCTCCAGCAGCAGCGGGTCCGGCCCGCTGGTGAACGTCCACAGCCCGGCGAACTCGCCGGCGACCAGACGTTCGTCGGGGGTGACGGTCGGCACGGGCAGTACCGGCGTGGTGATGACCGGCGCGTCGGCGGTAATGCCCAGCGCGACCGGCTCAGCCGGGTTAAATTCGAACGGTTCCAGCAGGTACGCGCCGTTCAGGAATTCCGGGATGAACCCGTAGTACGCGCCTTCCGCCTCCCACACGATCGCGCCGGAAACGCAAAGCGGCCCGCGGAACAGGTGGAACCATTCGTCTGCCCCGATCGACGCAGGCTCGCCGCTAGCGTTGGTGTAGGTGAACGAAACACCGGGCGCGAGTTCGACGAAGTCGCCTTCGCTGAAGCGGCTCGCAACTTCCGGGCACTGCCCGTTGTCGGTTGTATCTTTGAATATATCGAGGTCGACTACCCCACCCTGCACGGCGGCCGTGCCGGGCGCGAAGAAGTACTCCTCGGCATCGCCCTCGGCGACCCACCCCTGTTGACCGTCGCCGTAGTCGATCCGCCACCAGTAGTAGCCGTCGGCGCACGTCGGCCCGTCGCCGATGGTGAAAGCGGTGCCTTCAGGCAGTTGATCGATTCGTTCGGCCGACGTCCCCGGCGCGGATCGGACGTTGAGCGGCGTGCCGTCGGTGAACATGACGTACGCCGCGGCACCGACGTCCACTCGCGGTGTGGGTGCGTCCCCGCACGCCTCTTGCGCGTTGGCGCTCGGCGCCGGGACAAGCAAACTGAGTGCCAGCAACAGAATTACAAGCTGACGCATTCGTAGCCTCCTAAATAGATTCGTGTGTTGATTCCATTGTATGCCTGTCCCGTGCGGGTGCTGGCCCGTATGGACTCTGCCGGGGGCCGGCCAGCCGCCGGTTGATCGCCTGTGTACCGACGGCTTCGCCACGGAAACGTATGGGGCTGCGACAAAACCAGACACCGAGGTCACGGCGCCGGCTCCGGACGGGGCGAGCCGCCGGCTCCCTGCCTCACCCGACGAAGGGTGTGTCCCTGACCACACCTCAACATTGCGTCATTCTGTTCGTATGGCGTAGGGACACGGCACCGCCGTGTCCGGCAGAAAAACGACTGAACCACAAAGGGCACAGAGGACACAGGGCAACATTGAGCACACTGAGATGGTCGTAGGGGCGAGCCGGCGGCTCGCCCGCCTCGTTGGAGGGAGCGTGCCCCGTCCAACCGATGATGCCGCGTTTTAGCGTTCGATGGACGTCGCCACACGGGGGCCGGGCCCGGGGCCAGCCGGCGCCACCCGGGCCCGCGGGGCGGGGGCACCCGCGGGGCCCGGCCGCGCCCGGGCCCCCCGGCGGGCCCCGCCGCGCGGCGGCGGGGCCCCCGCCCCGGGGCCCGGGGCCCCCGCCGGGGCGCGCCCGCCCGGGCCGGGGGGGGGGCGCCCGCCCCCCCGGCCCCCCACGGCGGCCCGCCCCCCAACCCCCCCCCCGGCGGGGGGGGCGCGGGCCCCGCCCCCCGGCCCCCGCCCGGGCCGGCCCCCGGCCCCCCCCCCCCGGCCCCGCCGCCCCCCGCCCCCCCCCCGGCCCCCGGCCGCGGGGGGGCCGCCCCGGCGGGGGGGGGGGCCCGGGGGGGGCGCCCGCCCGGGCCGCGGGCGGCCCCCCGGGCCCGGGGGCGGCGGCCCGGCGGGCGGGGGCCCCCGCGGCCCCCGCGGGGGCCCCCGGGCTCACTCGCTGCGGGCGTCAGGCGCGAGCGACTCAAACCCGGTGCGGGCTTTGTCGCCGGTCACACGGGCGTCGGGGTGCAGCGATTCGACCCATTCCGCCACCTGCCGCACGGCGAAATGGATGCCGTCGGTCGGGCGCGGGCTGCCGAGCGTCCCCAGACCCACCGCCCACTCGCCGGGGCGTTCCTTGATCGGCACGATCATCACGGCGACGTGCTGGTGAATCGTCGGCTCGCTGACATAGCACTCGACCAGCACCGCGCCGCGCCCTGTGAACGCCTCCGACGCATTGACCGAAATCTGGCCGGCGATCCCGCGCGGCTCGCGCGCCGCAGCTTTGGCCGAGAACGGCACAAACGCGGCGGCGATCTCCGGCGCGGTCAAGGGCAGGGCAAGCGTGATGTGCGGCATCTCAGCCTCCGTAATCACGGGCAGGTCGGGCAGCGCGGTGGCGTCCCGCCGGTAGGCGAAGTAATGGCGTTCGCGGCCCTCGGCGATGGCCTTGCGCTCGTATTTGGTGACGATGCGCCCGGGCAGCGGCTCGTCCGACCACGGCGCGGGCAGCGTGTTGACCAGCCCTGCCGTCTCGCGCAGCGCCTCGTCGCTCATCAGCGCGTAGTCGTGGATGTCGGTCGCCAAGTACAGCATCCCGCCCGGCTTCAGGCGCGAGGCCATGACGGCGAGGTTGGCCGGGGTCATCAGGCGGCGGCGTTCGTGGCGTGCCTTAAACCACGGGTCGGGAAAGTTGACGTGAATCTGATCGAGCGATGCCGGTCCGAACAGGTGATACAGCGCCGTCTCCGCGCGCGAAAACACGGCGCGCACGTTGGGCAGATCGCCGCGGTCGCGCATTTTGTCGACATGAACGAGACACTCGTTGGCGATTTCCACGCCGACGATACGCGCCCGCGGGTACTGCGCTGACAAGTGTTTGAGAAAGTGCCCGTAGCCAAAGCCGATCTCGAGGATCAGCGGGCCGCCGGCGGGAGCGTCATCCGCGAACAGCGCGTCCCAATCGCACGGCCACGGCAGCGTGAGGCTGCTCAGGCGCGGGGCAAGCCTCACGGCAGCGCCTTGCACGTATTGGTCAGCGTCCCGATGCCCTCAATGGTTACCGACACGGTGTCGCCGTCCTGCAGGAAGCGCGGCGGTTTCATGCCCTTGCCGACGCCCGACGGCGTGCCGGTCAGGATGATGTCGCCCGGTTCGAGCGTAATCCAGCGCGTGATGTAAGCGATCAGGCTGTCGACCTTGTGGATCATGTCGGCGGTGCTGCCATCCTGCATGGTCTCGCCGTTGACCGTCGTCGTGATCTTTAGGGCGTGCGGATCGGCCACGTCCTTGCGCGTGACGATCGCCGGCCCCAGCGGGCAGAAGGTGTCCATGCCCTTGCCGCGCACCCACTGCGGCTCTTTGGCTTGCAGGTCGCGCGCGGTGACGTCGTTGGCGACAGTGTAGCCGTAAATGTACTTGAACACATCTTCGGCGGTCACATGGCTGGCGCGCTTGCCGATCACGACCGCCAGCTCGCCCTCCCAGTCGACCTCCTGCGAGACGGCCTGACTCCACGTGATCGCCTCGCCATGGGCGATGACGGCGCTTGGCAGCTTGGCGAACATCAGCGGATCGGCCGGGGCTTCGCCGCCCATTTCTTTGGCGTGGTCGGCGTAGTTCTTGCCGATGGCGACGATCTTTCGCGGGTGCAGCGGCGGGCGCAGCGTGACCTCGCTGAGCGGGTAATGGATGCTGGTTTCGTTGGGCGTGATCCCGGCTTCGAGCAGCGAGAGCATATCGCCGGTCCAAGCGGTCATGATGACGGTGTCGTCACGCAAAATGCCGACTCCCGTCCGCTGGGGATGAGCAAACGTTACGAGCTGCATGATACTGTCCTTAGGCGGTTCGTCTACGAAACTTGGCTATATCCAGCCCTTGCCGGCACTCGCGTCTTTCAGGTTTTCGACCAACTGGGCGCGGTACGGCCCGAGTTCAAGACGGAGGCGGTCTAGGGTTTGGGCGTCGGACGACATCTCGAGCACGAGCGCCGGATGCCCGCTGCGCAGCCGGTCGGCCAGCGAGTCGATCTGGCCGGACTTGAAGCCGCTGTCGAGCAGGTTGGCGGCAAAGCGCCCGGTCGCACCGCCGACCAAGCCACCGACCAGCACCCCCGCGCCCAGCGCGATGATCACGCCGACGCCGGGCAGCGCCAACGCCCCCAACTGCGCGAACCCGAGCGCGGTCATCGCTGCGCCCAGCGTCCCGCCGGCGATGCCGGCCTCGTCCGCGCTAATGTCATCGCCGATTACGATGGTCTCGCCGGTAGTGGCCCGGGCAACGATAGCAGCACGCCGGATTTTCAGATCCGGGACGGTCATCAGATGATCGAGCGCCTTGGTCAGGACGCTGCGTGATGGAAACACCGCCACCAGAATCTCGGTCGCCATAGGAAAAGCGGCGTGCCCCCGTCCTTGTTGTCAGCGCGTAGTGTACCACGAACGCCCCGCAAGCGGCAGTGGCGCGCAAGGCCACGGACGGGTCGATGGGCCTAGAACGGCAGCGCAAATACCTGATCGACGGTGAGTTTGAACCCCGGCAGCACCGCTCCGGCGTCGATCGCCTCGCGCCCGCGGTACGCCCGGATGATGCCCGGCTGATCGGCTTGATAGACGTGGACCTCGAACAGCGGCGCGGTGAAGCACATCCACACCTGCGTGCTGCCCGCCGCCAGAAAGTCGCGCACGGCCTCCAGCTTGAAGATCGTCGGATCGGTCTGGCTGACGACCAGCACAGCCAAGTCCGGCGCGCCATGGAACGGCATCAGGTCGTCGTGGTGTGCGTCAAGGCGCTCGCGGCGGATGTAACTGGCATCCGGCACGCGCGCGCGGTTGACGTCCGGCGTGCCGTGCCACAAGGCGTAGAACAGCCCCGGCGGGAAAGCGGTGCCGTTCTGAGTTTCATCGGCATATTGGCGCAGGGCAGCATACACGTTGCCGCTCACCGCGGCACGCTGTACGTCAACAATCGGGTTCGGAAATGTCATGTTTTCCCCTTCACCCCCGGCAGAATTGATGAACCCTCACCCCCGGCCCCTCTCCCAACCTTCGGTGCTCCCGTTGGTCGTCGCAAGCGGGGAGAAGGGCTTGGACTTCGGGCCATGTTTCTCCCCCTCTCCGGTCTGTACACGCCCGGAGAGGGGGCCGGGGGGTGAGGTTCCTCCTCATCACTCATCACTCAACGCCCCGCCGTAGGCGGAGGGCTTGCCGGAATGCCCAGTACAGCGGCGGGATAAGCGGCTTGTCCCACGCGCCGAGCGTGCGGACGACCTGCCCGCCCCAGCCGCGCTTGAAGCCGTACACGCCCCACAAGCCGTCGCTGCGAGACTGGAACTGTGCCTCGAGGTCGGTTTCGTCCGCGTCAGGCACGCCCCACAGGTCGTAGGTGGCGCATCCGCGCGCTTTGGCCCATTGGATCGCCGCCCACTGCACCGCGTAGCTCGCCATCATCTCGCGCTTGGCGTCGCTCGACGCGCCATACAAATACCACGCCGGCCCGCCGCTTGCACCCTCGACGGCGAACACCATCACGCCGGCCAGCAGGTCACCGTCGTGTTCGGCGAGGATCAGCGCGGCGTCACGCGGGGCGAACAGGTCGTACGCGAGCTGGTAGTAGGCGGCACTGTGGACGCCAAAATCGTTGCGGGTGCCGGTGGCCGTCATCAAGTCACAGAAGCGTGCGACATCGCTGGCCGCGGCCTCGAACGTGCGCACGCCGGCCTTCTGCGATTGGCGGATCTTGCGCCGTGTGCCTTGATTCATGCGCGCGAGAATGGCGTCGTCGTCCGCCGTGATGTCGAGCACGATGGTGCGCGGCGGCTGCACAGTTTGCGCCGACGGCCGGAAGCCGAGCGCGGCGGGATCGGGCGCGGCGTCATCCGCGTACAGTCCCGGCTCCCACTTGAGGAACACGGCGCGATGCTTGCGGACAGCGCCGGCCACCGCGTCGATCAACGCCGGCCACTGCGAGTCGTCGGTCACGAACCCGCCGTGCGGGATGTACGCCAGCGTGAACAGCCGACCCGGCAGCGGACGAATCAGCACCTGCGCGCCGGCGTGAATCGCGCCGCCGGAGTCGCTCAGCGCGACCCGTTCGTACGCCCAGCCGAAGTGAGTCTTATGCTCGGCCCACGCGGCAAGCTGCAGAACGTGCGCCTGCGGATGGGCACGCACGAACGCATCCCACGCGGCGGCGGACGGGGTGGCGGGCGTCAGCATAGGGCAAAGGGCGTTTCCATCGCCGGGGGCGTGCCGCTCACCGCATGTGTGAAAACGGGCGGCAGGTTCTTAGCACTCATCACTCATCACTTCGTGCTTAGGCGTCGACGCGCACCGCGACATCCAACCTCCACGCGATGTAGAGCGATTGCAGGAATGCCTTGAACTGCCGCACGCTCGAGTCGTCGCTGTCGCTGTCCTGAATCAGCAGCGGGAAGCGCACGTCGGCATCAGCCGGCGCGGGGCGCAGATTGCGGAAGTCGTCGGCCTCCAGCTCGCGCGGGACGGCGCCGGTAAACAGCAGCAGAATGGCGGCGTGGTTCGGGTTGATCGCACCGACCGAGAACATCATCTCGAACACTTGATTGGCGTTCAGCTCGAACTCGCCGAGGATGCGGCGCGCCGGCCGGTTGTCCTCGAAGTACACATCCGAGGCGGCGCGCAGCGGTTCGATGCTGGCGCCGTCGTACTTGAACTCCTCAACGCCCTGCTTGAGCAGCAGCCACACCAGCGCGTCGTCCGGCACCGGCATGCGATCGAGCAGCCACGCTTCGGCGGCCCCACTGACCGGATACTCGATGCTGCCGACGCACCCGAACGGCTTGCCAGCGCGGTTGGCGGGGCATCCGGCGCAGGCGGATTCGTGCGGCTTCAACTCGGCCGCGGCGTCCAGCAGGTGCTGCACGATGACGACCTGCGTTTCTTCCTGCCCCTCCGGCGTGCTGCGGGTGAACTCGAAGCCCATCTCGCTGGGCGGACGGTCGTCGCCGTTTTGCCGAAACAGCGCGATGATGCGCTGCGCGCGCGACTCGCCCTTGAGCCGTTCGATGATTCCGTCAGAGGTCAGCGCTTGCTTGGGCGCGCAGTCATAGTCGATGATATAGTCGATTGCCATGCTGAGAATCCGTGTCGTACGCAGGCCCCAAAGTATACCATGACCGACAAGCGTCCCCGCCGTGCGTGGCTCGTGCCGCTGCTGCTCAGCGCCGGCAGCGTCGCATGTGTGCTGGCCGTGCTGACCGCCGCGCTGATGCTGCTGCCCGACCGGCTGATCGGCCCGACGCGGTGGGTCATGCGCACCACCGCGAATCAGGCGATGGACGTGACGTGGCGCCCCAGCGACGGCGACGTGTTCGCCGCGCTGCCCGGTCAGGTGCGCCCGCCCGCCGACGACGCGCCGTACGCCGCGTTTCGCATCGCGTGGGATGCCGACGGCTTTCGAGTCCCGGCCGAGCCGCACGAGTCGTATCCGGTCGCCGTCTTTGGCGACTCGTTCACCGAAGGCTTCAACGTCGAGCGCCCGTATGCCGATGGGCTGGCAGACGCGTTGGGCGTCGGCGTGCGCAACTACGGCTACCGCGCCTACGGGCCGGTCGAGATCGCGCAGGCCGCCGCGGAGTTCGCCGCCGCCGAGCCGCGCCAATGGGTGCTGTGGGGCTATTTCAGCGGCAACGACCTCGGCGACGCGGTGCGCGAGCCGCGCATCGACGTCAGTAACCCGATCGCCGCATGGGGCGCGTTGTTCGACCGGCTGCGCCCGCCGGCCCCCACCCCGACCGCCCCGCCCGACGAGTCCGGCGCGCCGCGTTACAACCAGCCCCTGCCGGTGATCATCGGTGGCAGTTACTACGAGCTGGCGTTCGTGAGCTATTACGCGTGGTGGCAGCAAACGCCGCCGGACGCCGCCTCAAGCCGCAACGCCGACGCCGTGCGCGCCGCGCTGGATGCCTTCGATGCCGCGCTGCCGCCGGAGACCTGCCGCGCAATCGTGTTCATCCCGCCGAAGGAACTGGTCTATGCGCGATACATCGTCGAAGGCGACCGGCAGTTCGTCAACGCCGCTAACCAGCGCATCGTGACGACCACCGGGGGCGCGCTGACATTTGCCGCTTCGCCGGTCGACGACGAAGACGCCTATTTCGACTCGCTGTACGCCCACCGCGACCTGATCGCCGCGCTGCTGGAGGAGCGCGTGGGTTGGCGATTGATCGACCTCACGCCGGCGTTCGAGGCCGCCGCGGCGGACGAGCGCCTGCTCTATTACCCGTACGACACGCACTGGAATCAGGCCGGGCACGACCTTGCCGCGCAGGTCATCGCCGGGGCTATCGAGGGCGGGTGTTGAGGCGTTGGGGCGCTGCCCCGGAACCCCGGCAGGAGTTTGCACTCCTGCACCTCGCTTCTCGCGGATTTGAGACGCACGCGTCTCAAATCCGCAGATAAGGGAGTCCAGAGGGCGAAAGCCTTCTGGAAGCGATTAGCTCTTCTGCGACTTCGCCCACTCGACGCGGCCGAGATCGTCCAACGTCTTGAAGTCGTCGTCGCTGAGGACGAGATCGGCGGCGGCGGTGTTCTCTTCGAGGTGCGCCAGCTTGCCCGTGCCGGGGATCGGCAGCATGACCGGGCTGCGCTTGAGCACCCACGCCAGCGCAACCTGCGAAGGTGTGGCGTTCAGCCGCGTGGCGATGTCGCTGAGCACGCTGCCGTCGTCGGACAGGCGCCCGGCGGCCAGCGGGAACCACGGGATGAAGCCGATGTTTTCGCGCGCGCAGTAGTCCAGCACATCCTCGCTGTGGCGGTGCACGAGGTTGTACAGGTTCTGCACGCTGACGACCGGGAAGAACTTGCGTGCGGCCTCGATCTCCTCGACGCTGACCTCGCTGAGGCCGACGTGCCGGATCAGCCCTTCGCGCTGCATGTCGGCGATGACCTGAAACTGTTCGTCGCGGTCGACCTTCGGGTCGATGCGGTGCAGCTGCCACAGGTCGATGCGCTCGACGTTGAGCCGGCGCAAGCTCATCAGCACGCATTGACGCAGGTATTCCGGCCGACCGACCGCGTGCCAGCTGTTCGGACCGTGACGGGTCAGGCCGCCCTTGGTGGCAACGATCGTGCTGCCGTACGGGTGCAGCGCCTCGCGGATCAGGTCTTCGCTGACGAACGGCCCGTACGAGTCGGCGGTGTCGATGAAGTTGATGTCCAGCTCCGGCAGGCGCTTGAGGACGCGGATGGCCTCGTCGTGGTCGGGCGGATTGCCCCAGATGCCCTTGCCGGTGATGCGCATGGCGCCGAAGCCGAGCCGGTGGATCGGGAGGTCGCCACCGAGCATGAACGTTCCACTTGCTTTTGCCGTCATTCCGTCTTCCTCCGGAAGAGTGATGAGTCTGAAGTGATGAGTGCTGAGGATACCACGCGCAGGGCGGGGGTTGGCCCGCGTCTCAGGGGATGCTAAGGCCGATAAGGTGATTGCGCAGTGCGACTTCTCTTGAACGTTGGTGTCAGGTTACACTATGTTTTGTCGCCACCATTGCGCGAAGACTTCACCCACACGTGAGATCTGATCATCTGGAATTCTTTGGCCGGATTCATCAAGTAGGAATTCGCCTGTAGCGTGTCGTAGGTATACCGCGCTTCCACGCTTGTCGATTCCCGCCGTCGCCGGTGCGCAAAGGAAAACCCTGTGACTGGTATCGACAACATTGAGATCTAGTGCATTCTTTAGCTCATCGTCAGTGAATTTGCGGAGAATAAGTACGCTTGGGTTATTGACTCCACCGTTACGCCCAAATGTCTCCTTCGGCAAAGCGATAGAAGCGACAATCCGTGCTCGTTTCGTGATCCAGTCACGCAAGAACAACAGCCCGGGATTGGTCAAGATTCCATCCGGTATAACCACCCCCAAGATGCCGCCAGGTTTCAGGAAGTTCAAGGCCGCCTCAATGAATAGCTGCTCCGCAGGCATTGAGCTTCGTTCACGCGCGACATTCCACCGCGGCAGTTCGTATTGGGAAAGGATGTGTGCATCATCGATAGTTACCTCACTACCAAATGGTGGATTAGTAACGACAACATCAAAGGCACCAAAGGGTACATTAAGTCGAGTATCGTCTGGCCATTCGCCAGGTCTGGCGGCCGAATTTGCTCTATATACATTGGTTGAACCATCGCCATGCATGACCAGATTCATCTGCGCGGTTCTTACAAGACTGGGATTGATGTCTAGTCCAAACAAGTTCTGTGAGCAGGCCGATTTCACACGTTCCCTTACTCTTGCACCAATATCTGATGTGCCCCGCCTCTCCTCCTGAGCGGTAATATGCTTTCTCAAATTTGACAGCCACGAAACCAAGAAACCCCCAGTACCGCAACAACAATCGACGACTCGCAGTGTTGTAAGCTGATGTTCAGCATGCATGGCCATGATTACTTGAACAGTCATGTCACAGACATTGCGGGGTGTGAAGTACTCACCACGATCGCCCCTCAGATTAGCACCAACAAGCGTCTCGTACGCTTCGCCTTTTACGTCCGTGGTGCTGTTGAGTATCGAGATGAATTGGAGCTCAGAAACTACGTAAGCGGCCACCATTGGTGGCAAGGTCAATTGTTCATCTGACTTAAATATATGAGGGTAAGACGTCTTCACTTTGTCAAACATTGGCGCAAGACGATCTTCCAGAAGTCGACGTTGGCCGCTTTCCGACTTCTGTTCTATCGGGTCGATCGAGAAATCGAGTTCGTCACCCCCTTCTTGCTCTTCATACGTTTTGCAGAAGATTAGCTTGAGCATCTCGTGGAAAGCATCTGCTTTCGGCAAGCCAGTGTTGGCGTGAATATAGTTGTGACACCGCTTAAAGACTGACGTGAGTTCATGGACGATTTTCAGATCTCGACGTTGAGGTTTGCGAGCTCTGTCTTCACCCGCTCGTGGAATATCTGTTAGAGCCTATTTCAATAATACGGGGCGATGGTGGCAACAGGCCGCAGTAGCCGGTTGAGGGACCATTGGATAAAGGCAACCAGACAGAACGCTTTGAAGTTTTCCAGCTTGCGCTCGTAGCGCACGACCAGCCGACGGCAGTTGTCCATCCACGCGAAGGTGCGTTCGACAACCCAACGCCGGGTGCGTCCCAACGGCGCCTGCGGCCGACCGCGCCGCGGTCGGTGGCCCTCGGCACGTTTGCGCTGCGGGATCCGGGGCCGGATCCCTCGCCGGCGCAAGGCGGCCCGCAGACGTCGGCTGTCGAACCTTTGTCAGCGCCCAGCGCGCGCGGGCGACGCCGGGGTTTGCGCTTCGCACGGGGCACCATAACGTCATCAATCACGGCTTGCGCCAACGTGACTTCGTGAGGCGTGGCGCTTTCCACCACCACCCCAATTGGCAACCCATGTCCTTCTACCACCAGCATCACTTGACTGCCTTTGCCGACCTTCGTCGTTCCGACGCCGGAGCCCCCTTTTTAGCGGGGGTGAAACTCCCATCCAGAAACGCTTCGGTCCATTCCAACTTGCCTTGCGCATCCAGTTGCCCCAGCAGCGCCCGCCAGATCCGCTCCCACGTCCCGTCCCGCTGCCAGCGATCCAGCCGCCGCCAGCACGTCACATGGTCGCCGAACTCTTCGGGCATATCTTTCCATTGGCAGCCCGTCTTCAGGACGAACAGAATGCCGTTCAGCGTACGGCGATCATCCGCACGCGGTCGCCCGCGCCCCGGCTTCTGCTTAGGGATCAACGGCTCCAGGATTTCCCACTGTTGGTCAGTCACGTCATGTCGGCTCATCCCACCAGTGTACCGTTACCGCTCAATTTTTGAAACCGCTTCTACTGATGAAATGGAGCCGTCGGAGACATTACGGCTATAGGCCTGCCGTTCTTGTCCAACCCAAAGGCCGAATTTACATGAAGAACACGCAGCCATGTAACTCTTGAGTTGCTCAACACCGCTATCGACGTCAGATGGCTTAATTCCCTCCCTTTTTGCCTCAACGATTGTGACGATATTCTCTTGGACATGGGGTGTTGCCGCACGATAAATCACTAGGTCACACGACTTACGGGCGCGCCCCATTGAGATCGATACTTCTACCCCGATGTCAGTTTTCGAGTAGCCGTACTCGTCGACCAAGCTACGTGCCCACCGCTGCCTCACGTTTTCCTCTGGTGTATCTCGCCGGAGTTGTCCGGTTATGAAGCACTTAATCTTGCCGGGTGGAACAAGCGGAGTAACTGACACGTCGCTAGCCGTCACGCGTGAGTCCTTTCGTGATGTCGATTATTGCATCTGCAAACCTCACAGATGCCTCCTGTCGTAGGCTTTCTGCACGGTCGACCACTGCGGAAATCCGACGCATTTCGCTATCTTCGAAGAGGGGTACTAGGCATGTACCAAGCTGTACATCGGTAATGTGATCGATTTGCCCACCGTGCGTGTGCTTCAGAATCTGAGTCTGTGCGAAACGAGAACATAAGAATGCTTTGATGTATCCGCGCAGACCATCATCATTGGGAACAATCCTAATGATGTCGTGAGTCGCTATCCAACCGTCCAAGGCAGGTGGAACCTCGAACACTCTCCCTATGGTTCCTGAACACGTCATCAAGATCCACTTCTCCCTGATGACAAGGTTGTCAAAATCCACGTCAGAAGCTTTCGACAAATACCGCTCAAGGGCAGGTACGCCAAAGGCAGCCCAACTCATCAAGTCCGTCGCATTGAGATACGGGAAGCCATGTGCGGAGTCACGTGCCCATACTCGCGTGAACTGACTCGGCAACTTAAGCGCGGCAAGTTTGGAAAGTGGAACCAGCTCAAAACCGGACCGCTGCAGAATCTCCATGTTGCTCTCGACGTTAGGGTCGTAGTGTTCAGCATCAAGCCTAAGCTCAGGATCATGAAGAATTTCTGCGAGCGTTACGCTATAGCCAATTGGGTTTGCATGATCTACAGAATTCATCTGATAGTTCCACTTGAGTCTAGCATTGATGCTCCGTCATCCTACAGAACATTATCGGGAGCAACTTGCACATCTCGAGGATAGTATCGTTACTGATCAAGTTGGTCAATCGATTGTAATACATTGTTCTAGTAGTACCCGATGACAAGTGTAGATCAAGGAATACCCCGCAAATCTTTGACCACGTGACTGTCCTTCAGGACCGTGACGATGTTGGCCGGGTTTTCCAGCGAACGCAGGTCGTTGAGCGGGTCGGTGCGCGTGATGACGATGTCGCCTAGCTTGCCCGGCTCAAGCGTGCCGACCTTGTCCTGCCAGCCCAAACACTCGGCGGCCGTCTTGGTCGTGGCGACGATCGCCTCCATCGGCGACATGCCGATCCCAACCATCAGGCCAAGCTCGCGCAGGTTCGTCCCGTGCGGCATCACGCCGGCGTCGGTGCCCATGGCGATACGCACGCCGCGCTGATACGCCCGGGCGATGCTGTCGCGGTGCACCTCGATCACCTCCATCGACTTGCGCACGCCGTATTCCGGCATCGTACCGGTGGCCTGTGCGATCTCAAGCACGGCGACCGGGGCCAGCAGCGTCGGCACCAGATACGTCCCGTGGTCGAGCATCAGGTCGATCGCTTCGTCGTCCAGATAGATGCCGTGCTCGATGGAGTGGATGCCCGCGCGCACGGCGTTCTTGATCCCCTCGACGCCCTGCGCGTGCGCCATCACCTTCACGCCGCGCCGGTACGCCGCCTCACGCACGATCACGTCCAGCTCCTCGGGCGAGAACTGCGTGAACTCCGGGTGGTCGGTCGGGCTGAGCACACCGCCGGTCGAGCAAATCTTGATGATGTCCGCGCCCGCGCGCAGCACCTCGCGCACCTTCTTACGCACGCCGTCGACACCGTCGCAGATGCCGTCCGGATGCCCCGGATACCCCGGGAACAGGTTAAACGTGTTGCCCGACGGCATCCAGCCGTCCACATGCCCGCCGGTGATGCCCAGCACGCTGATGCTGATCTGCATGCGCGGGCCGACGATCACCCCCTGCTCGACGGCCTGCTTCATGCCGAGGTCGGCGCCGCCGGCATCGCGCACGCTCGTGATGCCCGCGTCGATCGTCCGGCGCAGATACGTCACGGCCTTGTAGAAGTTCAGCGAAAACGGCGTCGCCATCATGGCCGGCATGCCGGAGAACTCGAGGATCATGTGGACGTGCGTGTCGATGAACCCGGGCAGAATCCAGCCGCCCTGCGCATCGATGATGGTGGTGTCGTTCGAGGGCATCGAAACTGCCGCCGTTGAACCAGCAGCAGCGATCCGGTTGCCGTCGAGGACAACCGCGGCGTTCGGGATCGGCGCACGTCCCGTGCCGTCGATCAACGTTCCATTTCGAATCACGGTGTACGACATGATGGTGTTCCTCGCGTGGGGATTTGCGCCGGAGTGTACTCCGCGGCGTCATGGGCCGGCAAACGCGAGGGAATGCGGTTCAGCAGCAGTTAGCGCGCAAAACGAAATCGGCGGGGGCATGCGCTCCCGCCGATTGAGTTGCACCAGTATCGATGCTAAGCGTCGATATCGAGCGTCACTTCGGGGTAGTCGATCGACGGCCCGTCAAGCAGCGGCACATCCAGCCCGCGGACGTGCTTGTCAAAGAACGCCACGACGTACGTCGTGATGACCTGGTGTGCGCGCACGGCGTTGATGTGCCCGACAAACATGGGTTCGAAGATCCACGAATTGACACCCATGGTGGCGAGCAGCGCCAGGTCGGTGTACGTGCCGTGACTCGATCCGTCCAGGGTGAAGGCATATGCGTTGGAAGCGTGCTCGCAAACCTTCTCAAGATCGGTGTACACACCGTCGTACATCGCGTTCCAGTCTTCCTCGGACATCCCAAAACGATCTTCATCGCGCTTTGGCCACGAGTGATCCGACGCCATGAACATGAATGGCTGGTCGAGGCCGGTGTCATCGACAGTGCCGAAAAAAGCGCCATCCATGTTAGTGGCCGCGAGGATTCTATCGTCGCGTGACGCCGCTTCCGCAGAGGTTGCACCGCCAAACGAGTGTCCGAACATGCCGACGTGATCAAGGTCCATGCGTCCGCTCAGCAGCGGGTCGTCGCGGTTCATCGCCTGCAGTTGATCCAGCGCGAACAGCGCATCGCTGGCCCACACGTCCAGCGTGTGATCGCCGATCTGCTCGCCGTATTCCGGATCGCTCGAAAGCACCGTCATCAGGCGCGTCCCGCTGGCGTTCAGGTTGATGACTCTGCCGTTCGAGAACGCCACGGCGTCGGTGCTGTATGGGTGAGTCAGCGCGACAACCACGTAACCGTGACTCGTAATCTCCTCCAGCATGGCGGTGTAGAACACCGGGTTGGTCGTAAAGCCGGGCGAGAACAGCAGCACCGGATACGCCTTCCGCCTGTCCGAAACGGGGACGTTCGTGTACGCGTGCGACACGATCCGATCCCAGTCGAACGGCCCGATGCGGCGGTTGCCTGTCGACAGGCATTCGCGCCGTAGGCCTTCCAGATAGGGAGCGGATTGGTCGTCGGCGCTGGGCGCGGCAGGATAGTAGACGATGATCATCAACTCGCGCACGTCGTCGGGCCGGGTTGTGAACGTCTCTTTGCGGTCGTGGTCGATCAGGTGATACGCGGTGCGGCCAACTTGATATTCGCCTGTCAGGGGCGGGAATTCGAGGATGTCTTGCGCACGCGCAGTTGGCAGCAGGGCGGACATCCCAACGGCGAGTATGAGGAACCTCGTCAGCCGTGTCATGGGGTACGCTCCTTTCGTTACGGTCTGGTGCAGGCAGTCCTTTCGGTGTCACGAACAGAAGACACGCTCTCCTATATCTATTGTAAATCCGGATGGCGAACGTACTGGCTTTTTCGGCTGTGTGTATGGACACCAAGGCTTCAAGGCGTGTCCGAAAATCAACGAAAGAGGGTGGCTAAGGCGCCAAGTGGGCGGTTGAGCATGCGGTTGAGATAGAGGCCGATGTTGTAAGCGGCGGTTTTGGCGGCTAAGCGGGTGAGTTGTCCCCACCGTGAGTGGGCCAGTAGCCGTTTGAAGCCGAACACGTTGTCCAGGCGGGCGAACACCGTTTCTACGATCTGCCGATGCGAGGCTAGCCAACGGTGCTGCGCCGCACTCCACGTGCCGGGCTCGTTAGGCGGCGGCGGGGCCAACACGCGTGCGCCATAGGCCTGCTGCCATTGCTGCCGCCAACGCCGCCCATTGAACCCGCGGTCGGCTAGATAATCGCCGCTCAATGTTTCGCCTACTGCAGCCCAGCCAAACAGATGCGTGGCTGCAGGCGGCGTAGTGCGTGGTTTGTTGCCATCCCGTGGGCGCTGTTTCGGTTCGTGCAGCGCGTCCCCACCTGCCCGTCGGTTCAACAACGCTTCTAACAACCAGCGGTCGTTCACATTCGCGCCTGCCGCAATCCAGCCTCGAATAACGCCGCTAGGGCTCACCGCCATAAGCACCCGCTCGCCCCACACGAAGCGCCCGTAGCTGCCTCGTCCCCGACGGCTTTGCCAGGTCCAATGGGTGGACTGACGCTGGGCTTGGCCATTGCTGAGACTGGGTACAGGCACGCTGTCCACGCTCTCATAGAGTTCATCTGCGCCGCGCAATTGCTCGGCTACAAGCTGTTGCAGCCTCACAAAGCCACCCCACAAACACCGCACCCGCCGATTGAACGCACTTCGCCCCAACATGGTCGGGAACAAACCGCGTAAATGCCGCTGCACGTAAGCGACCACTTCCCGTTCTGAGCGCCACGGCATTCCCGCCTGCCATTGCCCCGCCAGCGCAACGGTCAGCACCTCGCTGTCGCTCATTCTCATTCTGCCACCGCGGTGTCGCTGCATCGATTCGGCGATTTCAGCTTTGTACCAGTCATCGACCAGTACGTATAATGTCGTGAAGAAGGTGTCCATATCCATCGCTGATCTCCTTGTTGGCGCAAGAGATTCTAGCGCTTATGGACACCTTCTCTATTTTCGGACACGCCTTTCAGCCCGGGTTGAAACCCGGATCCAATACGCATCGAAGTCCCTGCCGGGACTGTTTTACGAACCGTATGCCCGCCCAGCCTCTTTAGCAGGCTTCGCACCTTTTAGCCGTGCGTTTCAACGCTCGGCGGGCAAACACCCCGCATCGCCAGCGCTCTGCCGCCCCGCTCCAGTTTGGAGAGGGGACGGGGGTGAGGTACGCATTACCCGCTGCGCGTGAGCCACACGCCGAGGTCGTCGAGCTGCCACGTGCCGCTGAGCGTGCGGTCGGTCAGCTTGTAGACGACTTTGGCGATCGGCGGCTTGCCGGCGGGCAGCAGGTCGCCAATGAGGACGTCGCCGGTCTGGTCGATGGCTGGGATCGCCCCCGTCCACGAGTCCGACGTGCCGTCGACGTACACGACCTTGACCTTCCATGTGGCGGCGGTCGCGGTGGTGGTTTGCGCGGTAAACGTCCAGCGGAACCCGTCGACCGAGCCGGGTGTCACAGGCGCGTTGTCCTTGAACTTGAGCGATCCGGGCGTGGCGGCCTTGCTGCCCTTGCCCTTGAAGCGGAATGAGCACACACCGGCGATCGGGGCGGAATTGACCGGCTTGTCGCCTGTGAGCTTCGATTTCCACGGCGTGGAGAGGCCGCATCCGCCGCCGTTTTCGAAGTTCGTATCCGCGCCGCGCGACTGGACTTGCAGCTCATACGCGCCGAGGTCGCATGCTTCGCCGCTGATCGGCAGGCCGCGCTGGTCGTGCAGTCCGCACGGATCGCCCCCCGCATCCACCGCCGGCGAGTCGGGCAGCAGCGCCAGCGTACGTGTGCCGTTGGTGGCGCCATACGCTTCTAGCACCGGCGAGACGCGGGGATCAACGCCGGTGAGCAGCAGCGAGGGTGGCCCTGCCACGTTGCCACAGCCGGTACCCCCTATGCTCGTATCGAGTACGACAAGCTGCGCAAGGGATGACCCGGAACCGGTACAGTCCACGGGTTGTCCACTGAAGGTTCGCACATTATTGGCGATGATCGTGCGGCGTACGATGGGCGGGTTTGAGGCCAGTACCTGCAAGCCGGCGGCGGTCTGCGTGGCCGTGTTGTAAGCGATGGTCGAATCGTTGATCTCGGTGAGAGTTATGCCGGTGACGACTACGCCAGCACCGTTGAAGTCTTCCTCAGTCGTGTTGTAGGCGACCGTGACGTGATCCAGTGTGATGAGTCCGCTGTGGATGTGTATGGCGCCCGCACCTTCGGTCGACAGATTGCCCGAGACCTCGGTGTATTCGAGCCTGACGTGCGCCCCGCTGTCGGCCGTGCTGGAACCGACCCCGCTGATGGCGCGCGCCGTATTGTCGGTGATCGCGGAATGGGATGCGCGCAAGAACGCCCCGCTCCCGACATAGGCCCCGCCGCCGATGTACGCGCTGCATCCGTGCAAGGTGACGTGATCGAGCAGCGCGGAAGCGCCGGCCTGCACGGCGAGGCATCCGCCGTTTTCAGTGCCGGCACTCCCGCCTTCGATCGCGATACGCGACAGATGCAGCACGCCGCCGGGTGCAACCTCGATGCCACGGCGGTTGGGCTGTGCATGGATCGTGATCCGTCGATCGGGAAGGCCGACGACGAAAACCGTACCCGTGACGTCCAGATCGCCGTTTGATTCCACGTCCGCCACATCGGAGAAGGCGAGGGTGACGTCATAGATATCGGGTGCAAATGTGATCACCGCGCCGCCGAGCGCATTGGCTTCCATGATCGCGGCGCGCAGCGTACAGCCACCGACCGGGTTACACTGCCCATCGCCGGGAGTGGGATCGGGTGTGTCCTCCGTGCTAATCACGATGAACGTTGCGCGCGGTGTGGTGATGACAGGCTCGGTGGCAGGCGGAATGGTCGCGGTCGCCACAGTTCCGGACGCCATAAGCTGCTGATACGCCGCCATATCATACTGCGCACGCTCGACGAGTGGGACATCCGGCCCAACGGGCGGGGGCAGCGGCGCACGCTGCGCGCCCGACGACAGCAGCGTCAGCGCGGACAGTAGGACGACGACGGCAGCAGTACGGCGCATCACATGTTCCTCGGTGAAACGGGTCCAAAACGAACCTTACCGCGCGGTGTGGTCGCCGGACAAAAAGAGGCGCGAACGTAACAGGATTCTATCATTAGCATCTGTCGGGTTAACGCTATTCCAACCGCAAACAACCTTAAAACTAGTGGACAGGTGTTCCAGTTCCATGCTATAAAAGGGGGGTACTCCACTGATTCAGCCCCCCTCCGCATGGGGCTGATTTGTCCTCGCAATCCGACTCAGCTAATGAACGATCCGGAGCGGCTGTCGTCTCTTATTCGACAGTGGGATACAGTGTGATTCTGTTGGTTATTTGTTACAGGTCAGGCCTGCCTGACGACGATTCAGGAGACGGTTCCACATGGCACAATCCTCCGCCACCGACAATAACGCCCTCCACGATCTGGGATACAAGATCTTTCTCGATCGATATGCCCTGAAGGATATGACGCGTGCCTCGCTGGCGGTTGGCGACACGGTGATCGTCGTCGTCGACTCGAAGACGGGCCAGCGCGAGGTCGGGACGGTGACGGAGATCGACCTGCCATCGGTCACCGTGAAACTGCTCGACGGCGAGACGGTGACGCGCGACCTCGAGCACGTCGACAAGCCGCTGGAGATTCAGCCCGGTCAGATGATGGATCGTGTGGCGCGTGGCATTGCCGATATCGAAACGACCGACGCGGCCAAGGCCGAGTGGGCAAAGAAGTTTCGCTGGCTGCTGGACGGCTGGAAGTTCGTCCCCGGCGGCCGAATCTTGGCCGGCGCCGGCACCGATCAACAGCTTACCTACTACAACTGTATGCCGCCGGAACAAGAGATTCTGACGGCCGACGGCTACCGGCCTATCGCCGAAGTGTCGGTCGGCGATATGGTAGTCACCCACCGCAATCGTCTGCGCAAAGTGCTGCACAAGTTCGAGCGCCAGACGCAGGAACCGCTTTACACGTTCTCGATGCGCAAGCTGGGTTTCGATGATCTGCGCGTTACGGGAGATCACAAGGTGCTGGTGATCCGGTCGGAGACCGTGAACAGGCATCGTTCCCGTGACGGCCTGCGCCTAGGTGAAGAACCACAGTGGATTCCTGCCAAGGATCTGCGTGTCGGTGATTTCCTCGCGGCGGCCTACAACGGCGACGTCAGCGGCCAAGACGTACTCTATGTGTCCAACTACGTCGGTCGTGAAGACTACCCTGGCCGGCCAGCAGGCAGCGCCTACGAAGTCCGTGACGGTTGGCTGAACAAGCCGCGCGTACAGCCTGACGGCACGAAGGTCATCGGGAAGCCCACAGCGGCAATTCGCGACGCGCTCGTCATTGACGAGCCGCTGATGGAGCTGTTTGGCCGCTGGCTGGGAGATGGATGTGTCACGCATCGCACCGGCACCAAGACACCTTCAGGTATCAAGATCGTCTTTGGGCTTGACGAACAGGTCGACGCCGAAGCGATCGCGGCAATCATCGAAGACAAGTTTGGCATTGCCCCCTCGATCAAGATAAGCAGCACGGGCCGGTGGCTCGATCTGTGGGTCAACGCAATGCCGGTCGGCGAGTTCTTTGCTGGGCTGTTCGGGCGCTATAGCCACGGCAAGACAATCCCCGCCGACCTCATGCGCCAACCTGACAATCTGATCACGGCGCTGCTGCGCGGACTGTTCCGCGCTGACGGATACACCAGCGGGCAGTACGTGGGCATTCTCTTGTCGAACCGCGCGCTGGCCGTACAAGTGCATCAGCTTCTGCTTCGTCTCGGCTACTTCTTCTCGATCTTCGAGAACACCCACGAGAACGGCAGAACCGAGGCATTCCGCGTGACCGCCGGGTTAGGTGAGGCGCGCGACCTGTACGAGAACTTCTTCGACCGATCCGCGCCTGACGCCCGTGGATTCCGTTCGCATCTCGAATACGACGGCCTGAAGTGGGTGCGTATCGAGACGATCACCACGTCGATCTATTCCGGCACGGTGATGGACATCGAGGTCGAGGAAGACCACTCGTTTGTGTCTGCTGGTGTCGTGGTATCGAACTGTTACGTAGTCCCGTCCCCCCGTGATTCGCGCGGCGGGATCATGGAAACGCTGTCGCAGATGACCGAGATCATGTCGCGCGGCGGCGGTGTCGGGATTAACATCTCGTCACTGCGCCCCCGCCATGCGTACGTGAAGGGCGTCAACGGGCGCTCGTCCGGCGCGGTGAGCTGGGGCGCGCTGTACAGCTTCGTCACCGGCCTGATCGAGCAAGGTGGGAGTCGAAGGGGCGCTCTTATGTTAATCTTAAATGATTGGCATCCGGACGTCTTCAACTTTATTAGCAGCAAGCGACAGGCTGGCCAGATCACCAACGCCAACATCAGCGTCGGCGTGAGCGACAAGCTGATGGACGCGATCAAGGACGACGGCGACTGGGTGCTGCAGTTCCCCGACACGTCCGACCCGGCCTATGACGCCGAATGGGACGGCAACCTCGAAAAGTGGCTGGAAGCCGGCCGCAAGACGCACGTCTACAGGACGGTCAAGGCGCGCGAAATCTGGAACGCCATCATCGAGAGCGCGTGGGCCAGCGCCGAGCCGGGCGTGTGGTTCCGCGAGCGCAGCAATAAGCTGGCGAACTCGTGGTACTTCAATCCGCTGATCAGCACTAACCCGTGCTTCACCGGCGATACGCGAATCCATACGACCGAGGGTTTGGTCAAGGCGCATGACCTGTGGGACGATGAGACCGACATCGGAGTCGCGGTCGACAGTCGATTCGGGATCGAGTCGCGCTCGTTGGCCGCCAGCCGTGTGTTCATGACCGGGGTCAAGCCGGTGTTCAAGCTGCAGACCGACGAGGGCTACAGCGTGCGTGCTACGGCAGATCACCGCTTCATGACTCCGCGCGGATGGGTCGAACTGCGCGACCTCAAGCCGGGTGACCACGTGCACGTCATGAACCGCAAGGGAACATTCGGGCGGCAGGGATCGCTCGAGCTGGGCCGCGTGCTGGGCTGGCTTGTCGGCGACGGCACGCTCAAGGCCGATCGTGCGGTGCTGTCGTTCTTCGGTGAAGAGAAGCGCGAGCTTGCGCCGCTGTTCGCCGAGCACGTCAACACGGTCGTACAGGGTGTAGGCACCCGCACCACGCGCACCTATCCAGTCGGCGTGGTCGAGGTCGCGGATCGCGACGAGGCGCGCGTCCAGTCCGAGCGGTTGCGCCAGTTGGCCGAGGAATACGGCCTGACCGAGGACAAGTTCCAAGTGCCGGAGGTCGTCTTCCGCGGTACGGAAGAGATGCAGCGTGGTTTCTTGCAGGCGCTCTTCACTGCCGACGGCAGTGTGCAGCATGCCAGCGGCATGGCGCATATTCGCTTGGCGAGCAGCCACGTCGCGTTGCTTGAGCAGGTGCAGGTCGTCCTCGCCAATTTCGGTATTGCCTCACGTATCTTCCGCAACCGCCGCAAAGCACAATATCGCATGATGCCGGACGGCAAAGGTGGTTCGAAGGCATACTGGACGCGTGCGCAACATGAGTTGGCGATCACCAAGTCGAATCTGGCGACATTTGCAGACGAAATCGGCTTCCTGACGGGCGCGAAGCAGGACCGGCTCGCTTCCCGGCTTGCCGGTTATAGCAAGGGCCCCCGTACCGAGTCGTTCGTGGCGAAGGTCGCGTCTGTGATGCCCGATGGCGAGGAAGCTGTCTTCGATTTGAACGAACCGGTTACCCATGCGATCCCTGTTAATGGGATTATTACACATAATTGCGGCGAACAGCCACTCGGTGCGTTCTCGGTTTGCAACCTTGGCGCGATCAATCTGGCCAAGTTCTACGACGGCGAGAATCACGACGTGGCATGGGACGACCTCGCCAGCACCGTGCGGTATGCCGTGCGCTTCCTCGACAACGTGATCGACAGCACGCCGTACTTCTTCGAGGAGAATGCGCGCGTGCAGGGCATGGAGCGGCGCGTCGGCCTCGGCACGATGGGCATCGCCGAGCTGATGATCCATCTGGAAGTCCGCTACGGCAGCCCCGAGTCGGAAGACTTTATCGACAAGCTGTACAAGTTCATCTGCGTGAACGCCTACGACGAATCGGTCGAGATTGCCAAGACCAAGGGGCCGTTCTCCGCCTTTGACGCCGAGAAGTTCCTGCAGTCCGGCTTCATCCAGACGCTGCCCGACGAACTGCGCGAGAAGATCCGCACCCACGGCATCCGCAACGTCACGCTGCTGACGCAAGCGCCGACCGGCACGACCGGCACGCTCGTGAACACCAGCACCGGAATCGAGCCGTTCTTTAGCTGGGTGTATTACCGCAAGAGCCGGCTCGGCTTGCACGAGGAGAAGGTGCCCATCGTGCAGCAGTGGCTGGATGCCAACCCCGACATGACCGACAAGGATCTGCCGGAATACTTCGCAACGGCGATGGATCTGACGCCGGAGGAGCACGTGCGGGTGCAGGCCGCCTTCCAGCGCTGGATCGACTCGGCCATCAGCAAGACGTGCAACGTCCCCAACGAGTACACCGTCGAGCAGGTCAGCGAGCTGTACAAGCTGATGTACGAGTTGGGCTGCAAGGGCGGCACGATCTACCGCGACGGAAGCCGCGACGAGCAGGTACTTATGCTCAAGGGCGACGAGCGCGCCGAGAAGGAAATGGAGAAGCGCGCCAAGTCCGACGGCGTGCCCGCGGCGGCCGAGGCCATCGCCGCGCTGACCACGCCGGTCACGCAGGTGACGACCCCGCACCGCGTGTATCCGCGCCCCGGCAAGCTGTTCGGCGTGACGGTCAAGGTGGCCACGCCGTTCGGCACCGCCTACGTCAACATGAACGTCGACGAGAACGGCAACCCGTTCGAAGTCTTCATCACGGCGCCGGGCAAGGCCGGCAGCGACCTACAGGCCGACGCCGAAGGCTTGGGCCGCCTGATCACGCTGTCGCTGCGGACGACCGACCCGCACAACCGGCGCGAGATGCTGCGCCTGATCATCGAGCAGCTGCGCGACATCGGTGGCGCACGCGTGAGCGGCTTCGGCCCCAACCGTGTGACCTCGCTGCCGGACGCCGTCGCCCGCGCGCTGGAGGATCACTTCTTCAATGTGCCGCAGCCCGCGCAGCTCAGCCTACCGCTGGGCCACGAGTCCGGTGGCGAGCACGCTCCGGTCAAGCTGCCGCCAGTCACGGGGGCGGGCGCCGCGCCGGAGGACGAGCCTGCGCCAGTGCTGGCCTTCGAGCAGGGGCCGGACGGCGAACAGCCGCAGGGCTATACCAACGGCCACAAGCTGATGGGCGCGGACATGTGCCCGTCGTGCCACACCATCTCGCTGATCCGGACGGAGGGCTGCCGCAAGTGCCTCACCTGCGGCTACAGCGAGTGCTAGGCGCGGACGCTACGCGCCAGTGATGAGTGATGCGCCAAATTGACAGGTAGGAAATCCACCCCTTGTTCACCTACGGACAAGGGGTGTTTCTTTCAACATGAGACCCCGCCTCACTGCCCCAGCGTGACGGTCGGGACGACGTCACTCGGGCCGGCGGAGGGCTGCTGATTGATCGCCGCGGCGATGATCAGCGCGGCCAACAGGATCAACAGCAGGATCGCTAACCCCCGCACGGTCGCCGGATCGGGGGGACGCGTCCCCGCCGACCCGCCTGACTTACGAAGCTGCTCCGGCTTGACGCGTTCGCGCACCCATGACTCGAACAACCCTGCGCGCACCCGCACCTGGTTGGGCGTGTTGTCCACGACCTCCACGAAATCCAGACGGCGCAGCACCGCATACACGGCCGTCAGGTCGAGCGGGTAGTCGCTGTCGGCCAGCCACGCCTCGACATCCTCGCCGCGCAGGGGCGCATCCGGCCGTTCGAAATGCTGATACGCCAGCGCCGCCACCACCGCCTGCTCGTCGGCGTTAAGGTTCTCCCACACCTGCTTGAAATACGGCGCGGCTTCGGCGGCGAGCGCGGGCCGCACCGCGCGCAGATGATCGACGCGATACGCCTCGCCGTGCGACTGCGCATGAACGGCCAGCGCGGCCTTCAGCGTCCACTCCGGCAGGCCGCCGGTCAGCGCATACAGCGCTGCGACCAGCTCCGGGTCGGCGCCGTCGCGCCCCATATTGAGCAGATCGCCCGTCTCTTGCAGCGTCAAGGCCAACAGCCGCGCGGTGTAGTCCGGTTGAACGAGCGGCGCGAGCCGGACCAGCGCGCCTTCCTGATCGAGATGCGCGGCGAACACCATCCCCAACTGCGGGCCGATCATCCCGCTCATCCACGCACCGAGGTCGGCGGGATGCTCGCCACGGGCAACGGCTTCCGCCAGCGGTTCGACGCCGTCGACGACCCACACCAGCCTGCGGTGCGGTCGGATCAGTTCGAACAGCTCGGGCAAGCCGGTTTCGGTCAGCCACACGCGCTGTTCGGCGGCGGACTTTTCGTCGGGCCAGCGCGGCAGGCGGTGGACGGACAATCCGCGTGCCGAGGCGGCGTCCTTGCCGGCCTGATACAGCGCGGCCAGCCAGCGGCGCTCGTCGGTCGCGGCGGCCATGTCGGGGAAGGCCCACACGAACGTATCGTCGAAGCGGCGGCGAATGTGCTCAAGCAGGGCGGTTTGCCCGGCGCGGCGGCGGCCGACGACCGTGAACGCGCACGAAACCGCGGCGCTCGTCAGGTGTTGATGAATGCGGGCGATGACGTCGGCACGCCCGACAAACGGGGAAGTGGGTTGGGCCGAATCGAACGAGTGATGCGGCACACCGTTGTCCTCTGGCATCGTCCCTCACTTTCGCGGTGATGTGCTAGACTATAGCGCACTTACGACGGCACTAGCCAAACATCCTGCCCACGCTCGGGCAGGCTCAAACTGGAGGGGATTATGGGACTGCTTGACGGCAAGATCGCGCTGGTTTTTGGCGTAGCGAACAAGGACAGTATCGGTTGGGGGATCGCCAAGCGGCTGCATCAGGAAGGCGCGACGATCCTGCTCAGCTATGCGGCCGAGGCGCTGGAGAAGCGTGTGCGCCCGCTGGCGGCGGAGGTCGACTGCGACTTCATCGAGTTGTGCGACGTCGGCAGTGACGAACAGCTCGACGCCGTGTTCGACAAGGTCAAGGAACGCTATGGCCGGCTCGACGTGCTGGTGCATTCGGTCGCCTTCGCCCCGCGTGAAGACCTCGGCGGGCGTTTTCTGGATGTCAGCCGCGAAGGGCTTAAGGTGGCCGTCGACATCAGCGCCTACAGCCTGATCGCGATGTGCAAGCGCGCCGAGCCGCTCATGCCGCCGGGCAGCACCGTGATGAGCATGACGTACCACGCCGCCGAGCGCGTCATGCCCAAGTACAACGCGATGGCCGTCGCCAAGGCCGCGCTTGAGATCATTACCAAGTACCTCGCCGCCGACCTCGGCCCGAAGGGCATTCGCGTCAATGCCATCAGCGCCGGGCCGATCAAGACGCTGGCGGCCATGGGCGTACCGGGAATCCGCACCATGCTGCGCTTCAACGAAAAGACATCCCCCCTGCGCGGCAACGTCTCGCAAGACGACGTCGGCAAGACCGCCGTGTACCTCGCGTCCGACTGGTCGACCGGTGTCACCGGCGAGATCATCTACGTCGACTGCGGGTACAACATCCTCGGCTTGACCGCGACCGAGGAAGACATCGCGCAGTTCTAAGGCGGCACGTTCGCAGAGGCTTCGCCTCCGCACCTCCACAAGGGGTTTGCACCCCTTGACCCCGTTACTGCGGATTTGGTGCACGCGCGCGTGCACCAAATCCGCGGAATGGGAGTCCAGAGGGCGAAAGCCTTCTGGTAGGCGTTGGCGCAGCGCCCTAAAACCGAGGACATCCGGTGATTCATACCATCCAGCGTGTTCGCAGAGGATTACAGCGCCGGTGGGCGGAACGACCGTACCGCCGCTTTCAGCGTTTGCCGGAGGTCTCGATCTACGACCTCGGCGGCGATTCGCGCGTGCCGACAGCCGTTTTCGCGCCGCCAGAGGCGGTCGATATCCCGCATACGCTGACGGTCGGCCCCGTGCCGGAGGAGTTGACGCGCGCGGGAGGCACGACTCGCGACGTGCCCGAACAGATTGCGGTCGTGCTGCCGGATGCGGAGATCGCCGGACAGTACGCGGTCGCCGTGTGGGACGGGCGGCGCATCCGCGAGTCGGCGCTGCTCAGCCGCAAGAGCGCGGTAAATTGGGCATGGCCCGCCGGCACAGCGCATCGCGAACCGCTCGAACTCGATTTGGCCGCGCCGCTGTGCAGCCCCGGCAGCGGCGACGTGTACTTCGTGTGGATGGTCTACGGCGCCCTGCGCATTCTGGCGATCCGCGCATTGGCCGAAGGGCTCGGCCAGATGCCCAAGCTGCTCGTCCCCAGTAACCCGGCGCGGTTTGTCGCTGAGACGCTCGACCTGCTTGGGGTTGCGCCGGACGATGTTATCAGATGGCAGCACGCGCGCGGGCGCGTCCGCCGCTTGGTCGTCACCAGCGAAACGCGCTGGGGGCCGACCTTCGCGCCAGCCACGTGCCGTTGGTTCCGCGAGGCGATGGTGAACGCTGCGGGTGCTCCCACCGCTGATCAGCCGCGCCGGTTGTACATCTCGCGCGGGAAGGCCCGCCGCCGGCGCATCCGCAATGAAGATGCGGTGACCGCCCTGCTGGCGCCGCTCGGCTTCGAGGCGTTCACGCTGGAAGACCTGCCGGTGGCCGAGCAAGTGCGCCTGTTCGCCGGGGCCGAAGCCGTCGTCGCGCCGCACGGATCGGGCCTGACCAATCTCGTGTTCGGACAGCGAATCAAAGTGATCGAACTCCACACCCCCGCCAAGTACACCAATTCCTTCTTGGCGCTCAGCCACGCGTGCGGCCACGCCTATGCCGCGTGGATGGCGCCTGCCCCGGACCTCGACTACGATATCGACCTCGACGCGCTGCGGAAGCTGCTCGCGCTGCACGAGCTGTATTGATCCTGCCCCCTTGCGACGTGAGCAGGGGCCGGGTTACAGTGGGAAGACCTTAGCTACGGACAACTACGAGGCGTTATGCGAGTAGCGTTTGGCGGCCGAGTCCTGATTTTGGGCTGCGGCTCAGTCTCCCAATGTTTACAGCCCCTTCTTCTGCGTCATCTCGACATGGATTTTTCGAAACTCACCATCTTGGACATGAACCCGCCCAACGGCAGGGCGGACGAAATGCTCGCCGCCGGCGCCACCTACGTGCAGCATGCCATCGACCCGGACAACATGGCCGAGACGCTCGGCGGGCTGGTCGGCGCAGGCGACTTGCTGATCGATCTGGCGTGGAACATCGAGGTCACCGAGATTATCGACTGGTGCCACCGCAACGGGGTGTTGTACATCAATACGGCGACCGAGCTGTGGGATCCGTACGACACCTCCGTCCCGCCCAACGAGCGCACGCTGTACGTCCGCCACATGATGCTGCGCGACCTCAAGGCGACGTGGGCCGAGACTGGTCCGACCGCCATCGTGGAGCACGGCGCCAACCCCGGCCTCGTCAGCCACTGGACGAAGGTCGCGCTGACCGACATCGGTAAGGCGATGCTGGCGCAAGGCGTCAGCCCGCACAAACACGCCGACATCGATCGCTTCTTAAGTGAGCGCGCGTGGAACCGCCTTGCCATGACTCTCGGCGTCAAGGTCATTCACATCAGTGAACGCGACACGCAGATCACCAGCGTGCCCAAGCGCACCAACGAGTTCGTCAACACATGGTCGGTGGCCGGCTTCCACGAGGAAGGCATCGCGCCGGCGGAGATGGGCTGGGGCACGCACGAACGCTACATGCCCGAAAACGCGTGGGTCTACGACTATGGCCCCGGTAATCAGATTTGCCTGAGCCAAATGGGCATCAACACGCTGGTGCGCTCGTGGGTGCCGGCCTCGGGCGAGATCATCGGCATGGTGGTGCGCCACGGCGAGGCGTTCACCATCAGCGACCACCTGACCGTGCGCGCCGAGAACGGACGCCCGCTGTACCGCCCGACCGTGCACTACGCCTACCACCCGTGCGACTCGGCCATCGTGAGCCTGTGGGAGCTCAAGATGCGCAACTACGAAATGCAGCCCGAACAGCGCATCCTGCAGGACGATATCACCGACGGCATGGACGAGCTGGGCGTGCTGCTGCTCGGCCACGACCTGAACGGGTGGTGGGTCGGCAGCCAACTCGACATCCACGAAACGCGACGCCTCGTGCCCGGCCAGAACGCGACCACGCTGCAGGTCGCCGCGTCGATCCTCGGCGCCGTTTCGTACATGATCAAACATCCGAACCTAGGCCTGTGCGTCGCCGACGACCTGCCGCATGAGGACATCCTCGCCGTCGCCAATCCGTACCTCGGACCATGTCCGTCGGTGCAGACCGACTGGACGCCGCTGACGAATCACACCGACATCTTCAGCCCGTGGAACGGATGGCGCGCACATCCGGACGACGTTTGGCAGTTCAGCACGTTTCTGGTGCGGTAACCCCTGTTAGCTCCCTGATGCAATCGAGCGAGGACCGAGAGGAACACAACAATGTCGGAGCCAAATGGATGCGCACAACTCCTTGAGCGTTTCATGGCGTTTGCGTTGATCGTCGTCGGCGTGGCCATCGCCGCCGCACACAGCGCGAGCGCCGCCGGATTGTAGCCAACGCCTATCGCCAGCCCCGCGCGGGCAGGAGCCATCATGCACATCGAGTGGGGCAAGGTCGCGCCGGTGCTGGTCTCGATCGGCATCATCATCGCGGTGGCGATTCTGCGCAATTATTCCAAAACGATCGCCGCCATCGCCGCCGTGATGCCGATCAATATCCCGCTGGCCTTGTGGATCCTCGCTTCCGGCGACACCAACAGCCCGGCCGCATTGGCCGATATCACGGTGACGATGGCGTGGAACCTGCTGCCGACCGTGCTGTTCCTGATCGTTGTCATGCTGCTGCTGCGCGCCGATTGGACGCTGCTGCCGTCGATCGTGGCCGGTTACGTGGCGTGGGCGATCTCGCTCGGCGTGCTCAACCTGATTCGCGGGTGGGTCGGGGGGTAAAGAGCCCTCACCCCCGGCCCCTCTCCCTCAGGGAGAGGGGAGTCCGCTATCCGCGCAGCGACATAGTGCGATAGTGCAGCGATTCATGACATCCGGCGTGGTAGGATTCGGACCGAGACAACCGGGCGACCCGCCGGCTCGCCCCTGTGAACCCGGCGCAGGTGCGCCGTTCCACATTCACGGCACTGCTGTAGCTCTCCTTATGACCGAGCCGCACGCTTTGCGCCACCGACAAGAAGGTTTCCCCTCTCCCTCAGGGAGAGGGGTTAGGGGTGAGGGCTTACACGCTTCCCTTCATCCCCGTAGTCCTCGAGGGTCGTCGGGAAGGCGTGCGGATCGGGCAGGCGGCCATCGCGGGCCAGCGCCGCGTACGCCTCCGAGGAGACATACAACTCGTTCCAGTAGCGCACGGCGATCCCTTCGGTGACGCGCGGGAGGGTGACGTCCTCGCCCAGCACATAGTGGCGCAGCGCCGCCTCGACCTCGTTGAACCCGAAGCGTGCGCGCATCGGCGTGGTGCCGGAGAAGCGGACGTTGATTTCAAACGCGACCGGCTTGCCGTGATGCACGCGCATTTGCACGTTGCATGACGCCACCGGCTTGAGCGCCGCAGCGATCCGTTCGGCTTCGGCACGCACGTCCGGATAGTCGCCGACCTGCGCGAACACGGTCGTTCCCTGATGCAGGTGGCGGCGCATGGCGATGCTGCCGCGCACCGCGCCGTTCCGGTCGACAAAACAGCCGACCGTGTACTCCGACTCGGTGTCGCCCAGCAGTTCTTCGACCACGGTGTTCGGACGCGTGGCGATGTATTCGGCGTCGGAGTCGCTGCGAAGGATCAGAATTCCCTCGGCGCTCTTGCCGCCGCGCGGTTTGGCGATCAGCGGATACCCCGCCTCGGCGGCAAGCCTGCGCACCGCCTCGCGGTCGCTGCCGTCGGCATAACGCGGCGTATTCAACCCGTGCGATTCGAGCCATTGGCACGTCCGCAGCTTGTCGTCACCGACCGCCAGCACGTCCGGCGGACTGACGAGGCACACCGCGCCGGTCTCCGCCTCGATGCGTGCGCGCTGGGCAGACATCGCCGCGACGACCGGCTCGACGCCGGACAGCACCGCGCGTACGCCTTCGCGATTGCACACGTCGATGAGCCACGGGACGAACGCCGGATCGGTGGCGCGGGGCGAGATGTACGCCGTGTCGGCCGTGTACAGCCCCATCGACTCCGGGCCGACGCACGCGCCAATCACCCGCACGGGCAGGGTAGAGAGGGCTAGCGCCTTGAGGATTCCCTGGCTGACGTTGCCGCCGACGCCCAGCACGAGCACGGTCAGTGGCGAAGCAGATGGCGAATCGGTCACGATGTGGACTCCACGGCCGGTACGGGCATCACTGTACACCGGACGGCGCGCGCTTCACAAGCGCGGCAGAAGGATTGTGAGCGTCTACAGGCCAGAAGCCGATGTGGTCTCACCCCCTCACCCCCGACCCCTCTCCCTCAAGGGGCGAGGGGAGAAACGTGCCTTCCGGCATGACCATGATTATTGCAAGGGGTACAGTCACAAGCGGCAATCGAGGTAATACTTGATTACCTGAGCATCTCTGTTGCGAAACGTTTCCAGATTTCCCAAAACGATTCACGCCTTGCCTACGACAGCTCTTTCACCAGCGCGAGCAGCAGGCCGTCGTATCCCTTCGCGCCGACCGTTTGCACGGCGGTGGCATCCACGCGCGGCTCGGCAGCGATGACGTCGAACATCTCGCGCACGCCGCGCACGCTGCCGTCCGTGCTGCCCTCATCGACGATCCGGCCCTCGCGCACGACGTTGTCCACGATGATCACCGTGCCGGGGCGCGAGAGCGCCAGCGCCCAGCGGAAATAATCGGGATTGCTCGGCTTGTCGGCGTCGATGAAGATCAGGTCGAAGCTGTCCAGTCCCTCGGCGGCGAGCTGCGCCAGCGAGTCGATCGCACGCCCCACGCGGATCTCAACGCGGTCGGCCAAGCCCGCACGCGTGATGTTTTCCTGCGCGACCTGTGCGTGTTTCGGGTCGTATTCCAGCGTGATCAAGTGCCCGTCCGGGGCAAGCGCCATCGCCAGCCAAATCGTGCTGTATCCGCCCAGCGTGCCGACTTCGAGGATACGCTTGGGGTGCTGCATCCGCGCCAGCAGATGCAGCATCATGCCTTGATTGGGGGCGACGTGAATCTCGGGCAGCCCGGCCTCGGCGCTGGCGTCCAGCGCGGCATCGAGCGCCGGATCGGGCGGGACCAGCGTGCGCTGGATGTATTCATCGACAGCGGTCCACAGTTCTTGTGACATGGGTCTCCCTCCGCATGGGGTGGGCGTATGCCTGAAGCATAGCAGAGTTTGGGGGAAAAGGGGAAAGATACAAGGGCAAAGGGAAGTGATGCGTGATGCGTGATAAGGAAGGGCAAAAGCGGGTACGGAGGACACGGAGAACGGGAGAGCACACAGAGGTGGCCGTAGGGGCGACCCGCCGGGTCGCCCGCGGTGATTTATTCGCGAAACGTCGCGGTGTCGTAGGGACGCGATCTATCGCGTCCGGCAATCGGCAGCGGGGGCACTTGCGCCCAACCTCACCCCAAACCCCTCTCCCGAGGAGAGGGGCCTTCGGGATTCCGCGCGTATCTTTCTCTCCTCTCCCACAACCGTAGGGAGCACCGAAGGTCAGGAGAGGGGCGTTCGCCCCGTGCGCGTTTTTCTCCCCTCTCTTCGGGAGAGGGGCCGGGGGTGAGGTCAGCGTGTGGGACGCGAACCATCGCGTCCGGCAATCGGCGGACGAGGCTGAGGGTGTATACCCCTTAGCCACTGGCCGAATGTCGTCAGGCTTGCTGTCGAGCTGTATAGCGCTCGGTGAGCGATGAACTGTGGTAGTTTCTCAGCACTCAGCACTTCCAACTTCTTGCCTAAAACACCGCGCCCCACACGAAGAACACGACCAACCCCAACACGATCGTGAGCAGCAAGCTCTTCGTCCGCCACGAGATCAGCGCGGTGATGATCCCCGCGTACAAATAGGCGTTATCGGGCGTGACGATCACGGCGCCCTGCGGCGCGGCGATTGCCGGCACGGTGATTGCAGAGAGCACCGCGACCGGGACATAGCGCAGCGCGCGCTTGACGGCCGGCGACATCTCGGCGCGGGTGACCAGCGCGAGCGTCCCGTAGCGCAGGCCGAACGTCACCACCGCCATGCCGAGGATCGTGACGAATTCGGTCATGATGCCGCCTTGTTGGAGCCGCTGCGCGCCGTTTCGAACACGTAACCGACGGCAATCGCGGCAACGGCCGCAATCAGCATCCCGAGCTTGTTGGGCAGCCCATTGAGCAGCAGGCCGAGCGTTCCGCCCGTGATCGCACAGGCGATCATGGGGCGCGTACGCAGCATCGGTACGACCATGCCGATAAACGTCACGCTCATCGCGAAGTCGAGCCCCAGCCCGCCGCCAGCCATCAGCGCCTGACCGGCGACGATGCCGATCACCGTCACCATCTGCCACGCGACGAACAAGCCCAGCTCGGCGCCCAGCATAAACCAGTGGCGGTCTTCGGCGTTCTCGGCCGAGCGCTCGAAGTGCACGACGGTGATGGTGTAGGCTTCATCGGTGAGTAGGAACCCCAGCGGGATCAGCCAGCGCTGCGGCAGATGCTTCAAATAGGGGGCCATGGATGCGCTGTACAGGGCGTGACGGGAGTTGACGACCAGCGTGGTGACGATTATCAGCACGGCCGACGCACCCTGCCCCCACAGCGTCGCGCCGATGAACTGCGACGATCCGGCGAACACGAACAGCGACATGCCCATCACGGCCAGCGGAGACAGGCCGACGCTAATCGCAAACGCGCCGAAGATCAGGCCGAACGGGATCGCCCCCGCGACCATCGGAAGCACGGCGATCAGCCCCGCCGCGAACTCTTTCCATCGCGCCGACCAGGGCGCCGCACCTACTGTCGTGATATCCATGGTGCCCATTATTCACGGGCGCAATTGCAAACTGTAGTGCCAATTGCCGCTCACTTGACCGACCACCCACCGGCGCGCAATTGCGCATCGGCTGATAAAATAGCGATTGAAACGACTCCAAAGGGCTTCCGCCCTCTGGACTCCCTTTTCTGCGATTTCAAGTCGCTGGCGACTTGAAATCGCGAGCAAAGAGGTGCAGGAGTGCAAGCTCCTGCCGGGGTGCGGGGCAGCGCCCCGCGATGGTATTCAGCGGCGAGGGTGGAGCAGGCAAACGGCATGAGCGATTCGCTGACCGGGGTGGTGGAGCGCACCACGTTCTATAACCCTGCCAACGGTTACAGCGTGGTGAAGATCACGCCAGACAAGAAGATGCCCGGTGTGGCCGCCCGCGACGGTACGGTGACGGTCGTCGGCACGCTGCCGGAACTGGCCCCGGGCGAGCCAGTCGAGTTCACCGGCTTGTGGATCGAGGACGCCAAGTACGGCAAGCAGTTCCGCGCCGAGACGTTCTCGCCCAGCCAACCGCGCAGCCTTGACGGCATCCGCCGCTACCTCGCCAGCGGCATTGTGAAAGGCATCGGCGAGGCCACCGCCGACAAGATCGTCAAGCACTTCGGCGAGGACACCATCACGATCCTCAACGCGGACCCCGACCGCCTGCGCGACGTCCACGGCCTAAAGGCCAGCCTCGCCGACAAACTGGCGAAGGCGTGGGCCGAGAACGCCGGCGTGCGCCAAACGATGATCTTTCTGCAGGACTTCGGCGTCTCGAGCAAAATGGCGAAGCGCATCTTCGACCACTACGGCGTCGCGGCCATCGAGACGGTCAAGCAGAATCCCTACGTGCTGGCCGACGAGGTGTTCGGCATCGGCTTCATCCGCGCCGATCAGCTCGCCCGCGCCATGGGCATCAAGCCGGACGCGCCGGAGCGCATCCGCGCCGGGCTGGCCTACGCGCTCAACCAGCTTTCCGGAGAGGGTCACACGTGCGCCCCGCATGACGTGCTCGTCAAGGAGGCGCTCAAGCTGCTGTCGCTGGAATCCGGCTTAGAGAACCTTGTCGAACAAGCCATCGGCGAGCAGACCTTCCGCGGCGATCTGATCAGCGAGACGTTGGACTTCAACGGCGAGCCGGTCGAGATGATTTATCTGCCGCGCTTCCACACCGCCGAGACCAAGGCAGCCAAGCGGCTGCGTGCGGTGTACAAGACGACCTCGCCGATTCAGCTCAAGCACAAGAAGACCGACTGGGACAAGCTGCTCAAGAAGCTGAGCACGCGCGACCGCATCGGCCTGAGCGACCAGCAGAAAGGCGCGGTGATCGCCGCGCTGACGTCCAAGCTCAGCGTGCTGACCGGCGGCCCCGGCACCGGCAAGACCACCACGCTCAAGATGGTGCTGGAGGCGTTGGACGAAGGCGACTTCGAGGTGGCGTTGGCATCGCCAACCGGGCGCGCCGCCAAGCGCCTGAGCGAAGCGACCGGCAGGCAGGCCTACACCGTCCACCGCCTGCTCGGGTACGGCGGCGAGGGCTTCGCCTATGACGACAGCGCGCCGCTGGAGGCCGACTTCGTGATCGTCGACGAGGCCTCGATGCTGGACGTGCAGCTGCTGTTCGCCCTGACGCGCGCGCTCAAACCCGAGGCGCATCTGCTGCTCGTGGGCGACATCGACCAGCTTCCGAGCGTCGGCCCCGGCAACGTCCTGCGAGATATGATCGAAAGCGGCCTCGCCCACGTCACGCGGCTTGAGGTGATCTTCCGGCAGGACGAAGGCAGCCACATCGTCCTGAACGCGCACCGCATCAACAACGGCGACGCGCCCTTCATGGACAACCGTTCCAACGACTTTTTCTTCTTTGTCGACACCGATGCAACCGGCGCGGCCGAGCTGCTGGTGGATGTTGTCATCAACCGTTTGCCGGCCAAGTTCGGCGTTGACCCGCTGGACACCGTGCAGGTCATCGCCCCGATGTACCGAGGTCCGGCCGGTGTCGACTCGCTCAACATGGTGCTGCAGCGGGCGCTCAACGGAAATCCGGCGCTCGCCAGCAAACGCTTCGGCGACCGCACGTATCGTACCGGCGACAAGGTCATGCAGACGCGCAACAACTACGAGAAGGACGTCTACAACGGCGACATCGGGCGCATCAGCGGGTTCGACTTCGAGGAAAGCACGATGGAGGTCGTGTTCGACGGCCGTTACGTGATCTACGAGTTCCACGAGGTCATCGAGGAACTGACGCTGGCGTACTGCATCAGCACGCACAAGAGCCAAGGCTCGGAATACCCGATCGTGGTGATGCCGGTCGTCAAGCAGCACTACATGATGCTGCAGCGCAACCTGCTGTACACGGCGATCACGCGCGCCCGGCAGGCGGTCGTGCTGGTCGGCGACAAGCAGGCCGTGTACATGGCCGTCTCCAACAGCAAAGTGACCCGCCGGTACGGGGGTCTCCTTCACTTCCTAACTGCGTAGGGACGCGTGCCGGCGCGTCATGGCCGCGGGACTAATGCCCGGTGAGAGAAATCCCGCCGCTCAGGCACCGGCCTCCGCAAATCGAACAGACTTTCGGTATAATGTGACGTGAAGCAATAGGTTCTCGGAGTAGTGTGTGAATAACAGGCCGCCGGAGCCTCCTCAGCGGGGAGGCGACAAGAAGGATCCCAAGACCACTCCGCCCCCCTCACCCTTCGGGAATGCACAGCGAATCTGGCTGGCGGTAGGGGCGTTCGTGCTGCTGCTCTTCCTGCTCATGATCGCCAACAACCGGGGCGCAGGCGGGGGAGCCGATCTGCTGACGTACAACGAACTTGCGCGGCTGATTCAACAGGGCCGCGTAACGCGCTTGGTCACCAGCGACAACGGCGAGGTCGTCGTACAGGTCGAGGGGCGCAATCAGCCGCTCCGCACGTTCAAAGAGCCGCTGATCAACCTGCGCGAGGAGATGTACGCGCTTGGCGTGACCGAGGACGAATGGCGTTCGATTGACGAAACGAGCGCCGTCCCCAGCGACAACACGTCCAGCGTGATCCTCAATCTCGCCATTGCCATCATCCCGACCCTGCTGATCGTGTGGCTGTTATGGCGCATGATGCGCTCGGTCCGCGTCGGGCAGGATCAGGCGATGAGCTTCGGCCGCAGCCGCGCACGCGTCAACCGCGACGTCGAGCGCCCGCAGGTCACGTTTGCGGACGTCGCCGGCGCGGAGGAAGCGAAGGAAGAGCTCAAGGAAGTCGTCGAGTTCCTCAAAGAGCCGGACAAGTTCATCCGCCTCGGTGCGCGCGTGCCGAAGGGCGTACTGATGGTCGGGCCGCCGGGGACGGGCAAAACGCTGATGGCGCGCGCCGTGGCCGGTGAGGCCGGCGTGCCGTTCTTCAGCATCAGCGGGTCGGAGTTCGTCGAGATGTTCGTCGGTGTCGGCGCGAGCCGCGTGCGCGACCTGTTCGACCGCGCCAAGGCCGAAGCACCCGCCATCGTGTTCGTGGACGAAATCGACGCGGTCGGCCGTCATCGCGGCGCCGGCTTGGGCGGCGGGCACGACGAGCGCGAGCAAACCCTGAACCAAATTCTGGTCGAGATGGACGGCTTCGAGACCGGCACCAACGTCATCGTGCTGGCGTCGACCAACCGGCCCGACATCCTCGATCCGGCGCTGCTGCGCCCGGGCCGTTTCGACCGCAAGGTCGTGATGGACAACCCGGACGTCAAGGGCCGCCTCGACATCCTCAAAGTGCACGCCAAAGGCAAGCCGCTGGCGCAAAGCGTCGACCTCGAGGCGATCGCCAAGATCACCCCGGGCTTCAGCGGCGCCGACCTCGAAAACCTGATCAACGAGGCCGCGATTCTGGCCGCCCGCCGCAACCTGAAGAACATCGGCATGTCCGAGCTTCAGGAAGCGATGGAGCGTGTGATCATGGGGCCGGAGCGCAAAACGCGCGTGATCAGCGAGAACGAGAAGAAGAAGATCGCCTATCACGAGGCTGGCCACGCCATCTTGCAGCACGTGCTCGAATACGCCGACCCGGTGCATAAGATCACGATTGTGCCGCGCGGGCGTGCTGGCGGGTACGTGATGAGCCTGCCCGACAGCGATACCATGCTCAAGAGCCGCGAGGAGTTCGAGGACGACATCGTGGCGGCGATGGGCGGGCGTGCCGCCGAAGAGATCGTGTTCAACCAGCTCACGACCGGCGCCAGCAACGACCTTCAACAGGCGACGCGCATCGCCCGCGCGATGGTCACCAAGTTCGGCATGAGCGAACTGCTCGGGCCGCGCAGCTACGACAGCAGCAGCGGCAACATATTCCTCGGCCGCGAGCTGAGCGAGATGCGCGAGTACAGCGAACACTACGCCGAGGAGATCGACAACGAGGTCCGCAGCATCTTGCAGCGCTGCTACGACCGCGCCAAGACGATCCTGTCCGACAGCCGCGAAAAGCTCGACACGCTGGCCGATGCGCTGATCGAGCACGAGACGCTCGACCGCAGCACGTTCGAAACGCTGATGACGAACCTATCTGGCCAGCAGGGCGCGCAGACGCCGGCGATGTTCGACACGCAGCCCCCGCAGGAGTAGCGCGGGCAAAGACACTGCACAGAACGGGCGGCCAATGGGTCGCCCGTGTGATTCTCCGCACCGGTCCATCGCTTCATTGGGGCGCTGCCCCAAACCCCGCCAGAAGGCTTACGCCCTCTGGACTCCCATTCCGCGAATTCGATGCGTATGCGCATCGAATTCGCAGTAACGGGGTCAAGGGGTGCAAACCCCTTGTGGAGGTGTGGAGGCGAAGCCGTTGCGCGGTCCTGAAAGCATGACAGCCGGCATGCCGGATCTAGGTCCAATGGCAGTGTACGCCTGTGCGCCTCACGCGTATAATCGGCCGCATTCGGAAGGGTTCTGAATAGCGCAAACAGGAGAGATTTGTCATGGCACTTGGACGCAGCAAGATTACGGTGGTCGGCGCGGGCAACGTGGGCGCCAGCGTGGCGATGTGGATCACCGAAGAAGAGCTGGGCGATGTCGTGCTGGTCGACATCATCGAAGGCGCGGCGAAGGGCAAGGCGCTCGACCTGCTCGAGGCTGGCCCGGTCAACAAGTTCGACATCCGTATCACCGGCTCGGGTGGCTACGAAGAGACTGCCAACAGCGACGTCGTGGTGATAACCGCCGGCGTGCCGCGCAAGAAGGACCCGGTCACCGGCAAGTTCCCCAGCCGCGACGAACTGGTCAAGACCAATCAGGAGATCGTCGGCAGCGTGGCCCGCGAGGTCGCCAAGTATTCGCCGAACGCGATCGTGATCGTCGTCAGCAATCCGCTCGACGCGATGTGCCACGTCGTGCTTAAGGAGACTGGCTTCCCGAGCAACCGCGTGATCGGCATGGCCGGCGCGCTGGACACCGCCCGCTACAAGACGTTCATCGCCGAGGCGCTCAGCGTCAGCGTGCGTGACGTGCACGGTATCGTGCTCGGCGGCCACGGCGACGAGATGGTTCCCCTGCCGCGCCACACCAGCATCGCCGGGATCCCTGTGCGCGAACTGCTGGCCGAGGACAAGCTGCAGGCGATCATCGAGCGCACCCGCAAGGGCGGCGGCGAGATCGTCGGCCTGCTGGGTTACAGCGGCTACTATGCCCCCGCCGCCGGCGTGGTCGAGATGGTCGCGTCGATCGTGAAGGATCAGAAGCGCATCATCCCGTCGGCCGTCCTGCTCAGCGGCCAGTACGGCTACAACGATCTGTACATCGGCGTGCCGGCAGTGCTCGGCTCGACCGGTGTCGAGAAGGTCATCGAGATGCAGCTTGACGATGCCGAAAAGGCGATGCTCGACAAGAGCGCCAAGGCCGTCGCCGACGTGGTGGGCGTCCTCGGGTACTAAGAAGCCGATTGAGAAGTAGTGTGTAGGCGTTGCCTCCACACCTCCACAAGGGGTTTGCACCCCTTGACCCCATCTCTGCGGATTGTCCTCGCACGCGAGGACAATCCGCGAGTACGGGAGGCCGGAGGGCGAAAGCCTTCCGGCAGGGTTTGGGACAGCGTCCCAACCTGAAAGCCCCTTTTCAAACTGTCTCTAAGGGCAGTGCTGAATATCGAGTGCTGAGTGCTGAGCAAAAGCGGGCACAGAGCGCCGTGAGATCACAGAGGGGCGGGCCGATGGCTCGCCCTTTGCGTTGTATGGCGCAGATTCCGGACGCGATATATCGCGTCCACACCGCGGCGGTTTGCGGGGTATGCGCGGCGAGCAAGACACGCGCCGAAATCCGAAAGCCCCTCTCCACGGGAGAGGGGTTGGGGTGAGGTTTCGGTGGAGAGGGGTTGGGGCTGAGGGTCGGGCGGCTCGCCCCTACAGCCTCCCGACGCACGCGGTAGAATAGGGTAATGTGTCGTTTTCTCCCCTGCGCCCCTCGTGGGAGGGGGCCGGGGGGTGAGGGAGTCTCATGCGCAGTCCATTACGCGCCATCCTTGACCGTCAACCTGTCGTCGTGCTGGACGGCGCGCTGGCGACCGAGCTTGAAGCGCGCGGGTGCGACCTGCACGATCCGCTGTGGTCGGCGCGGGTGCTGATCGAACAGCCCGAGCTGATCCGGCAGGTGCACGCCGACTACTACGCCGCCGGCGCGGACGTCGCCACGACCGCCAGCTATCAGGCGACGTTCGAGGGGTTCGCGCGGCGCGGATTCTCCGAGTCGCAGGCGGCCGACCTGATGCGCCTCTCGGTGGCGCTGGCGATCGAAGCGCGCGATGCCTTCTGGGCCGATCCGGCCAACCGGGCGAATCGCGTGCGCCCGTTGGTGGCCGCGTCGGTCGGGCCGTACGGCGCATTCTTGGCCGATGGCAGCGAGTATCGCGGCGACTACGCGCTGGACGAGGACGGGCTGGTCGCGTTCCACCGCGCGCGGTTCGGCGTACTGGCGGGGTCCGGCGCCGACCTGCTGGCCTGCGAGACGATCCCGTGCCTGAGCGAGGCACGCGCCCTGCTGCGCCTGCTGGACGCGCATCCGGGCACGTGGGCGTGGATCAGCTTCTCGTGCACGGACGGCGCGCATCTGAGCAGCGGCGAGTCGTTCTCGGAGGCCGCGGCGCTCGTCGGAACGCATCCGCAGGTGGCCGCGGTCGGCGTCAACTGCACGGCCCCGCGCTTCATCCTCGATCTGATCCGCGCCGCGCGCGCCGCAACCAGCATACCGGTTGCCGTGTATCCCAACAGCGGCGAGGATTACGACCCGGTCACCAAGACGTGGCAGGGCGAGCGCGCCTGCGACGCCTTTGCCGACGATGCGCGCAGCTGGTTCGATGCCGGTGCCCGCGTGATCGGCGGGTGCTGCCGCACGACACCGGCGCACATCCGGGCGGTCACGGACGAGATCATGCGTTTCCAGTCCCGCTGAGCCGGTTGGCACACTTCGGACCTACGCGCTGCCCGGGTAAGCCACGCTATACTCCACGCGGACAGATCCAATACCGGAAGGTGCGTGCATGATTCACCATCTGCAACCCGAGCGCAGGACGCTTCACGGGCACTTCTCGCGCGATCTTGCCCCGGTGCTGACGATCTCATCCGGGGATACGGTCGTGTGTTCGACGCTGGACGCAGGCTGGGGGATGGAACCGTTCGCCGGGGGCGCGTATACCCCGCGCAAAGAGTTCGAAGGGCGCAGCGCGCCGCTGGATGACGGCCACGCGTTGATCGGGCCGATCGAAATCCGCGAGGCACAGCCCGGCATGACGCTCGAAGTGTACGTCGACGCGCATGTGCCCGGGCCGGGCGGCTCATGCCTTGCCGAGGGCTGGCTCACTGTCTTCAACGAGCAATACGGCCTGCTCGATCGGGGATCGTCCACGCATGGACGCTGGACAACGAGCGCAGGGTCGGGCGCAATCAGCACGGGCACACGGTCGCGCTGCGTCCGTTCATGGGCGTGATGGGGATGCCGCCTGCCGAGCACGGATCTTTCCGACCGCTCCGCGCGCGCCACGGCGGCAACATGGACTGCCGCGATTTGGTCGCCGGCAGCCGGCTGCCTACCGATCGCCGTCCCCGGCGGACTGTTCTCGGTCGGTGACGGGCATGCGGCGCAGGGGCACGGCGAGATTAGCGGGACGGCCATCGAGTGCCCGATGGATCGCGTCGAATTGACGTTCCGCGTGCACGACGACTTTCCGATCGAAGCGCCGGTCGCCAGAACGCCGGACGCCTGGATTGCCATGGGCTTGACGCGGATCTGGAGAATGCGACGTTCGCGGCCATTGACTCAATGCTCGGGCTGATGGAGTCGAATTTCGGCATCAGCCGCCGCGACGCGCTGGCGCTGGCGTCCGTGGTCGTCGACCTGCACGTCACCCAGATCGTCAACGGCGTGTGCGGCGTCCATGCCGCCCTGCCGATCGGGTCGATTGGCGGTATGTGGTAGACCGCTGTACGGAGGGTCGAAGGTGCTTGAGAAGCCGGACATCGACGACGCGCTGATCGTCGCCTGCCTGCACGACGCATGGGAGTAGACGCGCGCACGCTCGATTTCTTGCCTATCGGCGCGCACGCCAACACGGCGGGCTACCGCGCAGAGACAACCGACAGTCCGTTGTTCGTCAAGCTGCGGCGCGGCGATTTCAACGCGGCGACCGTGACCGTCCCCAAGGCGCTGCATGACGCCGGCGTGACGCACGTCATCGCCCCCCATCGCGAACCGGCACGGGCGCTGTCGTCGCCCGTGGTGGACGGGCAGCTCGCCGTGTTTCCGTTTGTCGACGGCGCGGACGGCTGGGAGCGCGTGCTGATCGCCACCGATTGGATCGCGTTCGGGCGCGCGCTCAAGCACTTCCCACGGCACCCCTTCCCGCACACGTGACCGCGCAGATCCCGCACGACACATTCGATCCTGTATGGCGGGACAAGGTCGCCGCGCTGCTGAACGCGCTCGACTGGTGGCCGTTGGACGATCCGGTGACGTACGGGTTGGCCGACCTGCTGCGCGAGCGCCAGCCGCAGATCGAGGCGCTTATCAGCCACGCGCGTGTATTGGCGGGACATCTGCGTTCGCATCCGCTGCCGTTGATCGTCTGTCACGGCGATATCCACGTCGGCAACGTCTTGATCACGCCCGACGGCACGCTGTACCTCGTGGACTGGGACACGCTGATCCGCGCGCCAAAGGAACGCGACCTGATGTTCGTCGGCGCGGGCTTGGGCAGCAGCGATCCGATCGGGCCGGATGAGCAGGCGGCGTTGTTCTACGAGGGTTACGGCTCGACGGACGTCGATACTTCGGCGCTGGCGTACTACCGCTGCGAACGGATCGTCGAGGACATTGCCGCGTACTGCGAGCAGATCCTGCTCACGCTGCCGGATAATGCCGACCGTGCCAATGGTCTCGCCCAGCTTGCGGGTCAGTTCACGCCGGAAGTGTCGTGGACATCGCGCTGGCGACGGCCGAACGGGCCGCCGGTATGCGGATGATTTGAGTGAGGGGCGATGTCACGGGGTGAAGCAGCAGCCAACCTGTTGGTGACGGTGGTCGCGATGACGCCGCTGATGCTGCTGGCGTGGCGGGTAATTCCGCCGGTCGCCGCTGCCGCCCGGTCACGGCCCGGCGCGGTATCGGGCGCTGCGTATCCGGATCGGCGCCGGTGCGCTGATCGCGGTTGGCTTGGGCCTGATGCTTTGGTTCGGCCTGCAGTTGCTTGCCGCGCGCGAATGATCGTGCCGCTGAGGGGCGGGTAGGATCGATGTCGCGTTGTCTAAGCCACGGTTCGGAAGTCGAGGGCGTTGGTCTCCCATTTCGCAGCCTTGAACGAGCGATAGACCTGCAAGATGGTAGACCAAATCTTTCAGCGTACGAACACCGGCGTAGCCATATTGGTGAGGTGTTTCACACCCCGACGTACGGCTGTACCACGAACCAGATACCGACGACGACGAGGAACGCGCCATAGAGCTGCTTCATGCGCGCGGCCGACAGACCGATCGCGATACGTGCTCCGCCTAACGCCCCGACCGCCAACCCGACCGCGACCGGCACCGCGACCAGCACGTCCAACGTCCCCGCAGCGGCATAGCGCAGCACACCCGGCAGGCCGACCGGCAGCAGCAGCGCGCCGAGCGACGACCCGACCGCGCGCTTGTGCGGAAAGCCGAAGAATCCGACCAGTGCCGGCACGATCACAATGCCGCCGCCGATCCCGAACATGCCGGACAGGACGCCTGCGCCCAACCCGAGCGCGAACAGCCCCCACCACGGCGTGCTGGACGTGTCGGCGTCGTCGCTGACCGGCGCGGCAGGCTTGCCCCGGCTGAACACACCGAGAAAGCGCAGGCCCATAATGACCACGAACACGCCGTACGCCTGTTTGAACAGCGTGGCCGGCAGCGCCAGCGTGATCTCCGCGCCGATGATGGTCGTCAACACAAGCCCGACTGCCACCCACGCCGACGCGCGAATGTCGAGTAGTCCCTTGCGCCGGTACTCCAGCACAGCGAAGATGCCGACCGGCAGCAGCAGCGCCGCCAGCGACGTCGCGACGGCGGTCTTGGCGTCGAACGCGAGCAGCAGCGTTAACGCCGGGACGATGACGATGCCGCCGCCGATCCCGAACAATCCGCTGAACACCCCCGCGCCCAGCCCGAGCACGAGCAGCAGTAAGAAATTATCCATCTGATTGACCTAACGAGACCGATATACCCGGCCCAGTGTACCCAACTCCGCCGCACCGGGGGATCGCAATGGTTCACGGATACGGCATGCCAGACGTCACGTTGAGTTTTCAGAAATTAGGTATCCATCGTCAGTGATCAGGCGCCGAAGGTTGCGTAGGGGCGCAGCATGCTGCGCCCGTTTCGTCCGCCCGCCTCAATCTGGCCCATTCATCAAGGCCGCCATACACGCGCCACGCCGTCCAGAATAAGGTCAGTCCGTCCCGACAGCGCCGGGGCGTCCAATGTCAGAACCGGCACGCCGATGCGTTCGAGGATCCGAAGTAGATGTGCTGGCACCGGGGCAAACTGATCCCGGTCTGCTGCGATCACTGCCGCGATATCCGCGCCGGCGTTGGCAAGCCAGCGGCCCGCGACCAGCGCCCCGCCGCCATTTCCCCCTTTTCCAGCCAGCACGACAACCCGTTTGCCCAGCGGATTGCCGTGCAAGTACTTATCGCGCGCGACTTCGTGCAGGCTGCGCCCGGCATGTTCCATCATCTGGATCAGATCGATGCCGTACACCTCAATCATGAGACGGTCGACCTCGCGCATTTGCGCGGCGGTAACCGCCGGAATCTCCACACGCGATAACGGAATCATTGACCGTCGCTTCCCGGATTGAGTGACTCGCGCTGCTTCGATGGACACACCACCGTGCCGTACGAACAGAAGACACAGCAGTCGCCCGCCAAGGGTCGAAATACGCTGTTGCAGTGCGGGCACTGATACATGAACTGGCAGGTGTCTTCCGGCATGGTCTCGGTGGTGGATAATCCGCACACCGGACAGATGATCGTAGATGTGAGAACGATATCCATGTTTTACCACTTCCATTCTGAGTGCATGTTCAGTATAGCGAGCGCAATGTCGCTTGAATGTCGGCATTCCGACAGACATGCACAAACAAGCACGGTATGACCTTACCCCAGTTTAGCGGACGGAGAAAATGTCCGTTAGACTGAGCGTAAGGAGAGGACGATGGGACGCTACAAGAAGTACACCGAGGAGTTCAAGCGGGACGTATTGGCGATGGTGGCGGAGAAGACGCGGACGATCGCGCAGATCGAACGCGACCTGGATCTGACGCCGGGGCTGATCTACAAGTGGCAGCGCTACCGGGTGCAGGACGAGCGGCTGGAACTGAGCGAAGCGCGGGCGGAGCAAGCGGAGCTGCGACGGTTGAAGCGCGAGCTGGAGATCGTCAAGCAGGAGCGGGATATCCTAAAAAAAGCCATCCAGGTGTTCTCGCGGGGGGAGTTGTGAGCCGCTACCGGTTCATCGCCGAGGAGCGGGCGGTGTATCCGGTGCGTCGGATGTGTGCGGTGCTGAAGGTGTCGGTGAGCGGGTTCTACGACTGGCTGAAACGCACGCCCAGCCGTCGCGCGCAAGCCAATCACGGGTTGAGCGCACGGATCCGAGCGGTCCATGAGGCGAGCCGCCAGACCTATGGCACACTGCGCGTTCAGGCGGAACTGCGGGCACACGGTGAGCGGGTGGGCAAGCACCGGATTGCGCGGCTGATGCGCCAGATGGGCTTACAGACCAAAGGGCGGCGGCGCTTCAAGACGACCACTCAGCGCGATGCGACACACCGCCGCGCTCCGAACCTGCTGGCGGGCGATTTCACGGCCAAGCAGTCGAACGAAAAGTGGCTGTCGGATATCACCTACATCGCAACCCGCGAGGGATGGCTGTATCTGGCAGGCATTCAAGATGTGTTTTCACGGCGCATTGTGGGGTGGGCGATGAGTGACCGCCCGACCAAAACACTGGTCTGTGACGCGTGGAGGCTGGCGGTGGGGCGGCGTGGTGCACCGCGCTTGCACCATTCCGACCAGGGCAGTCAATACACCAGCGACGACTACCTGAGTCTGTTGGAGAACGACCAGGTGACCTCAGCATGAGTGATGTCGGGCGCTGCTATGACAACGCCATGCAGGAGAGCTTCTGGGGAACGCTGAAAACCGAGTGCGCCGACCGTCCGTTTGCGACACGCGCGGCAGCTCGCAAGGCGATCTTCGAATACATCGAGGTGTGGTACAACCGTCAGCGGCGGCATTCAGCCTTGGGCTATCTCAGCCCTGCTGATTTCGAGCAACTCGCTTGCCCCTGACATTCTTGCCGTCCGTTGAATCGGGGTTAGGTCACAGTGCGACTGAGGTCTGCATGTCCCAGTCATACGCCCAGATTCCCTGACCTTCGACAAATCCCGCGATGTAGCGGCCGGAAGAACTCCATGCAAGGTATGTGGATTCACCCCCACCGACATATCTCAGCCGCTCTGATGTGTAGTCAACAACGATAGGATAGCTCCGCGAACTAAACGCGAACCTCTCACTGTCTGGACTCCAGACGGGAACACGCGCTGTGGCGTCGTCTGAAGCATACGACTCCTGTGCTACCCAGACTGCATCGCCTGAAACCAGATCCCCACACCCACTTCACCCCCCAACGCCGCCCCGGCGAGCTTCGTGCCGTCCGGGCTGAGCGCGGCATAGGTGATGTGCGGGTGCGCGGCGATCTCCTGCAAGTTTGCGTCGAGCTGCCACGTCCCGGCCGTCGTGCCGATCCACACGCTCTGGCCGTCCGGCGCCCACGCCGCGCTGACAATCTCGCCGCGTCCGAACGTGAGCAGTGGGGCGGGTGGCTGTGAAAGCGCAGTACCTGCTACCAGCACAAGCACGTTCCGCTCCCCAAACACAGGAGAGCCAAACAACCCACAGCCGCGTAGAGCAGGGCCCAGGTCAACCATCCGCTTTGCCTCGGATCACGAAGTCCTTACCTCAGACGAGTATACTTAGGCAAAACTAGGATTCTGAGAAACGTGTACTAATCGGAGATAACCCGTATGGATTTTGACCTGAACGACGAACAGCAGATGTTCCGGCGCATCGTGCGCGAGTTCTGCGAGTCCGAGCTCAAGCCGCACGCCCGCGACATCGACGAAAACGGCGAGATGCACTGGCCGGCCATCCGTAAAATGCGCGACCTCGGCCTGCTGTCGATGCAGGTGCCGGAGGCGTACGGCGGCGCCGAGCTGGACACGATCTCCGCGGCCATCGCGGTCGAGGAGCTGGGCCGCGTGTGCGGCAGCACCGCCCTCTCGATCAGCGCGCACAACGGCCTCGGCCTCGGCCCGATCGTGCGCTGGGGCTCGCCGGAGCAGAAGGCACGCTTCATCCCCGTACTGACCGACGGCGACCATCTCGGCGCGCTGGCCCTGACTGAACCGCAGGCCGGCTCCGACCTGCTCAACGGCGCCAAAACCTACGCCGTGCGCGACGGCGACGCGTGGGTGATCAACGGGACGAAGGCGTGGATCACCAACCCGAAGTATGCGCCGGTGATCGTCGTGCTGCTGCGCACCGACCGCGACGCCGGGTCGCGCGGGTTCAGCATGATGCTGGTCGAGACCGACCGCTCCGGCCTGACCATTCACCCGCCCGAGAAGAAGATGGGCTTGAAAGGCTCGCCCACGCAGATGCTCACGTTCGAGAACGTGCGCGTGCCGCTCGACAACCTGCTCGGGCCGGAAGGCGACGGCTTCAAGCAGACCATGCAGACGCTCGACAGCGGGCGCATCAGCATCGGCGCGCTGTCGGTCGGGCTGGCACAGGGCGCGTTCGAGGAGATGGTGCGCTACGCGCAAGATCGCCACGCGTTCGGCGAGCCGATCGCCAACAAGCAGGCGATTCAATGGATGATCGCCAACGCCGCGGTCGAGATCGAGGCGGCGCGCACGCTGGTGTACAAGGCGGCATGGACCAAAGACGCCGGCCGCGACTTCACCAAGATCGCGTCGATCGCCAAACTCAAGGCGTCCGAGGTGGCCGAGAAGGTGTGCCACGACGCGATCCAGATCCACGGCAGCTACGGCTACAGCCGCGAATATCCGGTCGAGCGCATGTATCGCGACCAGCGCCTGATGACGATCGGCGAGGGCACCAGCGAGATTCAGCGCATGGTGATCGCGCGCAAGGTACTCGGCGGCGAGATGTAGCGACGGACCGTGCAGGCTTCGCCGCATCCGCTCGCGGTTGATCTGCGGACGCCGTCCCGACTAGACTTACCCGGTCTGCCGTACGCGAGGGAGTCGCACATGATCCGGGTTCTGTTCGTCTGTCACGGGAATATCTGCCGATCGCCGATGGCGGACGCTGTCATGACGCACCTTGTCCGCGAGGCCGGGTTGAGCGACCGGATCGCCGTCGATTCCGCTGGCACGCACGGGTGGCATATCGGCGAGCCTCCCCACCGGCACACGGTCGCCGTCCTCAACACGCACGGCATCAAGCCGGTCGGGGCTGCACGCCAACTGCGCGCCGCGGATTTCGACACCTTCGACTACATGCTGGCGATGGATCGGCACAATCTTGACGACATGGTGCGATTCACGACGGCGGGCAAGGCAGACGTCCGGCTTCTCCTGCACGACCTCCACCAGCTTGGGCACACGGCGTACAACGAAGTGATCGACCCTTACCCGAATGGGGACTTCGACCAGACATTTCGCGACATCTATGCGGCCTGTGCCCACCTGCTCGACCGCATCCGCGACGAACACGGCCTATAGCCCACCATCACGGCGCGTCCCCTCGCCGTGCGGTGAGGCGTGTCAGCACTCAGGCGGACTCTCCACCTGACAACTGATTCCTGACTCCTGATCGCTCCCTAAAAAAGGCTGAGCTGCGTGAAGCCCTCGGGGTCTTGGCGCGGATAGTCCTCGTCTGAGGCCTCGTCCGGTTCGGCGCCGTCCAGTTCGTCGGCGATCGTCGGCGTGGCGACCAGCATGCGCGAGCGTTCCGCCGCCCAGCGCGCTTCTTCCTCGGCCTCTTGCAGCGCGTCGCCGGTGAGGGGCTGGCCCTCGGCGTCGTGCGGCACGAGGTTCTCGCCCACGCACGACGGACACTGACATTCGGCCGGATGCCGGTTTTCCATCTGCGGCGTCAGGATGTCGAGGTTCGGCACGAAGTCGTCGGCGACGTCCTCGGTGCGCATCGTCGCCTCGATCGTCAGGTCGCGCAGTTCGTCTTCGCGAAAGCCCACGTTGATCATGACGCCGGTCAGGGTCGCCAGTGTCGCGCGGTCGTTCTCGCGCACGGTGTGTTTGTAGTGCTCGCGCAGGCAGGCGCGCCACTCGTCGGCGAAGGGGCTGCGGTTCATCATGGCTTGGCTCCGTTCTCGTGTTTGGCGATGACGGACAGGATTTCGGGGCCGTAGGTCCGTGTGCGCCACGGCCCGAGGCCCTCGATATTATCGAGGTCTTCGAGGGTCGCCGGCGTTTTGTAGGCCAACGACCACAACGTCTGCTTGGTGACGATCACGTCCGATTCGACGCCGCGCTGTTCAGCCCGCTTCTTGCGCCACGCGTGCAGCGCGGTATAGCGGTCGGCAATGTCCGGCGGGGTCTGGATATTGGCCGGCGCGCGCGGGGTCTCGGCGTTCTTGCCGCGCGCGACCGCCGCCAGCAGCGCGTCGCCCCAGCGCCGGACGCCGTTGTTCGACAGGCCGAAGATGCTGCGGAGTCCGTCGCGGTTTTCGGGCTGCTCCTGCGCCAGTTCGACCAGCGTGCGGTTCTGCACCACGTTCATGGGCGGGATGTTGGCGCGTTCGGCCAGCGCCTCACGCGTCAGGTAAAGCTCGCGCAGCACGGCCATCTGGCGCGGGGCGAGGCGAGCCGGATACCCGACCCGCCAGTAGCCGTCGGGGTCGAAGCTGCGGCCCTCGTGCGGCGGGGTCATGCGGCTCATGTCGTCGAACGTCTCGCGCGCTTCCTCAAGATGCCCGCGCGCCTCCAACTCGGCCAGCAGTTGATCGCGCAGGTCGGGCAGGTAGTGGGTATCCAGCTGGGCATAGCGCAAGCTGGACTGCGGCAGCGGGCGCTTGCCCCAATTGTCGCGCTGATGGCTCTTGTCGAGTTCGATCCCGAGGTAATCGCGCACAAGATGATTCAGCCCGACCTGCCGCAAGCCGCAGATGCGCGCCGCGATCATGGTGTCGAACAAGTTCGAGAACGTGAACTGATAGTCGCGCTTGAGGCACATCAGGTCGTATTCCGAGGCGTGAAACACCTTCTCGATGCGCGGGTCGGCAAACAGCGCGCCGAGCGTATCCAGCTTCTGCAGCGCCAGCGGATCGACGATGTAATCGGCGCTGCGGCTCGAAATCTGAATCAGGCAAACGCGCTCGTGATACGCATGCAGGCTGTTGGATTCGGTGTCGATCGCGAGCAGCGACTCGCGCTGCAGCGCGCCCACCATCGCGTCGAGCTTGCGCGGATGATCGACGTAGGTGGCCGGGGGGATGTTTACTGGACGTGGCATCACTTTAATGTGTGGGAACGTTGCGAATTTCGTTTCTGCGAGTCATGATCTGGGCGCATTATAGCGCGAGACAGGAACCCTGATGAGACGGAGTCTGAGTTTTGACACGTCTTTCGCGCTTGTGATAAAATCCACACAGTCAGATCGAGCGGAGGCAGCCGAGGGACCGACGAGCCTTTTTTCCGTCTGCGGCCTTTGGCTTTAAGTGAAGGACATCCAGCGTATGGCGACAGCAACACCGGCGCAAGGCGCGGCTTCGACCGCACCCGCCAAAGCACAAGCCGTCGAAGTTAGTGCAGTTAGCCGCCGCGAGTTTCTGTACTACATTTGGGGCGCCAGCATCGTGCTGCTTCTTGGAGAAGTCGGCGCGGCCACGATCTGGTTCGCGCTGCCGCGTTTCCGCGAGGGCGAGTTCGGCGGTACGTTCCGTTACACGCCGTCCGATGTGGTGCCCACAGCCGGCGATGCACCGCATACCGAGCCGGCCGGGCGTTTCCATATCTCGCACATGGCCGACGGCGGCCTCGTGGCGCTGTATCAGGTCTGCACCCATCTGGGCTGTTTGCCGAAGTGGGAGCCGGTCAACACACGCTTCGCCTGCCCGTGCCACGGTTCGCAGTATCAACTGGACGGCCGCTGGATCACCGGCCCGGCCCCGCGCGGCCTCGACCGTTTCCCGCTGACGATCGTTCTGAACAACGGGGAGACCCGCAGCAACGGTGTTGATGGCTGGCCCATCGACATCTCGGACATCACGCTTGACGACATCTCGCAAATCGTCGTTGATACCGGCGCCCGCGTCACCGGCCCTGCCCACGGTGCGGATGCCCAATTTACCGGTAGTGCGTAAGTAGAGAGTCGAGGAGCGGTTTAATGTCAGTTCTTCCGTTTCCGTCCTTCCTTGATGACATCAAGGAGAAGGGCCTGAAGAAGGCGGTCTTCGAAGGCGTCGACAATATCGTCGAGCGCGTCACCGCGGGCATGAACATTCAGGACATCCGCGAGGCGCTGCGCGGCGAAACCCCGACCCGCCGCCCGAACCCGCGCTTGCAGCCGCATGCCGACGGCTTCTGGCTGCACATGCGCCCGTCGTTCTTCCATCGCGATATGACCGGCCTCTACCCGACCTTCCGGTTGGGCTGGCTGTCGACCTACTTTGTCGCCTTCGAGACGATCACCGGCCTCATTTTGATGGTGTGGTACACGCCGTCGCCGGAAATCGCCTACAGCAACATGCTCAACATCCTCGGCAACGTGCCGCTCGGCCAGCTCATGCGCGACCTGCACCGCCTCGGCGCGGAAGCGATGGTGTTGATCGTCACGCTGCACATGCTCCGAACGTTCTTGACAGGCAGTTATAAAAAGCCGAGGCAGTTCACCTGGTTCACCGGCGTCGTGCTGCTGTTCGTGACCCTGTTCCTCAGCTTCTCCGGCTACCTGCTGCCGTGGGATCAGTTGAGCCTGTGGGCGGTCACCATCGGCGCGTCGATGATCGAAGCTACGCCGCCGAAGATCGTCGGCGACAACCTGAACCTGCTGCTGCGCGGCGGCCCTGAGATGGGCGCCAACGGTCTGCTCCGCTTCTACCTGCTGCACGTGCTGCTGGTGCCGGCGGTGCTGTTTATCTTTACCGGCGTTCACTACTACAAGGTCATCGTGCACGGGCACAGCCTGCCGCCGAAGGCCGAGAACATCGGCGAGGATACCGCCAAGCGCGTGCCGCTCGACAAACGCGTATACTTCATCCCCGACGTGCTGACCAGCGAGGTCATGTGGATCGCCGTCACCACGCTGGTGTTGGTCGTCTTGTGCGTGTGGTTCTATCACGCGCCGCTGGAGAACCACGCCGACCCGCAGATCACGCCGATCGGCACGACCGCGCCGTGGTACTTCCTGTGGATTCAGGGCGCACTGAAACTCGGCGACAAGGTGTTCTGGGGCGTCATCTTCCCCGGCATCTACCTCGTCTTCCTGATGGTCATGCCGTATCTCGATACGACCAAGAGCCGCCGCTATGCCGACCGCCGCTTCGCGCTCAGCATGGGCTTCCTGCTGACCTCGTTCACGGTCGTCCTGAGCTACATGGGCCTGCCGGAATACGGTGTGGCGACTTCGGCGGACGCGCGCGTCATCCACGAGATGACGATGGAGCCTGCCCACAATCACATGGGCAAGCTGCTGCCCGTGCCCTACAACCAGTTGGCGCCGGGGGCCTATACCACCGCGCAGTTCGAGAGCGACGCGCCGGACGTGGACGTCGCCGAGTTCAACACGATGATCGCGGAAACTGGTATCCGCGACGAACTGGTCGCCGAGCTCAACCTCGCGCACTTGAATAACGCGAGAGCCTACGAGCAGATCCCGTTCGTGGTCATCCCGGACTCGTCACCGGCCCTGCATAAGGCGATCGAGGAGTTCCATCACCTGCTCGAAATCGACAACAAGGAACTCTACAACGCGCACGGCGTCGTGATCGTCACCGATAATCAGGCTGGATTGAAGCGCCTCGACGTGCTGATCCAGTGGGAAGAGGTCGAACTGAACGAGACCGGCGGCGTCATCGTCGACGATCAGGGCAACCCGATCCCGGTGTTGAACGAGGACGGCACGCCGGTATACCGCTGGAGCGCCGACCACATCTTTATCCACGAGAACAGCGCGTACTTCCAGAACTAGGTGGCACGCCCCTCTCCCTGCGCAGCGCGCTGCCCCGTCCCACAGGGGCGAGGGGCCGCATCAAACAACAAATCCCCGGCGCTGAGCAAAACGGCGCCGGGGGCGTGGGCCGAGGGGCATCGATTGAGCACTAAAGGGACTCGCTAATGCTTCAATTCGGACGAATGCTAGTTGACCGTATTGAGAACCGCATTCTGGTTGGGATCATCGCCTTTGTCGGCATCATGGTCCTGGTCGGATGGGTTGCGATCAACGAGAACGCGCGTATGGCCTCGTTTACCCGGCAGTACAACGCGCGGTCGATCGAGCGCGGCGCCGAGTTGTTCGCTGCCAACTGCTCGACCTGCCACGGCACCGATGGCCGCGGTGTTTCACTGCGTGCGCCGGCCCTCAACAGCCCGCACCTCTTTGGTTACGACTTTCTCGCGCAGTGGGACGATGAAATCGACACGCTCAACCGCGAGATTGCAGCACTGGAATCCGAGAAGCTCGCGCTTCAAGACGAGCTGGCGGCGGACGGCGTAACCGACCGCCGCCGCGAAGCGATCGAGACGCGTATCGCCGAGATCGACGCCGAATTGGCCGATCCGGAGCGTCAGGCTCGCATCGAGGAGCTTCAGTTCGAGCGGCAGCAGCAGGTCACCGCGATGGTCGCGGCCGTCGACAAGGGCTACGACCCCGACGTGCCGTCGCGCCTCGTTCAGCTCGGTTGGGGTGGCACGCGTGAGAGCTTCATCCAGACGACGCTGATCCACGGTCGGCCGACCAGCATCAGCTACTGGCGCGCTCCGATGGTGTCGTGGGGCCAGCGCTCCGGCGGGCCGCTGCGCGACGACCAGATTCAGGACATCGTCAATTACATCCTGAATTGGGACAAGGGCACCGACTGGACGCTTGAGGATCTCCTTGCGGTTCAGCAGTTCCCGATCATCCCCGGTGAAGGCGGCGGTGGCGAGATCACCGCAGAAGCTGTCGGCAGCGATGTCGACGCGGCGCTCGCGGCGTTGACGACCGTCGTCGGCGATCCCGTCCGCGGTCAGGCGCTGTACGAAGGCTCGGAGCGCACGCAGCGCGCGCAGCGTCTTGGCTGTTCAGGCTGCCATTACGGCGGCGTGCAAGGCCCGGCGTATGATGGTCTGTGGGAGCGTATCCTCGATGAACGCCTGACCGACCCTGCCTTGGCGGGCTACACGCCCGAGCACTACGTGATCGAGAGCATCCTGGCTCCCGGCGCTTACGTTGTCTCGGGCTGGGCGGCAGGCCAAATGCCGGCTCAGTTCGGTCAACAAATGAGCGCACAGGACGTAGCCGACATCCTCGAATTCATTAAGGCGAGCGATCCGAACTACGTCGCGCCGGAACAGCCGGCCGAGGAACCCGCCGCCGAAGGTGAAGGCGACGGCGGCTAACCGGTCCGCAGCTCTCGCGCCCGCTCGTCTGGGGTGCGCCACTGACACTGACGCAAGACCAGCCCCCGTGACGTGTTCCGGGGGCTTTTTGTCGGGCCGTGCCGGCCTCCCGAACAATCGGAAAGGACAACATCGTGTACCGTACCCTGATCGTAATCGCCGGCCTGCTTATGCTTGCGGCTGGCCTCGCCCTCGCGCAGGAGCCTGCGCCGACCGAGACACCCAACCTGTCATTCTCGTGCGACCCGGACGCGCTGCAAACGTACGCCGCAGCACGGATCATCAGCGCGCAGGTCGCGCTTGCCGAAAGCACCGACCCCGAAGGGATCAACGCGGCGTTGGGGCAGATGTACCTGATCGGCGAGGAGTTCAAGGCGCGCGCGCTGGCCTGCGGGTATATCCCCGAAAACATCGGCCAACTGCCGATCGGGGAGGATACGTCCACCGAGCGCGTGCTGGAGGTCATGGACACGCTCACCGGCGATCCGCTGCGCGGCCAACTACTGTATCTCGGGCAGGAACGCAGCAGCCAAAACGCGACGCTAGGCTGCTCCGGCTGTCACGAGACGGGCGACGTCGCGCCGATCACCGAAGGCACGTGGACGCGCTGGGACGAGGAGCGCCGCCTGCTGCCCGAGTACGCCGAACAGGAGTTCGCGTATTACGCCGTCGAGTCGATCCTGCACCCCAACGTCTACGTCGTGCCGCCCTACGGCGAAAACCTGATGCCGGCGATCTATACGCTGGCGCTCGGCTATCAAGACCTGCTCGACCTGATCCTCTTCCTTGAGAGTCAGGATCAACTTCCGTAGGCGGGGGGAAGCGATGAGGTAAGCGCGGGCGGGCCGCCCACCCGCACCTCTATCTCTCCCGAGGAGAGGGGCTTTCGGCTTGTGTCTTGCACGCCGCGCATACTCCGCAAGCCTCTGCGGTGTGGTAGGAACGCGATACATCGCGTCCGAGCAGGCAGGCACAGAGCACACAGACGATGCCGAGCTCGTAGGTCAGGATGCCGGCGTATCGCGCGATCTCGACTTGGCCCGTGCCTCGGCGATCATCCGCCGCGCGTCGTCGAGGGTCGGCGCGGTCAACACCGTGTTGGCGCTCGACGGATCGAAGCGCCGAAACGCCTCCATGATCATGTTGGCGAGCTTTGACGTCACCACCACGCCCATGCGCAGGTTCTTCGGCGCGTTCGCGATAATCTGCTTCGTATTGGTGATCGCCGAGGCCGCGTTGGTCGCCCAGCCGCGTGTGTAATCGGTGATGATGTAGCAGCGGTGCGGCTTGCTGCTAATCTTCGCATAAGCGTCTTCAAACGCCGTGAAATAGTCTATCCACTGGAACTGACCGATAAACTCAACAATCAGGACGGTCTCCTCCGGATCGTCCCACGCAATACGTATGTCAGCCATAATGCCGCAGCCTTTCACTTCAAAAATTCTTGGAACTGCGCGCCGCTCCTCGGTGGGCGCCGCTTGGCATAATTCTATAGGGATTCCCGGCCGCTAGGCTTTAGATATGGCGGAAGGGACTCGGCTATGACCTCACATCCCCGGCCACAAAGAATGCGTAAACGGTGAGGCGAAACCCGTGAATCACAGGGGATCGCCTTCCCCGCCCGCCGGCACCTGCAACCGGCGCAGTTCGTCGACCTCGATGTGGCAGCGGATCAGATGGCCGTCGCCGGCATCGCGGAACGGGGGCGCTTCGGTGCGGCAGATGTCGCCCAGATAACGCGGGCAGCGCGTGTGGAAGCGGCATCCGGTCGGGATGTTGCGCGCGCTCGGCACGTCGCCCTCAAGGCGGATGTCGGTGCGCGACGCGGTCGGGTCGGCCACCGGCACCGCCGATACCAGCGCCTCGGTATACGGGTGCGACGGCCCGACGTACACGTTCGCCGACGGCCCCTGCTCGACAATCTCGCCGAGGTACATCACACAAATCCACTCGGCCAGATACGCCACGACGTCAAGATCGTGCGAGATCAGTAGGTAGCTTGTGCCGGTGCGGGCGCGCAGGTCTTTGAGCAGGTTGAGCACGACGGCCTGCACGCTCACGTCCAGTGACGAGGTCGGCTCGTCCAGCAAAATCAGCGCCGGCTCGGCGGCGAAGGCACGGGCGATGGCGACGCGCTGTTTCTCGCCCCCGCTGAGTTCGGCCGGATACCGGTCGGCGTGCGAGGCAGGCAGTCGCACGCTGGCGAGCAGTTCTTCGACACGGGCCTTCACCGCGCCGTTGGACATCGTACGGTCGAACATGCGCACCGCCCGGCCGATCCCGTAGCCGATCGACTGGTACGGGTTGAGCGCCTCCTGCGGGTTTTGCATCACGAGGCGCAGGTGGCTGAGCATGTCCGGCGTGCGCTTGCGGACATCGTACGGGATGTCTGCGCCAAGCAGTTCGATCGCGCCTGAGTCCGCCGGTTCCAGCCCGACGATCAGGCGCGCAAGCGTGGTCTTGCCGCTGCCGGACTCTCCGACGAGGCCCAGCGTCGCGCGTGCATTCACATACAGCGAGACGTCGTCGACGGCGCGCACCGGTTTGGGCATCTGGCCCATCAGCCGTGCCAATACGCCGCCTTCCTGAAAGTGTTTGGTCAGCCGGTCGATTTCCAGCACCGCGCCCTTCCGGGCACTGTCCTGCGCCGGCAGCTCGCGCTCCGGCGGATGGATCAGCTCGAGTTCGTCACGCGCGATTTCCTGCCAACGGTGGCAGCGCACGGCGCGCCCGTCCGGGGTCTCCTCGAGCGCCGGCTTGACCTCGCGGCAGATGGCCTGCGCGACCGGGCAGCGGTCGGCAAACACACACGCCGGCGGGCGGTCGGCGAGGCTGGCCGCCACGCCGGGGATCACCGGCAGGCGCGACTCGTTCTGGTCGGCATAGCTGCGCGGCAGGCTCGCCAGCAGGCCGGCGGTGTACGGATGCAGCGGGCGGGCGTACAGCTTGGCGGCGGGCGCGGTTTCCATCACCTCGCCGGCGTACATGACCGTCACGCGTTCGCACAACTGCGCGACCGTCGCCAGATCGTGCGAGACGTACAAGGCCGCGGCGCGGTTCTCGTGAATCAATTCGCGGAACAAGTCGAGGATCACCGCCTGTGTCGTGACGTCGAGCGCGGTCGTCGGCTCGTCCAACACGAGCAAGCGCGGCTGCGTGCTGAGCGCCATCGCGATCGACACACGCTGGCGCATGCCGCCCGACAACTGGTGCGGGTAGCGCCGCGCGACCACGTCCGGATCGGCGATCTTGACCTTGCGCAGCATCTCGACCGCTGCGTCCAGCGCCGCCTTCCGGCTCAGTCCTTCGTGCAGGCGCGTGATCTCGCTGATCTGCTCGCCGATGGTGTACGACGGGTTGAGCGCGGCCAACGGATTCTGCGGCACGAGGTTCAGCTTCCGGCCCCAGATCGTGCGCATCTGCTCGGGCGATTTGGCGGCCAAGTCCTCGCCGTCCAGCAGGATCTGTCCGCTGCTGATGCGCGCGTTCGGCGCGAGGTAACGCATCAGCGCCAGCCCGAGCGTGCTCTTGCCGCTGCCCGACTCGCCGACCAGACCGTGAATCTCGTCCGGTTGAATGTCGAGCGTGATGTCGTTCAGCGCGTTCAGCCAGCGCCGCTCGATTTGGTAATCGACGCGCAGCGCACGCGCCTCAAGCACAGTGGACATGGTTAGTTTCCAATGGCCAGTAGACAGGTGTCAGAGGAAGGGCGAAAGGGGAGATGCGCCCCCTCACCCCCCAGCCCCCTCTCCCTCAAGGGGCGAGGGGGAGAAGGCGGGCGCTGCAACTTACCCCTCGCCTCCCGGAGAGGGGCGGCGGAGCGCCAGCGACGCGGGGTGAGGTTTGTGTCAGGGAGAGGGGCAAAAATACGGACGCGGGATGCGGTATGTACGTAGGGACACGGCACTGCCGTGTCCGGGGGACGCGCCCCCTCACCCCCCAGCCCCCTCGCCCTCAAGGGGCGAGGGGGAGAAGCCGAGACCCGCAGTTTGCCCCTCGCCTCCGGGAGAGGGGCGGCGGAGCGCCAGCGACGCGGGGCGAGGTTGGCTTCAGGGAGAGGGGCAAAAATACGGACGCGAGATGCGGCATGTACGTAGGGACACGGCACTGCCGTGTCCGGGACATGCGCCCCCTCACCCTCCGGCCCACTAACCCTCACCCCCTGCCCCTCTCCCTCAGGGAGAGGGGCATAACGTGCGTGACACGCCGAGTCGTGTTGTAGGGGCGACCCGGCGGGTCGCCTGCCGCGGCTCGCGTTGACTCGTGCGTAGGGACACGGCACTGTCGTGTCCGGGGGACGCGTCCCCTCACCCCCCGACCCCCTCTCCCAACCTTCGGTGCTCCCGTCGGTCGTCAAGGAGAGAGGGGGAGAAGTTACGTGGTGCAAAACCTGACACCTGGCGACTGAGAACTGGTCGCTCATACGAGACTGCCTTCGTACCGGAACACGCGGCGCAGGCCGTCCGCCATCAGGTTAACGCTGATGACCAGCACCGCGATCGCGCCGGCGGGGAACCACAGCGCCCACGGCGTCTGGTTGACGTCCAGACGCGCTTCGTAGACCATACGGCCCCAATCCGGCGACGGCGGCTGAACGCCCAGACCCAAAAACCCCAGCGACGCGGTGAGGAAGATCGCGTAGCTAAAGCGCAGCGCGGCCTCGACGGCCAGTGCCGGCAGCACGCCGGGCAAGATCTCACGGGTGAGGATGAACAGCAGGCTTTCGCCGCGCAGGCGCGCCAGTTCGACGTACGCCGCGCTGCGTAGATTCAAGGTGGCCGAGCGAATCACGCGGGCCACGATCGGCGTATACAGAATCACGATCACCAGCACCAGCCCCGCAGACGACGGTCCAAGCGTTGCCAGTACCGCCAGCGCCAACACCAGCGCCGGAATCGCCAGCAGGCCGTCGAACACGCGCGATACCACCTCGTCGATCCATCCGCCGGCGTACCCGATCGCCAAGCCGATGCTCGTGCCGACGATCACCGCCAGCACGGTCGCGACGCCCGGCAGCCCGACGATGTCTCGCGTGCCCCACAACACCCGGCTGAACACGTCCCGTCCAAGCCGGTCGGTGCCGAACGCAAACTCCACACCCGGCGCCTCTCGCCGCGCGACCCGTCCTTCCTCGTTTCGCACGAACTCGTCATACGGGTACGGCGCGACCGCCGGCCCAAGCAGCGCCAGAATCAAAAACATCAGCGTCACGCCTGTCCCCACAAGCGCCAACGGCTGACGTACCAACGGTTTCAACCGATTGAACAAAGAAAGAATCCTTGTGTTTTGGGCTCCGCCCAAGCCCGGCAGGGGTTGTCACCCCTGCACCCCGTATCGGCGGATGTGGCCGGCACGCCGGCCACATCCGCAGTACGCGGGTCAAGGGATGCAAATCCCTTGCGGGGGTTTGGGGGCAGCGCCCCCACGATACGCTACTCGGTGACGCTGACGCCGCGCAGGTCGGTGAGGCCGGGGACAGGGTTCATGTCGAGGCCTTGCACGCGGTTGGTGACGGCGCCGAGGACGGGCGCGAAGTAGGGCACGATGATCGGGCCGCGGTCGGCGAAGATCTGGGCGATCTGCTTATAGATCTCCGCGCGGGCGGCCGGATCGGTGGTTTCGGTGGCTTGGGCGGCAAGGGCGTCGAGCTCGGCGTCGTTGAAGTTGCTCTCGTTGTAAGGTGCGCCACTGATGTACGCTTCGACGAGGTACTGCTGCGGGATGGCACGGCTCGACCATCCGGTCAGGCCGAGTTCGGCATCGAGCCACTCGTTATCGCCGTAGTAGACGCCTTCGGGCCGGACGAGCAGTTCGACATCGATGCAGGCATCCTGCCACTGCTGCTGCATGACGACGGCGAGGTCGGGGTAGCCGAGGGCATCGACGACGTAGAAGTCGAAGCTGATGCGTTCGTCACCGGTCGCTTCGAGGATCAGCGCGCAGGCGGCGGCGGGATCGTACGTTTCGGGGATCGGCTCGTAGAAATCGCCGTAGATCGGCCCGATCGGGTCGTTGTTGCCGACCGCGCCGAGGCCGTCGATCGCCAGCTCGTTGAGTTCCTCACGGTTGACGCCGAGCTTGAGGGCTTGACGGATTCGCGGATCTTCGCCGCGGAAGCCCTCGGCCGTGCGGATGCGGATGACCGGGTGGATGTTGGTGGCCTTGTTCAGCACGGTGATTCCGTCGGCGTTCTCGAGGGTTGAGAGCTGCGTGACCGGAATCTTGAAGATGAAATCGGCCGCGCCGCTGGTCAGCGCCTGAATCTGCGCGAGCGGGTCTTCGATGTAGACGTGGGTGACGCCGGCAAGCTGCACGGCATCCGGCTTGAAGTAGTTCGCGTTGGCGCTGAAGACGGCGCGCTCGCCGGGGAGGAACTCGGTCAGGACGAACGGACCGGTGCCGGCGAAGTTGGCGTAAGGAGCGTCGCCATCGGCCAGCACGTTCGGCGTGGCGATGTCTTCGCTGAGGATATAGGCCAAACGCCCGCCAATACCGTATAGGAAGTCGGCATTGGGCGACTCGAGCGTGAAGGTTACGGTGTCGTCATCGACGGCTTCAATGGTGAACGCGCCGCCGCTGAGCAGGCCAAGCGCGGGCGATTCGAGGGTCTTCAGGCGCTCGAAGGTGTACACCACGTCCGAGGACGTGAACGCCGCGCCGTCGTGGAACGTGACGCCCTGCGCCAGTTCGAAGGTATAGACGAGGCCATCGTCGCTGATGGTGTAGCTGGTGGCGAGGTTGGGCGCGATCGCGTTGTCGGGCGTGACGTCGAGCAAATAGTCGTAAATGGTGCGGTTAAACAACAGTTCGGGGTCGTTCGAACCGAGGGCCGGTTCGAGATTGACCGGCGCATTGGTGGCGATAGTCAGGGTGCCGGACTGTGCGCTTGCCGGTAGGGCAATGAGCGACAGCAGCACGGCGGCAATGAGGGTCACCACGATCAGACGCGGCGCTGTGCGTGAGATGCTGAATTCCATTATTCCTCCTCAAGGGGATTGAGTGGGGGAAACGTCGACGGTGCCTATGTCCGTCAGCACGTCAGACAATTCCAAGTCTACCCGTCTTACGGATTCAAACAAGCCGCCTTTACGGGAAGGCTCGGCGGATTCTTCAAGAATACTCACGACGTGTTCTATGGTTGCGAGTGGTTGTGGGCATCCCGAAATGCCGTATACTAATCCTGTAACGTAACGTGTGAGGTGCGCCGTGCTGCCGCTGTCCAAGACCCCTAACCCGAAGATCGCCGAAGAGCGTGTGCGACGCGGCTGGGCCGAGTCGGTCGAGGAGGCATTGGTCGAACTGACGCCCGAGCAGCAGCGCAACCGCGCCGAGACGATCGATCACCTCGCGCAGCAGGCGGCCGAGAATCGGGCGAACCTCAAGTCGCTGCCGCGTTCGCCGCGGCGCGCGCCTGCCCGTCAAGGATAGCGGCAGGCGTGGCCGATCGACCGGACGCCGCGCGGCTGAAGCCCCCGCTTGCCACCCTGCATCGTGTGATTGCCGGCGGCGAGCTTGGCGCCGACATCACCTGTGAACCGCTCGCAGTCACCCACCCCCAACGCACGCTGCTGACGATCACCGACCGGCTGAACGGCGAAATGTACGTCGTGGCCGATGTCGAGGCGGCAAGCCGCGATGTCATCCTGCTGCTGGCGCTGACCGGCCCGCTGCACGTCGCCGCCGACGATCCGGCCTTTCTGCGTGCGCTCGAGTACTTCGCGTGGACGGCCAGCACGACCTCGATGATCCTGCGCGTGGCAGAAGATGCAGATGCCGGGACGCTTCAATTCGCGCTCGGCACGCGCTTCCGCGTGACTCAGGACGGGTTGGCCGTGACACTCGAACACAACCTCAGCCTACTGCGCGCGATTTACACCGAGCTGGGCGACAACATCGACGTCGTGCTGTACGAATGCGGATTGGATTGACGACATGGCCGGACAGACCGGAATATTCATCAGCCACGCGCACGCCGATCAGGAGATCGCCGACGTGATCCGCAAGAAGCTGCGCCGGTTCTTCGCCAACGGCGTGCCGATCTTTCTGTCTCCCAACACCATCGCCGCGGGCAAGAACTGGCTGCCGGAGATCGAAAAGGCGCTCAAGTGCCGCGTGCTGTTGGTGTTGCTGACGCCCAATTCGTTGTCCCGGCCGTGGCTGTGGTTCGAGGTCGGCGCGTGCTGGGACGCCCACCGCAGCGACCAGACGACCATCTTGCCTGTCACCGTCGGGCTAAACGCCGAGGATATCCCCGCGCCGCTCGACCAGATTCAGACGCCCGACCTCACGACCAAAGACGGCTGCAAGGCGTTCTTCTCCAGCCTGCACGACGTGTTCGCGCCGCTGGGGATCGTCGAGGACATGCGCAACAACCAGTTCATCAAGGCGCTGCAAGCCAAGCTTAAGCCCTCGGCCGACATGCTGCCTGCGCCGGCAACCGACGCGCTGATGGAGGCGCTCGGGCATCTGCTCGAACAGGATGCGCTCAAGCACGCCGACCTGTCCGTGTTCGGCGACGCCAACCTACTCACCGCGCAGCAAATCCGCCAGCTCAAGCGCAAGTCGTCAGGTTAGGCGGCGTTTCGGAGTGCAGGGATTTCTCGGTGCCGTGTCCGAAAGAAGAAGAACCACCGAGGCCACGGAGGACACAGAGCACACAGAGGCGGTCTGTAGGGGCGACCCGCCGGGTCGCCCGCGTAAAACCTCACTCCGGGCACAGAGAATTCCCGGTGCCGTGTCCGAAAAGAGAAGAACCACAGAGCACACAGAGAACAAAAGAGCACACAGAGGCGGTCTGTAGGGGTGACCCGGCGGGTCGCCCACTGTGATTGTTGCGCAAAATGTCGCGGTGTCGTAGGGACACGGCACTGCCGTGTCCGAGAAGAAACACGGGCACAGAGCATGCAGAGACCCTAGCGGGTCGTCCACGTAAACCCTCACCCCCGGCCCCTCTCCCTCAGGGAGAGGGGAGTTACACGACCGGACTTGCCTCACCTCAGCACCAAACTGGAGGAGGGGCCGGGGGTGAGGTTGTCTTCCTTTGCCTCATCCTTACCCGCGCACCCAACCGCCCGAAATCACCGCGCTTTGCGGCGGAAGGTCGTGAGGTGGCGCTGCGCGTCGGCCTTGTGTTTGTCGCCGGTGGCGTCGAAGCGATCATACGCGCGTTCCATCCATTCGACGGCGTCGAGCGCGTGGCCGGCCTTGTCGTGCGCGAGTGCTATCGCATAGAGCGTCTCGCCCCGCTGGGGATCGAGCCGGTACGCCGCGTCGAGGTGTTTGAGGGCATCGTCCGCTCGGTTGTCACGCAGGGCGACCAGTCCGAGGCCGTAATGTGCCAAGACCTCACCCTGAAACGACCGCAGCGAGCGCTCGAAATCGGCCTGCGCGAGGTCGTCGGTACCCAGTTCGTAGTACATCAGGCCGCGCGCCGCCCAATACTCTGCGTTCGACGGCAGCAGACGGATCGCCTCGTTGAGCTTCTCGACCGCGGCCTTCGGATTGTTCTTCATATACGCGGCAAGCGCGTCTTTGTACAGCAGGTCGGCGTCGTAACGCGCCGTCAGGCGTTGACCAATCGAGGGCATCGGCGGGTTTCCTCATGACCGTACTTTCCCAGAGGGTTTCCACCCTCTGGACTCCCGAATCTGCAATTTGATGCAGCCTGAGGCATCAAATTGCGTGAAACGAGGTGCAGGAGTGCAAACTCCTGCCGGGGTTTGGGGCAGCGCCACAAGACGAAGGCGCTTCAATCGACTATCAATTATAACGTCGGTCGGAGGCTCTACGCTGAAAACGGGAGATGCCTCCTATACTGCTGATAGGCGCTGAAGAAAATGTATCCGCTGGGCTTCGGCGCGAGGAGAAACACGGGATGGCAAACTGGCGTTCGTATACGCTTGCCCGCAAGGAACACACGGTCGTCGGAGAGCTGTTGATTACCGACGACGTCCACAGCCCGCAGCGCGACAACCGGCGCAGCGTGCTGGTGTGGCTTCCGCCGACGTATCGCCTGAGCGAGCGGCGCTATCCGGTGATCTACATGCACGACGGCGACAACCTGTTCGACGCGCATGGCAGCTACGCCGGCGAATGGGGCGTCGACGAGACGCTGACCGCACTTGCGCCGGGCGGAATCGAGGCGATCGTGGTCGGCCTGCCGAACATGGGCGAGCAGCGTTTCCTCGAATACAACCCGTTCGGCGGCGCGGGCGAAGACTATATCCGCTTCATCGTCGACACCGTTAAGCCGATGATCGACGATGAATTCCGCACCCTGCGCGATGCCGCCCATACGTGTATCGCGGGCTCGTCCATGGGCGGCTTGATCAGCCTATTCGGTTACCTGCGGTTTCCAGAGGTTTTCCGGCTGTGCGGCGCGTTCAGCCCGGTGTTCTGGCTTGAGCACGATGCGCTGGTTCAGATGGTGTTGGCCGAGACCGCCGAGCCCGGGCGCGTATATCTGGACGTGGGCGGCAAAGAGGGCGACGTCATCATGCGGCTTGCACCTGAGATGTTCCCCACGCTCGACGACGCCCACAACGCCTACCGGGATGGCGTGCGCCAGCTGCGCGACGGATTCAAACAGAACGGTTACGGCAAGAACCTGCTGTACCTCGAGGATCCGAACGCCGCGCACAACGAGCCGGCGTGGGCCGCGCGCTTGCCGTCTGCCTTGCGCTTTCTGCTGGGATAGGATTCGGGCTTCAGAGGGCGACCCACGAACCCTCACCCCTAACCCCTCTCCCGACCTGCGGTGCTCCCTACGGTCGTCAGGGAGAGGGGAACCTGACACGTGTGTTGTGTGCGAAGGGACACGGCACGGCCGTGTCCGGGAGAAAAGCGGGCACAAAGCCATCAGCGCGGGACAAGCCGCCAGATTGCCCCGCCGTCGGAGTCGACGCTGCTCATGTACAGCCCGCCGTCCGGCCCCTGTGCGATGTCGATTCGGCAGCGCGCCTCGCCGAGCGGGATCTCGACCACGGCCTCGACGGCGCGCCGGTCGTCGTCCAGCGTGACCATGCGCAGCGACGGATAGCCGTCGTTCCACACGCAGAAGAACAGCTTGCCGATCCAGTCCGGCGCGGCGTCATTGTCATACACGAGGATTCCGGTCGGCGCCTCGGTCGGCGTAAAGCTAAGAAGCGGCGCGACGTAGTAGGTCATGTTGACGCCCGCGGCCGTGCCGCCACAGCGGTAATTCGCGCCGTGGCCGTAGTGGAATCCGCGCAGGATCAGGTTAATCTCATCGTCGCACTGGTCGCCATTCTCGGTGGCGAAGATGGCCGTGCCTTCGAGGTCGAAATCGAAGTCCCACGCGTTGCGCAGGCCGTAGGCGTACACACTGCTGCCCTCGATCGGGTTGCCTGCCGCCGGCACGAGGCCGTCATCGGTGACGTCGAAGCGGTGAATCTTGCCGGGGATGACGTCGAGATCCTGCGCGTTGGCCGGGTTCTCGTAGTCGCCGACGGTCAGGTACAGCCGGCCCTCGCGGTCGAACGCGACGTGCCCGCCGTTGTGGATCAGCGGGCTGCCGACCAGCGGCACGCTGAACATCACCTCCGGGTCGCGGCCGATGCCGTTTTCCTCGGTGAAACGCACGAGCCGATTGGCCGGATAGTCGCGCTGGGTGCCGGGGTTGGTGTGGACGACCCAGATGTGTCCGTTCTCGTCGTAGTTCGGGTCGAGTGCGATGCCGAGCATGCCGCGCTCGGCCAGCCCATCGACCGGCAGCGTGATCACCGGCTCGGGCTGGAGCACGCCGTCCGCGCTCACGACGCGCACATTGCCCGTGTTCTTCTCGGTGTAGAACAGCCGGCCATCCGGCGCGAACGCCAGCTTGACCGGATAGTTGGCGGCGATGTACCGGTCGACGGTATAGGTCACGCCGCCGGCGGTGAACGTTTGCGCGGGCTGCGCGCCGGCGAGCGCAACCGTCAGCGTGAGCAGGACAAGGAGAGCGATGGAACGGCGCATGGCGTACAGCTTTCTACGTGCAGCGCGGGGCGCTGCCCAACCCACCTCACCCCCGTCTCACTGCGTTCGACTCCCCCTCTCCAACTTGGAGAGGGGGTTGGGGGTGAGGTCATCGTCGTGCCCGATTGTACCGCAGCGGCCCGAATCGGCTTGTCAGAGCGGGCGGATGCGCGGTACACTTCGTGCAGATTTGCACTACCGCCGGAGCTTCGTGGACGTGGACATTTTCACCCTCATCGTGATCATTGCGCTGATCGGCATTGACATCATCGCCGTGTATTACATCATGCGGCTGGGCCTCAAGCACGAGGGCTTGCACGAACCGCTGAAGCCGGACGAATCGGTTGCCGTGCAGCGCCTGCGCAAGCTCAATGCCGAGCGGCTGGAGAAGATCGAAGCCGCACGCGCCAAGGCGGCCCTGCCTGCTGGTGGCGAGCCTGCGCCCGAAGCGTAATCCGGCAGTGCCCGCCGGGGCGACTATCCACAACAGTCCGTATGACGCAGCAGGGCGAACTGCCTGCTGCGTTTGATTCACGGAGGGCGGCGTGCTGCGCTGCGGAATTGACTCGATCGACATTCAGCGGATAGAGGACGGCATCGCCCGATTGGGCGAGCGCTTCCTCGATCGGTTCTTCACCGCCGCCGAGCGCGCCGAGTGCCTCGATAAGCCGCACCGCCTTGCCGCGCGGATCGCCGCCAAAGAAGCGGTCGGCAAGGCGTTCGGCACCGGCATCGGCGACGTGAGCTGGAAAGAGATCGAGATCACCAGCGACCCGCGCGGACGGCCGGTCCTCACCCTGCACGGCGCGGCCGCCAAGCTTGCTGCCGAAATGGGCCTCACGGAGTGGGACGTCAGCCTGACCCACACCGACACCACTGCCTCCGCCGTGGTGGTCGCACTTGGTCATTGAGCAAACCCGCAAATCCGGGTAGCCTTCTACCAACACGTCATGGAAACGATTCACTCCAAAGGGCTTGCGCCCTCTGGACTCCCAATTCTGCGATTTCGAGCCGCGCGCGGCTCGAAATCGCGAGAGATGAGGTGCAGGAGTGCAAACTCCTGCCGGGGTTTGGGGCAGCGCCCCAACACGCCATAGCGGATACCGAGACCGTTCGTTGAACCCACAGGTCGCATAGATGCACAAATCTCCTGCCAACCGCCCGGCGCGGCGTGACCCGTACGCGGCGCTGCGCTATCGCAACTTTCGCCTGCTGATCGCGGGGCGCATGCCGGCGCAGATCGGCGAGATGATGGTCAGCGTGGGCGTAGGCTGGGAGCTGTACGAACGCACCGGCGACGCCTTCGCGCTGGGGCTTGTCGGGCTGGTGCAGATCATCCCCGTGCTGCTGCTGTCAGTGTTCGGCGGGTACGCGGCCGACCGCTACGACCGCAGGCGAATCGCGCTCATTTCGCAGCTCGTGCTGATCGTGTGTTCGCTGGTGCTGGCGGTGTTGTCGATCACCGAAGGACCGTTGGTGCTGCTGTACGGCGTGCTGATGATCATCGGCGCGGCGCGTGCATTCAACAACCCGGCCGAGGGCGCGCTCACGCCGCTGACGGTGCCGCAGGAGCAGTATCTCAACGCGGTGACGTGGAACTCGACGGTGTGGCAGTCGTCGGCCATCCTCGGGCCGGCGCTGGGTGGCCTGCTGATCGCATTGGCGAACGACGCGGCGCTGGTGTACCTCGTCAACGCGGCGGCGGGCTGTGTGCTGGTGGCCGCCCTGCTGATGATCGACGTCAAGCAGAAGACCTTCATCTCGGCCAACGAACCGCCGCTGCAAGCCATCCGCGGCGGATGGCAGTTCCTGCGCCGATCGCCGGTGATCCTCGGCGCGATCACACTCGATATGTTCGCTGTGCTGTTCGGCGGGGCGGCGTTCCTGCTGCCTGTGTTTGCCAAGGACATCCTGATGGTCGACGCGACCGGCCTCGGCCTGCTGCGCACGGCCCCGTCCGTCGGCGCGCTGATGATGGCGGTGTACTTGAGCCGGCGCGCCCCGTTCGAGCGTTCCGGTCATACGCTGCTGTGGGCGGTGGCGGGCTTCGGCGTCGCGACGATCGTGTTCGGCGTGTCAACGTCGTTCGTGCTGTCGATGGCGATGCTGTTCCTGCTCGGCGCGCTTGACAACATCAGCGTGGTGATCCGCCACACGCTGGTGCTGACGTACACGCCGGACGAGATGCGCGGGCGCGTGTCGGCGGTCAACAGCGTGTTCATTGGCGCGTCGAACGAACTCGGCGGATTCGAATCCGGCGTCGCCGCGGCGCTGCTTGGGCCGGTCGGGGCGGTCGTGACCGGCGGCATCGGGACGATTCTGGTCGTGTTGGGTATCGCGCGGTGGATACCGGCGCTGCGGAACTTCGGGCTGCTCAGCGGGCCTGCTGCGTCACCGGCCGAGCCTGCGCCGGAACCCGAGCCGGCGGAGCAAGCGGCGTAACGTCCCGCCACGCGAAGCACCGGGTATACTCTCGATTCATCACTCTCCACTCATCGCTATTCTTGAGGAGGCGGTCATGGAACACAGATTGCTTGGTGGATCGGGACTCAAGGTCCCCGTGCTGGCATTCGGCACCGGCACGTTTGGCGGACGCGGCAACTTCTTCAGCGCGTGGGGCAACACCGACGTCGCCGAGGCCAAGCGGCTGGTCGACATTTGCATCGACCACGGCGTGACCCTGTTCGATACCGCCGACGTGTACTCGCGCGGGGCGTCGGAAGAAATCCTCGGCCATGCGCTGGCCGGCAAGCGCGACAAGGTGCTGATCTCGACTAAGGCGACCTTCCGCATGGACGACACCGACCCCAACAACGTCGGATCGTCTCGCTTTCACCTGATTAAGTCGGTCGAGGGGAGCCTGCGCCGCCTGCAGACCGACTATATCGACATTTACACCATGCACGGCTTCGACGCTAAGACCCCGGTCGAGGAAGTGCTGTCGACGCTCGAGTCGTTGGTACAGAGCGGCAAGGTGCGCTATCTGGCGTGCTCGAACTTCTCAGGCTGGCACCTGATGAAGTCGCTCTCGATCAGCGAACGCTACGGATGGTCGCGCTATGTCGGGCATCAGGCGTACTACTCGCTGATCTGCCGCGACTACGAGTGGGAACTGATGCCGCTGGCGCTCGATCAGAAGGTCGGCACGCTGGTGTGGAGCCCGCTGGGCGGCGGGCGGCTGAGCGGAAAAATCCGGCGCGGCCAAGCGGCGGGACCGAACACGCGCGTCGGGCAGATCGGCGGCGAGGGGCCGGCCGTGCCGGAGGAGCGCCTGTACCGTGTCATCGACGCGCTCGACGAGATTGCCGCGGAAACCGGCAAGACGGTCGCGCAGGTCGCGCTCAACTGGTGCTTGCAGCGCCCGACGGTCAGCACGCTGGTGTTCGGCGCGCGCAACGAAGAGCAGTTGATGTCCAACCTCGGCGCAATCGACTGGAACCTGACGGCCGAGCAGGTCGACAAGCTGGACACCGCCAGCGCTACGCCGCCGGCATACCCGTACTGGCACCAGTGGGGCTTCAAAGAGCGCAATCCGCGCCCGGTGCCGGGGGCGTAGCCGGAGTAGGCCGCCTATGACCCTCACCATCCGCCCGGCCGTGCGCGAGGACGCGCCGGTACTCACGCGGCTGACGATGCGTGTGCTCCGGGCGCACGCAGACGCCTATCCGTGGCGCTTCAAGGCGCTCCACCCCGACAACCCGGCGGTGACCGCGTGGTACGAGTCGATGCTCGACAGTCCGCTGAACCCGATCGCCATCGCCTTTGACGGCGACATGCCGGTCGGGTACGCGGCGTGTTCGCTGCACATGGCGCTCGACCATCCACTGGTGTTCGGTTCGACGTCGCTCGTCATCGAGCAGATTTCGGTCGAACAGGCGTACGAAGGTAAGGGTGTGGGCCGCCGCCTGCTCGAGTGGGCGCTGGATGTCGCGCACGAGCGCAAGGCGCAGCGCGTTCAGTTGGTGGTGCATGACTTCAACACGCGCGCGATCGCCTTCTACGAGCGCCACGGGTTTGAGCGTCTTTCGCATACGATGGTCAAGCTGTTGTGAGCGTGCCGCTTTCGGTCTGGAAATCTCGAGGTCATGCCGATGTCCATTGTGGTTCGCCCTGCCCGACTCGAAGATGCCGCCGTGCTGGCACGCCTCAACTTGCGCGTGCATCAGCTTCACGTCGACGCGCTGCCGGCGCGCTATAAACCGATTCGGCCCGACCAGTCCGAGGTGATCGCGTGGCACGCGCAGCACTTGATGGACGAGAACGCTTATGTCGCCATCGCCTACGACGGCGACACGCCGGTGGGCTACATCCTCGCCTTTGTGCAGACGATTCCGGACAACCCGTTCGTGTACAGCACGCCGAATTTCCACATCGATCAGATGTCTGTCGAGATGGAATACGAGGGGCAAGGGGTGGGGCGTCTGCTGCTGGAGGCCGCGCTTGCTGTCGCCCGCGAGCGCGGGGCGGAGACGATCTCGCTGGGCGTCGCTGCCTTCAACGAACGCGCCATCGCTTTCTATGAGCGGCACGGGTTCGAGGCGCTGTCGCTGCGCATGGCGAGGCGGGTGTAGAAAACTGGGGCGCTGCCCCAAACCCCGCCAGAAGGCTTTCGCCCTCTGGCCTCCCTTTTCCGCAAATTCGATGCGCGTGCGCATCGAATTTGCCGTAATGGGGTCAAGGGGTGCAAACCCCTTGTGGAGGTGCGGAGGCGAAGCCTCTGCAAACCACTGCGAAACATCACGCCGGACGGGGGCCATTCGGCACTACAGAGTGCGACAACTTCGGGGCTACGCTGGTCACTGGGGGTAACTCAGGCCGGGACGCCTATATTTCGGCGCGCCTCCCGGCAGAAAGCGAATCGCTCGTGGCGGAGAAACGCATTCTGATCATCGGCGCGGGGATCGCCGGTCTTGCGGCCGGATGCTATGCCCGCATGAACGGCTACGACGTGCAAATCCTCGAGCAGCACACCCTGCCCGGCGGCCTGTGCATGTCGTGGAAGCGCAAGGACTACATCTTCGACGGCTGTATCCACTACCTGTTCGGCACGGCGCCGGGCAATTCGTTCTACCGCATGTGGGAGGAACTCGGCGCGATTCAGGGCCGCACGATGATCTCTCATACCGAGTATCAGCACATCACCGACGGCCAGCGCACGCTGATCGTGTACGCCGACCCGGACCAGCTCGAAGCGCACATGCTCGAACTGTCGCCGCAGGATGCCGGCCCGATCAAGGCGCTGTGCCGGGGAATTCGTCACTTCCAGACGTTCGATCTCGGTGTGTTGTACGACAGGCCGCGCAATCTGATGACGGGCAACGAGTGGCGGCGGTTCGGCATGAAGATGATGCCGTTCCTGCCCGCCATGCTGCGCTGGGGCATCTCGGCCAAGCAGTTCGCCCAGCGCTTCCGCGACCCGTTCCTACGCCGCGCCGTCCCGCAGATGTTCTCGTGGGAGGACGCGCCGGTGATGATGGGCATGATGCTGTTGGCCTATCAACATACCGGCAACGCCGCCTACCCGCAGGGCGGCTCGCTGGAGTTCGCGCAGGCGATCGAAAAGCGCTTCCTGGCGCTGGGAGGGCGCGTCGAGTACAACGCGCAGGTCGAGCGCATCCTTACGCGCGACGGGCGTGCCGCCGGCGTGCGCCTGTACGACGACCGGGAGATCGAGGCCGACTATGTCATCTCCGCTGCGGACGGACGGCGCACGATCTTTCACCTGTTGGACGGCGAGTACGCCGACGCCAAGGTGCGCCGGATGTATGACGGTCACCTGCCGATGCACACGCAGGTACAGGTCTCGCTCGGTGTCAAACGCGATATGCGCGAGCATCCGCATTGGACAACCTACCTGCTCGACAAGCCGATGACGCTGATCGGCGACCCGCGCAGTGAGATCGGCGTCAAACACTACAGCTTCGACCCGACACTGGCGCCGGAAGGCAAGTCGGTCGTGCAGGTGATGATGCGCTCGGACTACCACTACTGGGACAACATCCACGGCCGGCGTCTGTACGACACCGAACAGCGGCAGGTGACCGATCTGCTGCTGGCACGGATCGAGGCGTGGCATCCCGGCATCACCGCCGACGTCGAGTTCAAGGATGAGGCCACGCCGCTGACTTATGAACGATTCACCGGCAACTGGCAGGGCGCGACATGCGGTTGGCTCCTCACGCCGGAAACGATGCGCATGCTGATCTTCGGCGTCAAGCGCACGCTGCCCGGCCTGAAGAACTTCTGGATGGCCGGCCAGTGGGTCGAGCCGGGCGGCAGTGTGCCGATGGCCGCCGCGTCCGGCCGCACCGCGATCCAGCTCATCTGCGCGCAGGAGGGCAAACCATTCACCGCGACCGTGCCGTCGGGCACTCCGCCTGTCTACGCCCCCGCGGATACGGAAGCCGTTCACGCCTGACATTTCGGGCGCTGCCCTAACTCCACTCAGACCTCACCCCCGGCCCCTCTCCCGAGGAGAGGGGAGAAAAACACGCCGGACTCGGCCGCCCCTCTCTTCGGGAGAGGGGTTTGGGGTGAGGCAGAGACGGGTGCAAACCCCTTGTTTGCGGTGCGGAGGCGAAACCTCTGCAGGCGTGTCCCTCATTTATAGACACGTGCGCGTGAATAGCGTTACACTGAGCGGCATAGTGCTTCTTTAGACTCCCGGCAGCGACCTTATGGCAGACCCGCAGAATTTCCCGGATATCCTCGGCTACATCTCGAAGAACTTGCGCGCCGACTTCGGCCCGGTACAGGCCGTGATTGCGCTGGCGCCGAACCCGGTCAAGGCGGGGCGCGCTGTGACGGTTGTCGTCGTGCTGCAGAACGTGGTCGATGCGCCGGTCGAAGTGTTGACGACGTTGGAAGTGCCCGAGCGCGACCTTGACGGCAAACCGAAGCGTTTCATCGCGAAGTCGCAGCGGCTGGCGATCGGCATGCAGGCGGCGGAGGTCGGTATGGTGACGCTGCCGGTCACGACCATGCCGGTTACGGTGCCGGGCGTTTACAAGCTCGCGATCTCGGTGTCGGCCAAGTTGAACGGCCGCGCGACGCGCATCCGCAAGCAGGACGGCGGCGGCGAGGTGTCGATGGCGGTGCTCCCGCGCCAGCAGCAGCAGCAGATCGAAACGCTTAAGAAGCTGCGTTACTTCGGCGCGGTGCAGCGCAAAGGCGGACTGTTCGGCGGCGGCGGGCAGGTCTTGGAGGCCACGCTCAAAGTCGAAGAAGGGACAATCGGCGCGGTGGTCGACCTCAAGGCCGACTATCGCACACTGTGGTCACGCCATGACCTGCGCGAAGATTCGCGCGTACTGCTGCAACGGCATAAGGCGGCGGTGCTCGAACATCTGCTGCCTTCGCTCGATCGTACGCGCCTGCTTGAGCCGCTGACCCAGCGCACATTGGCGCGCTTCCGCGACGGCGGCTACAGCCTAACCGACGTCGAGGCGTCGCTGATCGCGCGGCTGATGGTGCACATCGTCGAATACGCATGTACGGGCGAGCAGACCTACGGACGCACGTACTTGCCGCGCTCGGAATATGAGGTTGCGCCGCTGCTGCAGCGTCAGACCAAATCGCTGACAACCCCGATCCGGCTGAATTGGCTTGACGCAATTTTGCGGCTGATGGATGACGACGACCGAATCGCGCGGTTCGCGACGAAGTTCCTGCCCGAACGCTGCTACGATCCACTGCTCCAAGATACGCTGCTGTACGCGATGCACACCGTCGAGGCGGCAGCAGGTGTCGAGTTGGGCACCGACGAAGAGCTGGAAAAGGCCGCCGAGGACTGGATGGCGAAGCTGCAGGACGGCGGGCCGTTGACCTTCGCCGACGTGTACTTGCCGCTGGTGGTGGCCGGAATCGCGCTGCACGACGATATCGTGCTGCCCGAGGAGAACGTCAAGACGCTGCAAGTGCAGATCCAGCGACTGTTGAGCAACCGCGCCGAAGAACGCACCGAAGACAATGCCGCGCTGTTCGAGATGACGCGCGGCGTCACGCAAAAAGCCCTGCTCAAGTACGGCCTTTAGGGCAGTGATGAGTCGGGAGTGATGAGTGATGAGTAAGGGCAAGAACGGGTACACAGCACACAGTGGCGGTCTGTAGGGGCGACCCGCCGGGTCGCCCGCGCCGAACCTCACCCCGATATCCCTCTCCGCCTCACGCCGGACGGGGCACGCCCCCTTCCCTACCACATCGAGACGATTTGCGGTTTCCGTGCCCGGGCACAAACGCGGGCGCAAATTGAATGTAGGGGCGATCCGCCGAGTCGCCCGCCGCGTGGAATACGCGCACGCCCAAACTTCGCGCGCTGGGGCGGGCGAGGCTGTCTCAGGTCAACCCTACGCGAACGTCGCGGCGTAGATCGGGAGATCGTAGCCGGTGCGTGCGAAGCCGAGGGCTTGGTAGGTCTTGAGTGAGCGCGTATTGCTGGCCTGCGTATTGACCGACACGGCGTCGACTTGGCGGCGCAGGAAAGCCGCCACGCACTCGCGCGTGAGCAGCACGCCGATGCCGTGGCCCTGCAGCTCGGGCAGGACGGCAAGCCGGGCCAGATGCCCCTGATCGCCGTGCCGCGTGCTGATCTGGAAGCCGACCATCCGGCCATCGAGGCGCGCGACGGTGGAGATCGCGGACGTCCGGTACGCCCGCCGCATGTCGTGCGCGCTCATCGGGTACGGCGGCGCAAAGGCGGCTTGGTCGATAGCGGTCATTTCTTCCACATCGTCGATCGTCGCGGTGTGGAGCGTCACGCCATGGGAGTCGACGGGCGGGAGCGCAGCGCCCTCGCGGCGCAGTGTGACCAGCATTTCGACCTGTCGCAAGCCGAGCGGGGCCAGCGCGTAGTCGAGCCACGGCTCGAGCGCCAACACCCAGCACTGGCGGACGCCAGCGACCACCATCGCATCGACCAGCGGCACCCACAGGCGATCCATGACCTCCTGCTCGTGGACGCCGTCGGCCAGCGCGGCCAGCCTCAACCACGCCATGCCATCGGTCGGATAGGATGCGCCGAGCATGCCGACCAGATGCGTCCCGCGCCACGCCAACTGGACGATTCCGCCGATATGGTCGAGCCACTCGTCGGCGTCGTACCAGTCGAGATGCACGTGCCGCTGATAGCTGTAGCTAATCAGGTCGAGCACTTCGGCACGGTACCGGCGCTCGTAGGGGACGACCGTCAACGGCGTGACGCTGCTCACCATCGGCCGCGTTATCTCCGGCGTTGGCGCATGACGTACGGAGGGACGGTCACTTCGAAGCGCGCGCACAGCCGTTCGTCCAGCAAGCGGACCTGCAGGCGCTCGTTGAGGCGCTCGAAATCGCCCAGCGTGACGACCGTCGGAAGGCGTTTGACGTAGCGGTAGTCGATGAGCTGGAACAGTTTCTCGCGAGCCCATTCGGTATGGCCGGTGCTGCTCAAGTCGTCGAGGATCAGCAGGCCGACGTTCTTGACCTTGTTGAACCGTTGGTCGAAGGTCGAGGCGGCGCCGGGCGAGAAGGTCGTGCGCAGGTCGTCGAGCAGGTCCGACACGGTGATAAAGAACACGTCGTCGCGCATCTGTTCGCGATACAAGCCGATAGCGGCGGCGAGATGCGTCTTGCCGGTGCCGGGGCCGCCCGCCAGCACGAGCCAGCGACCGTTGGGGTTCTGCGCATAGGCGACAGCCGCGTTGGCGACGTTGACGAGGTTGCGCTGTTCTTCGACAGACAGGCCGCTTCTCGAGTCGAACGTTTCGAAGGTCTGTTCGCGGTGGAGCGATAGGCTGCTGGTCAGGTGGTCGCGCTGGTCGACGTCGGTGTTGCGGTAATCCGGCGCGTCGATGATCACGCGACTGGCGTGGTCGACGTCGTGCAGGCGCGAGCTGATGCGCGGGTCGAGCCGTTCCAGTTCGGCATTGGTGGTGATGACCGTCGGAAGTCGGTGCATGTAGCGGTGATTCAGAAGCTGGAACAGCTTCTCTTTCGCCCATGCGCTCGGGTTCTCGACGCCGAGGTCGTCGAGGATGAGCAGGTCGCAGCCGCGGATGCGGTCGAACGTCTCGTCGTAGCCGCCGTCGGCTTCCTCGCCGTAGCTCACGCGCAGGTGATCGAGCAGGTCGGGCGTGGTGATGAACAGGACGACATCGCCGTGTTGAAGCCGCTGCAAGCCGATAGCGGCGGCGAGGTGGGTCTTGCCGCATCCGTACGGGCCTTGCAGCAGAATCCACTTGCCGGCGGGGTTGTCGGCAAAGCTGCGGGCGACGCTGAGCGCCATCGCCAGCGAACCGCGCTCGGCCGGAGTATGCATGGGGAGCTCGGTCTGGAAGGCGGCGAAGGTCTTGTCCGAAAGGGCGTCGAGATTGCTCAGCGCACGCAGGCGGTTCTGGCGTTCGACATCGCGCTCGACGGGGAAATTCGGGCAGCGGTGCAGCTTGCCCCAGCGCGGGTCGTCCATCGGGACGTCGTAGCGGATAACGCCCAGCCCCTGACAGATCGAGTCGGCCGCGCCGCACAGCGCGCACGGGCCGCCCGCGGCAAGATCAGCGCTCGAAGTACTCTGCATATTTTCCGGTTGCGGTGCGCCCATCCCGCTCAGAAGATCGTTGATCCGCCTCACGCCGCTTACCCTCCTTGCGCCAGCGCCGCAGCACCCCCCGAACATACGCCAGACTGCGCTTTTCGCGCTCGACGGCGATCTGGATTGCCTCGCGCAGCCACGCTTCGCTGAAGTCGTCGCTGAGCGCCACCAGTTCCTCGCCGATCAAGCCGGTGAGCGGGCCGATGTTTTCTTCGTACAGTTTGAACACGCTGGGGCGCGGCGGCAGGATGATCAATTGGCCGGCCGCGTCGAGGCGCGCGGCGCAGTCCCCACTGCCGACGGCCGCCGAAGCGCCCGGCGTATGCAGCACCCACACCAGTTCGATCCCGCCGTCCGGCGCGTTGGCGTAGACAGGCAGAAGTGTACCGCGTGCGACGGCGCGCGCCAGCCCTTCGACCGCGGCGGATTCCTCCAACCCGTGCACTTTGCGGTGCGTGTCGATGTCGGCTTTGCGCAGCCAATACAGCCCGCCGACCGGGTCATGCTGGCTGAAGGCCCAGATGCAGAACAGGGTCATCTTGAGTTCGGCCAGCGAATCGATCGCGGACAACAGGCCGCCGGGAATGGCATCCGGCAGGCCGGACGCGCCCAGCACATCGGGGAACGGGGGTGTGATTCGCGTCATCGCTGATCCCCAAGGTCGACTTTCTTCACCGCAGCGTCCATGAACTTGGTCAGCGCCGAGTCGAAGTACAAGTGTACCGTATCGGTGCGGCCGTTGCGGTGCTTGGCGACGATCACGTCGGCCTGATTGGGGAACTCCGTCTCCCGGTTGTAGACCGAGTCGCGGTAGAGGAACATCACCACGTCGGCGTCCTGCTCGATGCTGTTGTGAACGACGATGTCGTTGGCGACGAAGTTGTGATGCCCCGGCACGGTGAGGTCGTAGACGTCCGTCCAGCCCTCGGCGGCGATCTCCGCGATGGATTCCCATGCGGCGGCGACGGGTGCAGCAGACGTCTGCCGCGGGGCGGCGAATCCGGCCGGTTCGACCGCGCGCGCCTCGACCGCCATGGGCACGGCAATCGACATACCCGTTCGCAGGGCATCGAGGCGTGTCCAGCCGTCCGGCGTCAGGAATTTGTGGTTGGCCGTGGCGCGGATCGTCCGCCCGTCCGCCGTGATCAGGCGGAAGACCGGCTTGATCCCGGTGCAGAACGCCGCACTGACCTCGGCACGCTCGAATGCGTGCGTCTCGATGTTGAGCGCGCGGACGGCGAAGCCCGAACGCCCCGCCAGCGCGCGGATCGGCAGGGTCGTGCCGTCGGCCATCGTGACCCGCGCGTCGCCGGACAAACAACCGGACTCGCGCAGGTCGGAAAGCTGCGGGCGCTTGTCCTGCCGGCTCTCGACCGCGCGCGAAAGCTGGGACGCGCTGAACAGCGGCACGTTCAATTCGCGGGCAAGTTCCTTCAGCGCGCGGCTGATGTAGCTGATTTCCTGCACGCGGTTATTCTGGAAATTGCCGCCGGCGGACATGAGCTGCAGGTAGTCGATGACCACCATATCGAGGCCGAACTCGTGCTGCAAGCGGCGGCACTTCGTGCGCAGTTCGATGGGCGTGAGCTGGCTGGTCTGATCGAAGAAGATCGGCAGACGGCTGAGCCGCCCTGCCGCCTCGACAAACCGTTGGTATTCGCCCTGCGTCAGGCGGCCAAGCCGGAGCGCCTGACTGTTTATGCCGGTCTCCATCGACACCAGACGCTGCACGAGCTGATCGCTGCCCATTTCCATGCTGAACACGGCAATCGTGCGGTTGAGGCGCGCGGCATTGAGCGCCGCCGAGAGCAAGAACGATGTCTTACCCATGCCGGGGCGTCCCGCGAAGATGACGAGGTCGGTGCGCTGGAAGCCGCCCAGCAGTTGATCGAGGTCCTGAAAGCCGCTGGGCACGCCGTACTGGTCGTGCGGGTTGTTGATGAGGTGCTCGATGCGGTCGAAGTACTGGTTGACCGCCTCGTCCATCTGAATGAAATCGCGCCGGATCTGGCGATCCGTGACGTTGTAGAGCGCGGTCTCGGCCTTGCCGATGACGCTGTCGAGGTCGAGCGTTTCGTCGGCGGCGACGGCTTTCATCTCGTCGGCGGCCTTGAGCAGGCGGCGGCGCACGGCGGCGCGTTCAACCAACTGCGCGTAGAACTCGGCATGGATCGAGGTGGGCGAGCTGTTGGCAAGCTGCGCCAGATAGGCCGCCCCGCCGATGATTCCCAACTGTTGGGCCGCGTCCAGCTCTTCGGACACGGTCAGCAAGTCGATCGGCTCGCGGCGCTCGGACAGCCGGCTCATCGCGGCCCAGATGTGCTGGTGGCGCAGCAGGAAAAAGTCGTCCTCGCGCACGTACGAAGCGACATTGATGTACGACGCCGGCGCGATCAACACCGCGCCAAGCAGCGCCTGCTCCGCCTCGATCGAGGCAGGGACGGACAATTCGTTTGAGGTACCGCGGGGAACAGAGTCAGTCATGGTCGACACGAATACGGCGGGCGGCCACGCGGGCCGCCCACACGAACTGCGAGAATGGTGCGAAATGGCTTACTTGTCGTCGTCGCCCAAGTCTTCGAGATCGAGCGTATCGAGAAAATCGGCGAACGCGCTGAGCTTGCGGGTATCGACCGGCGGCTCGTCGGTTTCCACGTCCTCGGCTTCGACATCGACTTCGATGTCGCTCTCGGGGCGGATTCCAGCGCGATCCAGCACCGACTCGGCCACGAAGATCGGCACGCGGACGCGCACCGCCAACGCAATGGCGTCGCTCGAACGGCTGTCGATCTCGACGCGGCGGTCGTCACCGAGGTTGATGACCAGACGGGCGAAATAGATGTCGTCCTTGATGTCGCTGATGAGCACGTACGCCAGCGTTCCGCCCAATTCCTCGATGACGGTCTTGAGCAGGTCGTGGGTCAGCGGCCGGCGCTGCGCGATCTCCTGCAGCTCGTAGGTGATTGCGTCCGCCTCGAACGGCCCGATGAAGATGGCAAGGTAGCGGTCGGACGTGTTGTCCTTCAGCACCACAATCCGCTGCTGCGTCGTCAAACTGACGCGCACGCTGTCTATCGTTACTTCGATCATACGCGGAAATCCTCGCCACTCACTGTCGACGCCGCAACTGCGACCCTGATTTCATTATACCCGCCGATTCTAACACGGTCCAACAAGCACGGCGTTAGAATCTGGGGGCGTTCAACCTACGCAGAGGCTAGCCGGCGCCGGTTTGGACGCTGACGTCGGGGCTCTGCGATTCGCCTTCGTAGCGCGCGAAGATGCGCCGGTAGGCGTCGCTCTCGGCCAGAAGCTGCTCATGCGCGCCTTGCGCCACGACGCGCCCGTTGCGCAGCACCACAATGTGATCGGCCCAGCGGATTTGGCTGAGACGGTGCGTGATCAGGAGGGTGGTGCGGCCCTTGGCGGCGGCATAGATCGCGCGCTGGATTCGGTCCTCGGTGGCGCTGTCGATGGCGCTGGTGGAGTCGTCGAGGATCAGAATGGGCGGGTTGGTCAGGAAGGCGCGGGCGATGGCGAGGCGCTGGCGCTGCCCGCCGGAGAGGGTCACGCCGCGCTGGCCGATGACCGTCTCGTAGCCGTGCTCGAAGCCGGTGATGAAGTCATGCGCCTGCGCCTGCTTGGCGGCCTCGATAATCTCCTCCATCGACGCGTCGGGCTTGCCGAAGGCGATGTTCTCGGCGATGGTGCGGCTGTAGAGGAAGATGTCCTGCTCGATAATGCTGATCTGCGCGCGCAGGGCTTTCAGGTTCCACTGGCGCACGTCCACGCCGTCGACGGTGACCCGGCCGCGGCGCGTGTCGTAGATGCGGTTGATGAGCTTGGTGACGGTCGACTTGCCCGCGCCTGTCTGGCCGACGATGGCGACCGTTTGGCCCGCCTGCGCAGTGAACGAGATGTCGTGGAGCACAAGGTTGTCGGGGTCGTAGCCGAAGTCGACGTGCTCGAACACGACATCGCCGTGGACGGGCGCGCTGTGCCCCGCTTCGTTGCGGTCGAGGTCGGTCTCGGTGTTGATGATCGCCAGAATGCGTTGGGCGCTGGCGAGGCCGAGCGCGAGGCGCGACAGCGAGTTGAGCGACGTGAACACCGGGAAACCGAACAGCGACAGCAGGCCGTTGTAGGTGACGATACCGCCGATGTCGATCAGCCCTTGCTGGTACAACAGCGCCGAGTGAATGAGGCCGGCGGCGATAGACAGGGGCAGCAGCAGGTTCGAGAAGTACTGCGCCTCGATTCGGCCCTGCCGGATGAACGCGCTCTTGACCTCGTCCACGAGGCCGTCGAAGCGATCCGATTCCTGCTGTTCCTGCGCAGAACCCTTGATGATCTGCAGGCCGTCGAGCGCCTCGGCCAAGCGGGCGTTCATGAGGCCGAAGTTGCGGCGCACCTGCTGCGCGATCGGGTGGAGACGGCGGACGAAGATGTATTGGACGATAATGTGCAGGCTGACAAACGTCAGCGGCGTAAGGATCAGCGCGGGGTGGATGCCCGGCGAGAAAATAATCGGCATGATCAGGAACATGCTGCTTCCGATAAGCAGGTTCATGCCGGGGTTCATAAAGAAGTTGACCTCGCGCACGTCGTTGGTGACGCGGGCCATGATCTCCCCCACGGCCTGACTATCGTGGAACGACATGCTTTTGCCAAGCAGGCTGGCGTACAACTCGTCGCGGACGTCGCGTTCGAGGCGCTGGCTGAACGTTTCGGCGGAGCCGTTGCGCATGAGCTGCAGCACGCTGCGAATGAGCTGCGAGGCAAACAGCGCCAGCGCGATCGAGCCGATCGTCTGCATGACGGCCTGCGTCTGGTCGGCGAGCATGGCGTTGAACGCCTGCCCCGTGAAATAGGGTATGGCCGAAGCCAGCGCCGCGTTGCTGATCGCCCCGATCAACATGGTGATGATAAGCACCGGCTGACGGCGGACGTGGCTCCAGATGAAGCGAACGGGCGACCGGCGGTCGGACTGATAGGGACGTTGCGTCACGAATTCGGCTGCAGCTGCGACCATTACGCGGAATCTCGGGATCGGTTTAGAACGGGACCCACCGATGGTACAACAGGCCGACATACCAAGTTAGTCCAATGTCTTACCACAGGCTCATGTCCGGGTTCGTCAGTCGTCGGCGTCGTCGATCAGCCAGATTGCACGGGCACGTCGCGGTTCGCGGCGCAGCAGGCCGCGCGCCTCAAGGATTTCGAGGTGGATGCGCACCTGATTGATCGACATATAGCACGCCTTCGATACTTCATTCAGTGCTGGCGCCATGCCTTTACGCTCCGTGACGTACTTGCGCAGATAGGCCAATACCCGCGCGGTTTCGGGTTTCATTTCCGAGGTGTAGCCCATGATCGATCGCTCCTGATCATCACATTACAGAATTCAAACGCCAACATCGTATCACATATTGGAAAATATGTTCTATATTTATCTCTCGAATTGGGCCGAAAATGCGTGCGCAAATCTGTGCGCACAAACTTGCGCACGTCCGTGACTCGTGACGAAAGCGGCCCATGCTAGCCTGAGTCATGTCCGGGGCTGCCGGCACGGCCCGTTAGATCGCCGCGCCGTCACCAAGCTGGAGAGCAAGACGGCGGCCCCGGATCGACCGCCTTTTGCACGCCGATATATCAATGTCGAAACATCCACGCTGCAGCGCCGCGCGGTTATCGCACCGCCGGCGCAAGTCGACTACAATCGACCCGGTACGGTACGATCCGGCATCAAGGCCTCATGACCCAACCCCCTTCCTCGCGTCCCAAGGCCGTCAGTACATCGACGACTGTCCCAGTTTGGCTTGCCGCTTACCTCGAGGCGGCGCTTGACGGGATCATCGTATTGGACGCGAGCACAGGCAAAGTCACCGACGCCAACCCCGCCGCGCTCGCGCTGCTCGGCCACGAGAGCGCCACCGTGCGCGCCGCGCATTTCTCGGAACTGCTGCCGTGGGGAACGGCGAACCTGCGCACGCAGATCTCGCGCCGGTTTCGCCTCGACGGACAAGTGGCCGAGGCGCAGGTGTTCCGCCGCGCCGACGACAGCCCGGTCGAGTGCGATGTCGCGGCCACGCCCGTCAACATCGCTGGCCGCGAGCTGGTGGTGCTGCACCTGCGCGATGCCAGTGGGCGGGTAGACGCGCAGCGCGAACAGCTCGACCACGAGCGCAATCAGATGCTCACCGAGCTGGATGAAACGATCGCCAAGCGCACGGAGGAGTTTGTCGCGCATGTGTCGCACGAGCTGCGTACGCCGCTGGCGGTCATCCTGTCCTCGTCGTCGATGTTGGAACGCTACTATCTGAGGCTGAACGAAACCAAGCGCGACGAGCACTTCCGGCGTATCCACACGCAGGTCCATTACCTGACCGAATTCATCGACAAACTGCGCCTGCTCAGCCGCCTCGACGCATCGCTGATCCCGGTCCGCCGCGAGATGATCGACGCGCGCGAAGTGGTGCAGGAACTGATCTCGGAGTTCGCCAACAGCCCCCGCTTGCCGCACTTTCACTTGGCGTACAGCGAAGGGGTCGATCGGGTGACGCTCGACGGCACGCTTTGGAAACGCGCACTGGCCCAACTGATCGACAACGCGGTGAAGTACGGCCCGATCGGCGGCGCAGTGACGATTCAGCTTCGGCGGCGCATCGACGGCCTGTTGGAAGCGACCATCACCGACCACGGCCCCGGCCTGCCAGACGACTACTTGCCGGTCGCGTTCAAGCCGTTCAAACGCGGCGACAACAGCCGCGAGATTCAGGGCGCCGGCATCGGCCTCGTCATCGCGCGGCGGTGCGCCCAAATGCTGAGCGGCACCGTCACGTTCGACCAAGACCCGGTGCGCGGTACGGTCTTCACACTGCTCGTCCCCGTCGACTGAGAATTGTTGGGGCGCTGCCCCAAACCTCGCCAGAAGGCTTTCGCCCTCTGGACTCCCTTTTCCGCGAATTCGATGCGCACGCGCATCGAATTCGCAGTAATGGGGTCAAGGGGTGCAAACCCCTTGCGGAGGTGCGGAGGCGGAGCCTCTGCTACGTTTTCGCGGCCATAAGGGTCGCAGTCGCGTGAACAGCGAGTGTCCCGTCGGCGGCGAAGAGTTTGCCTTCGACAAACGTCACGCTTCGGCCCGAACGCAGTACCTGTCCCTCGCCGACGGCCGGCGCGATGGGCATGGGTGTGACGAAGCTGGTCTTGATCTCGACGGTGGGTATCCATTGGCGAGTTTTGACGAACGCCGCTAGCGATACGACGACATCCATCATGGCGACGCTGAATCCGCCCTGTATGTTTCCAAAATGATTCTCAAAGGCCGGCTGTGGGGAAAATTCGACGCGCACAATTCCGGCGTCTCCGTCTGCAAATAGGACGCGGAATGGCGTCAACTGCGCGCATACGGGCTGAGGTTGGCCGGCGAGCAGCGTCTGAATCTCGGTCGTAGAGTCCATGGGACGCGCCTCTGAACCCGACAGGATAACTGCAAGCATAGCAGATGATCGGCCGTGGGGCGCCGCGTGTGGTCGGCCAATTTGGACTGATGCGGTAGGTTTCAACCGTTGTCGGCCGTGCTACTGTAGTCCCATTGAGCGATTCGCACGCGTACCGAGGCAGACATGGCAAATCCGAAACACGAGCAGGTCAACTACGTCCGGCGGCGCGACCGCGCTGTGGAAGACGACGCATGGATTGTCGAGTTCTTGCAGCGCGCGGCAGTCGGTACCACGGCGACAGCGGTCGGAGATCAGCCGTTCGTCAACACGAACCTGTTCGTATATGACGCCGAACGCGACTGCATCTACATTCACACCGCAATGGCCGGGCGCACGCGTTCCAACTTCGAGCAACCAGAGCCGGTCAGGGTGTGCTTTTCGGTGATGGAGATGGGGCGTCTGCTGCCTGCCGACGAGGCGTTGGAGTTCAGCGTCGAGTATGCCGGCGTGGCCGTGTTCGGCACGGGATGCGTGATCGAGGACGACGCCGAGGCGACCGAAGCCCTGCAACTGCTGTTGGACAAATACGCGCCGCATCTGATCCCCGGCGAGGATTATCGCCCGCCGGTGGTCGAAGAACTGCGCCGGACGACGGTCATGCGCATCGACATCGAGTCGTGGAGCGGGAAGAAGAAGGAAGTGGGCGATTTCGAGGGCGCGTACTGGTATGCCGCGCCGTCGATTCTGGCGTCGGTGAGGGCGCGGAACGCGAAGTAGGCGATTCTATGCGTAGGGACACGGCACTGCCGTGTCCGAGAAGATAGAGGAGGCACAGAGGGTGTCGTAGGGGCGACCCTCGCCCCCTCACCCCAAACCCCTCTCCCTCAAGGGGAGAGGGGCTTTTATCCTGTGCGTAGGATTGCATTTCGACTTGATTACCATGTGTCTGTCTCACTGAGACGGCTGCTGCTTTTTGCAGCGTCTTGCTTCCTCTCCCAAGGAGGGGGCTCTAGTTCCGGCACGTCTTTCTCCCCCTCTCCTCGCTTGCCAAGGGAGAGGGGCCGGGGGGTGAGGGGCCGCGAATCGAAAAGGGCCGGTACATACACCGGCCCTTTCTGATTGCAGACGCCTGAGTCCTGAAGACTTCCCTACTGCTCGTGGATGACGCTCATTACGAGCGGGCGACGGCGGGTCTCACTGTAAAGCACCTTGGACAGGTTCTCCTCCAGCATCGACTGACGGCGTCCGTTCATGCGCCCGGCGGCGAGCGTGTCGGCCACGACCGACTTAATCTGACGCATCAGGTCGGGGTCGTTGGCCTCATAGGCGAAGCCGCGACTGACGATTTCGGGATCGCCCAACATCGTGCCATTCTGGCGATCGATGTTGACGACGACCACGAGGAAGCCGTCGCGCGAGAGGATTTCACGGTCGCGGATCACGGCACGGCCGACGTCTCCGACACCGCTGCCGTCCACGAACACGTAACCGCCCGGCACGCGCTCGGCCCGGCGCACGCCCTTATCGTTGATCTCGATCACCTGTCCGTTTTCGCACATGAACACGTTCGACTCGGGGATACCCGCCTCTGTCGCCAGCTTGGCGTGCGCGCGCAGATGGCGCAGTTCGCCATGGACCGGCATGAAGTGGCGCGGCTTGACAAGGTTGATCATCAGGCGCATTTCGTCCTGGCTGCCGTGGCCGGACACGTGGACGGGCAGCACCGGATCGTAAATGACGTTGGCGCCGCGGCGGATGAGCTGATTGATAGTGCGAAACACCATCTCCTCGTTGCCGGGGATCGGATGCGAGGAAAGCACGATTGTGTCGCCATCCTCGATTTCGAGGTTGCGATGGCTGCCGTTGGCAAGGCGTGCCAGCACGGCCGATGGCTCGCCCTGCGCGCCGGTGACCATGATGACGACTTGATCGTCAGACAGGCTGTCGATGCGCTGCACGTCGACGAACAGGCTGTCGGGGGCCTTCAGGATGCCGAGATTACGCGCGATCTTGATGTTCTCGTTCATGCTGTAGCCGGCGATGGCGAGCTTGCGCCCGTAACGCATCGCGGTGTTTGCGACCTGCTGCACGCGGCTGATCAGCGAGGCGAAGGTGGCGACCATGATGCGCCCCTTGGCCTCGCGGAAGACCTTGTCCAACGCGCCGTCGATGACGGCTTCGGACGGTGTCCATCCGGGCCGGTCGGCGTTGGTGCTGTCGGCCATCAGCAGGACGACACCGCGCGCCTTGTCGGGGTTGGTGGCGTTGTGCGGCACGATGGACTGGAACGCGGCAATGCGCGCGTAGTCGGCGGGTTGGCCGTCGACAGGCGTGTTGTCGAACTTGTAGTCGCCGGTGTGAACGATAATGCCCCACGGCGTGTGAATGCCGAAGCCGACACACTGCGGGATGCTGTGGTTGACGTGGAAGCTGTCGACCGTAAACGGCCCGACCTTGAGCGTATCGCCAGCGTTGAAGGTGTGTACCTTCGTCATCTGGGTGAGGCGCGCTTCCTTGAGCTTGTTGCTGAGGAGGCCGGCAGTCAGCGGCGTGGCATAGATCGGCACGCCCTGAAACGCGTTGATGACGTGCGTCACGGCGCCAGTGTGGTCCTCATGGCCGTGGGTGTACAGGATGGCATGGATCTTGAGGTCCTTGCGCTCCTGTAGATAGCGGAAGTCCGGAATGATGTAGTCCACGCCAAGCATGTCGTTGGCGGGGAACATCAGGCCCGTGTCGACAATGATGGCATCGTTGCCGAGTTCAAACACGGTCATGTTCTTGCCGATCTCGCCCAAACCGCCAAGCGGAATGATGCGCAGCTTCGGCTGCGTACTGCTGTTATGTGATTTTGCCATAACGTGGAACGGCCCGGCGCATCAAAGCGGCGGGCAGAATGTCCTTTCTACTCCAGCGTTGATCGTACGATAGAAGTCACTTCGTCAAACGTCGTCGGATGTCCCGTACAACGTGAATGGCCGATGATTTGAGGCGCATTTTGGGGCGCCCTGCCCAAGATTTCCCAAGTATATCACAACTTTTTGACTGCGGACGATCGGGGTGGGCGAGGCCGAAGGTCAGTCTTGGCGATTCATCGGCAACGTGCGAACGCGAACCCGCGAGGGTTCAATGACGACGACCGCTCCAGATACCAAGTCTGCTTGCACAGCCGGTAGATTGGCCGTGATGACTCTCACGTGATCGGAAGAACGCCGAAGACCCGGCCAGCGTAGCAAAATGAAGGAGGGATACGGTGTATTGGTTCGGGCGAGAAGCGTTGTCAACCAGGAACTTCACAGCGTTACGATTTGCGGAAGTTGCCGTTCGCGCACGGCAGCAGACGCGTACCGCAACGCCTCGGTGATGTCCTCTCGTTCGAGATCCGGAAAGTCAGCGAGAATCTCGTTCGGGGTCATTCCTGCGGCGATCATATCGACAACCGTTGCGACCGGGATACGCAATCCCCGGATGCATGGTACGCCATTCATCTGCGCCGAATCTATCGTAATTCGTTCGAACACGGAAACAGCCTCCACTACATCCTCACATTCTACCATGACCGGCGGCGGGCTGAGGGAAACGCAAAGAAGCCCGCATGAACGCGGGCTTCTTTGGGCTAACGGTAAGCGTTGGGAAGGGTTCGAGCTAGTCGCCGACGGCCGGGGGAGTCGCTGCGGTGGTGCTGGCAGGGGAGCGGCGGATACGAGCTAAAAGGTGCGTGGGCCGGAACCAATGACCACAACATGCCCCGGTTGAATGGACGCGAGCGACTGTTCGACCTCGGCCATCAGGGGCTGCAATGTGGCCAACGTGTTGTCAGGAGCACGAAGCACCACAACGGCAAGCGGGTACCGATCGAGATTCTGTTGCGCTCGGAGATTGCCGTCAACGGTAACAAACGCGTCGAACTCATCTGCCATAAGCCGCAGCAGTTCACCGTTCTTTTTGCCCGCCCAACCGGCTTCGGGCACGGTCGTGACGTCGTGATCTGGCAACGCATTCTTGAGTCTGCGCGGCAGACACTCGTCAAGGAGTACTTTCATGTACGATCGCCGACTCGGCAAGTTGAAGAAATGCGATGACTTGGTCACGCGATACTGTGGGGAAATCGACGAGGAATAAATCGATCGATTCGCCGGCAGCTAGATAGTCTATGAGCGTCTTCACCGGAACACGCGTGCCCCGAAAAACAGGTGCGCCGCTGAGTATCTCGGGATCTTTGGTGATGAGTTTCTCTGCCATCGTAGAATGCTCCACTACATCGTCACATTCTACCATGACCGGCGGCGGGCCGAGGGAAACGCAAAGAAGCCCGCGTTCATGCGGGCTTCTTTGGGCTAACGGTAAGCGTAGGGAAGGGTTCGAGCTAGTCGCCGACGGCCGGGGCAGTCGCTGCGGTGGTGCCGGGCACGGGAGCCTCGTCGCCGGGGACCGGAAGGATGTCGGGCCAGACGGTGGTGCCGTGTTCGTATATGTCGATACCGATCTCGTCGGCCTTCTTGTTGACGCGCAGGCGGCCGACGGCCTTCAGGCCGAGGAACATGAGGGTCGAGGTCACGCCGACCCACAGCGCCACACCGACCACACCGATCGCCTGATTGACGAGAACGGTCGCGCCGCCGCCGGTGAACAGACCGGCGTTACCGCCCATCAGTTCCGGTGCGCCGAACAGGCCGATGGCGAGCGTGCCGAACACGCCGCAGACACCGTGCACCGCGAAGGCGCCGACCGCGTCGTCAATCTTGAGGCTTTCGATGACGTCCATCGCCAGCACGACGATGATGCCAGCGGCGATGCCGATCACGACGGCGAAGACCGGGCCGACGAAGGCGCAACCCGCGGTGATGCCGACCAGACCGGCCAGCGAGCCGTTAAGCGAGTACGCCAGATCCCACTTCTTGGTGCGAAGGAAGACAAAGATAGCGGTGCCGAAGGTGCCGGCGCAGGCGGCAAGCGTGGTGTTGAGCGAGACCAGACCGACCAGATCGTGCTGCCCGACGACGCCGAGGGTCGAGCCGGGGTTGAAGCCGTACCAGCCGAACCACAGGATCATCGTGCCGAGGGTGGCCAGCGCGAGGTTGTGCGGGCGGGGCGGCTTGCCCCAAACGCGGCCCGGGCGCGGGCCCATGATGATGGCGCCGATCAATGCTGCGAAGCCGCCTACAAAGTGCACCACCGTGCTGCCGGCGAAATCGTAGAAGCCGCGCTGCGCGATCCAGCCCCCGCCCCAAATCCAGTGCACGACAACGGGGTAGATCAGCGCGCCGATGATGACCGACTTGGCCTGATCGCCGAAGAAGTCGGTGCGCTCGGCGAGGGCGCCGGTGGTAATTGTCGCGGCAGTAGCGGCGAACGCGAACTGGAAGACGAAGAACACGAGGATGGGGATGTTGAAGGCGAACGGCGCCTGACCCATCTCGCCGATGCCGACGGCGAACATCGAAGTGCCGAACAGGCCGGAGCCGTTGTCAGCGCCGAAAGCGATGCCAAAGCCGACCAGCCAGAAGACGAAGCCAGTGATCGTCGCGTCGACGAAGTTGACCGACAGGGCGTTGACGGCGCTGGTCTGGCGGACCAACCCGGTCTCCAGCATCGCGAAGCCCGCCTGCATGAAGAAGACAAGGAAGGCCGTCAGCATCACCCAACCGGTGTCAATAGCGATCGACAGGTTGAGGAAGTCTTCCGCGCTCGGGGCCGCGACTTCGGCGTCCTGCGCAAACGTAATCTGAGTGCCGAATGTTGCCAGAATCAGGGCGGCGATACCGATGACCAGTACGCGGCGCCAAAGTGAGGAACGGAAACGCATCTGGGTACTCCTCCTGCTGAATGCGGTAGTCACAGGTGGTGTGGCGTGACATGGGCGAGTCTAGGAGGTCGGCGGATGCGATAAAACCGCAATGAAGACCCAACTTTAACCGGTGTTTTTGTGGACTGCTGTCAAAGGCCTGCCTGTTTTTCAGCACTTCTATCCAAAAACGCGCGACTCGTTATTCACACTGCACGTTGCGCTTGGAGATTTATTCGTCAAGACATACAAAGCCTATCGAGCGACAAGGATGCGGTAATCCGTTTTGGCATGGCCGGCATTGGCAAAACGTGCTAGTTCTCGAGAGTCCGGCGCGCATCGCAGGCTTCAGGGAGGGTCGGAACTCGTACAAAATCCCCGAAGGCCGGCCCCTTTGCGGGGTGTAATCGTGCAAACCGCGATTCGGCCGAAGGTAAGACGCGATCACCACCCTCCATCAGAAGTGAAATCGACCGAACCCACCCGCCCCCGCTAACCCCATCGCACCCGGTGCTGCCGAGCACGACCTGCTAGACTGCGGGGCGGCTTGTACGAATGCGCAACGAGCTATGACAACTCTACAGAAGCAACTCACCACCTATCTTGCCGCCCAACCCGGCGTCTACACCGACGTGAAAGTCGAGGACTTTCGCAAGGTCGGCGGGCGCTGGACGACTGGCGTCTACGCGTTCAAGCTGAGCTACACCGAACAGGGACAACGCAGCGTGCAGCGGCTCGTCCTCAAGACCTATGCCAACGACGCTGAGGGCATAGACCGGGCCATGAAGGAACGGCATGCGCTGTTCAACCTGCGCGCGGCGCGCTATCCGGTGCCGGGTGTGATGCTGGTCGAGATCGACCCTAAGCCGCTGGGCCGGCCGTTCGTCGTCATGGAATATGTCGAGGGCACGGTGCTGGCCGACTTGCTGAAGGCGGCCGATCCGCAGCAGCGGCGCGCGCTCATCACGCAGTTCGTTGGCCTGCTGGTCGACCTGCACGAGCGCGGCCCGAAGGTGCTGGTCAAGACGCTCAGCGCGATGACGCCGCTGGCGTTGATCAACCGCGAAATCCACGTGATGCGCGGCCTCGCGGACAAGCGCCAGCAGCGTGAGTTCCTGCCTGCGATCGATTGGCTGTACGCCAACCGCGACCGCGTCCCGTGCACGCAGCCCGTCGTGACTCACCGCAACTATCACCCGTGGAACGTGCTAATGACTGACGACGGCACGCCCTACGTAATCGACTGGATGTGGCAGATCAGCGACGCACGCTTCGACCTAGCATCGACGCTTCAGAGCCTCGAACGCGAAGGGCTGGGCGAGCTGCGCGACGACGTGCTGGCCGAGTACGAACGCGCGACCAGCGGTCCGGTCGCTGATCTCGATTACTTCGAGGTCGCGGCGGCCCTGCGCTGGCTGATGAGCGTCTCGCACGAGGCGCGCCAGCAGCTCGGCTACGGCAAAGCCAGCCATGCGCCGTTTATGTTGTCGATGCGCGAGCCTGTCGCGGCCGCTACCGCGCTCATTGCGGACATCAGCGGCGTCGAACTACCCGATCCCGACGTGCTGCTCACTTGAATGAGACGTTGCAAGTGCTGAGTGATGAGAATCGGTCAGCATTCACCGTGTTGAGGCAGACTTGAAACAGACTCACGCAGTTGGGGCGCTGCCCCAAACCCCGCCAGAAGGCTTTCGCCCTCTGGACTCCCTTTCATGCAAACGAGGCCGCACGCGGCCTCGTTTGCAGAGACGGGGTCAAGGGGTGCAACCCCCTTGTGGAGGTGTGGAGGCGAAGCCTCCGCATACACGCTACGCGGCGCCCATGCCGCGGCGGACGGAGTCGATGAGGGCGACGAGCGTGGTCTGCGTATAACCGCGGCCGTGCAGCGCGTGGATGAAGGCGGCGACGGCGGTGCCCAGACCGTAATCGAAACGCGGCCCGGCGACCTTTTCGGCGATCAGCACGGCGGAAAAGCCGGCGACGTCCATATCCTCGGCGCACAGTGTCACGATGACGGCAGCAGGCAGCAGCGCCCACGGCGGCAGCGGACGATGGTCGAGGGTTTGGCGCTGGCGTGCGGACTGCCATGTAAAGACGGCGCGCCCGCCGCGATCGGGGCAGGCCAGCGTGAACCGGCCGTCGTCGGTAGGGATGGCGGCGATCCATGCGTCGTAGCCGGGCGCTTGCAGCGTGAGCAGCGGCGTGCGCTGCGGGAAGTATCGCTCAAATGATGACAGCAGGTTCAGCGGGATATCTTGTTGCACGATGGTTCCTCTACGAGGGCGGGGATAACGATACACTCTCACGACCAAAGACGGTATTATAGCAAAGCCCAGCCGCCAATATGATCATGGACTCTGCATTGAAACGACTGACCGCTGCCCTCGCCGCCGTCCTGACATTTGCCTCCGTGATCGTCATGGCGCAAGACACCGCTGCTCCGCAGATTGTGCCGGCCGATCAATGTGCCGAGCCGTATGCACTTGCCCTGCTCAACGCGAGCAATGCGTGTGTCGGCCAGCCGTTCGGCTATGTGTGCAACGCAGGAGGCGCGCCGGCAGTCGAGCCGCCGGGGCCGGTGGCGAACTCGCTGGCCGCGACCGGCTCGCTGGTCGAAACCGGCGTGATCGAGTCGGTGCGTACGCCGCCGCTGAGCGCGCCAAGCGGGCCGTACGGCCTTGCGTACCTGCGGGTGGCGGTCGAAGACTCGCCGGTCACGTACAGCGCGCTGCTGTTGGGCGACGTGAGCGTCCGCAATGTGACGCCGCCGGACTTTCCGGCGTGGCAGGCGATTCAGGTCGAAACGATCGATCCGCCGGTGCAGTGCGAGTCGGCGCCGTTCAGCACGCTGGTGCTGCAGAATCCGGTTGCCGGCAACCCCGCGCGGCTGGTGGTCAACGGCGTCAGCATCGACCTGAACGGCACGCTGGCCGTGCAGACGACGCCCACAACGACAATCTTCTTTACGCTGTCCGGCACGCTGCGCGCGGTCGCCAACGGCGTGATTCAGACCGCCAGCCCGGGACAGGAAATGCGCGTCGATCATGCGCCCGGCGACGTAAGCCGCCCGCTCGGGACGTTGAGCGTGCCGGCGGCGTTCAACCAGCAGCGGGTGGATCATCTGCCGCTGCCGTTGTTCGACCGGCCGATTCTGGTGGCGCAAGGCGGCGTGGCGACGACGACCGGCGCAGTCAACCTGCGCACGGGGCCGTCGACCGACTTCGGCGTGATCGTGCAGGTGCCGGCGCAGACGCGCGTGACGCTGTTGGGCCGCAACGAGGCGGCGACGTGGTATCACGTGCGGATTCCGGACGGCGCGACGGGCTGGATGCTGGGCGAGCTGTTGATCGGCGACTTCTCGCAGGTGACGAGCGCGTACGAGGCGACGCCACAGCCGGTGCAGCGGTTGGGCGACTTGGGCCAGAAGGCGCGCGTGATCGCCCCGAGCGGGTTCGATTTGCGCGTCGCGCCGGACATCGGTTTTCCGGTCATCAACTACGTTCCGGCCGGCACCGAAGTCTCGCTGATCGCGCGCAGCCCGTACAGCCCGTGGGTGGAGATCAACGCGGCCGACGGGGTGACCGGATGGATCGCGCTGCTGGCGATCGAGACGCGGGCGGTCATCGACGCGCTGCCGATCGACTTCGACGTGCCGCCCCCGCCCGAGCCGACGCGCATCCCCGGCACGTTCGGCAACGCCTTCCCCGACCCGAACTGCTACCCGAACTGCACGTTCGACGACTAACGACCAAGCGCGCCCGAGACCTCCAACCGGGCGCGCTTTTTTCGCCTGAATACCAGAACAAATGTGCGCACGAACTTGCGCACGTTTTTGAATCTCGAAGTGCGCGGATGGCCGTACCGTGAGGGTATGCACCTTACCAACGGCCGATCGGCCGTACATCGCCGCCCACACGCCCCGGAACGGCCACGCCCGGCGCGCGGAACGTGGCGGCACACGATCAACGACGTGACGACGGCCCGGGCCTCCCCGCGGCCGCAGTGTTCTGCGAGGAGGGATCTATATGACGGCACGTGCCGCGCCACGCACCGTAAAGGCGCTGGATGCGACCGGTCGCATCGGCGGGTACTTGGCGGTGTGGGGAAACGCCGATCAGCGCGACCTGCACGACGAGTACTTCACCCCGGCGACCGACTTTGGATTGGACTGGTACGAGACCCGTCCGGTGCTGTACCAGCACGCGCTGGACGACGCGGTGAAGACGGCCGCGCTCGGCGTGATCGACACACTGCGCAAAGACGAGGTTGGCCTGTGGGCCGAGGCGCAGCTCGACAAGCGCAACCGATATGTGCAGGCTGTCCTCGACCTGATCGCCCGCGGGGCGCTGAGCTGGAGCAGCGGCAGCATGCCGCATCTGGTGAAGACCGCGCCCGACGGCGGCATCGAACGGTGGGTGATCGTCGAAGGCAGCCTGACCCCCACCCCGGCCGAACCCCGGCTGACGGACGTCCGCACGCTGAAAGCGGCAATCAACGCCCTGAACTTACCGGAAATTGGAGGACTCATGAACGACATGACCGATTATCGCCCGACCGAAGCAATCCCTCACACGCCGAAGCGCCTGCCGTCCGCCGTGGACGAGGCGGTCAAGACCGGCCACGTCGAGGTCGGCAGCCCGTACGACACGCTCGACGCGTTCGACCTGCTGCACGGGTGCCTGCTGCTGGCAGGGACACGCACCGGCAAGGGCGTCAGCGAACGTTACGCCAACGCGCTGGCCGCGAAGGTGCGCCGCGCGGGGTGGTCGGCGCGCAAGAGCGACGAACTGAGCTACACCGCCCAGTCCGACTACGGCGCGGAGTGGGTGCCGGCGCTGTGGAGCGCGCAGTTGTGGGCGAAGGCACGGCAGGAGAACGTCGTGCTGCCGTTGTTCCGGCAGTTGGAGATGCCGAGCAACCCGTTCTACGTGCCGGCCGAAGGCGTCGACCCGAAGGTGGTGTACGTGCCGGAGACGCGCCACGAGGCGCAGTTGGCGCTCAACGCCGCCAGCCCCGCCATTCCGTCGGACAAGATCGGCACGGCGAAGGTCGAACTTACGGCGCAGAAGCTGGCGCTGCGGGTGGGCTTCAGCGCCGAACTGGTCGAGGACGCCGTGCTGCCGGTGCTGGGGATCTACCGCGAGCAGGCCGTGCGCGCGATCCTCGACAGCATCGACAACGTGCTGCTCAACGGCGACACGACGACCGGCGGCGGCAACTTGAACGACAGCGACGGCCTGCTCGACGATACCGAGGCGTTTCTGGCGTTCGACGGCCTGCGTCATCTGCCGCTCGTGACCAACACGGCCAACGCGGTCGACTTTGCCAGCGCGCCGACCCTCGCCAAAATGCGCTCGGTGCGCTTCAAGATGGCCGCGCGTTACAGCGCCAAACCGACCGACCTCGCATGGATTGTCGATTCGAACACGTACGCCGCCCTGCTGGCGCTTCCGGAGTTCCTGACGATGGACAAGGCCGGCGTGCATGCCACGGCGCTGACCGGACAGCTCGGCTTCATCGACGGGATTCCGGTGCTGGTGTCGGCCGAGATGCCGCTCACGCTGGCGACCGGACTGGTCGAGTTCGCCGGGGCGAACGACAAGGGCACGGCGGTGCTGGTATACCGCCCGGGCTGGCTGATCGGGACGCGCCGGCGCGTGGCGGTGAGCGTGGACTATCTGCCGTACTACGACGCCTATCAGATGACGGCGACGGTGCGGCTGGCGTTCGCGCGCTACGACGACGACGTGGCGGCGGCGGGGTACAACATCACGGTTTAGCGACAGTTGACAGGAATCAGGAGTCAGTTGTCAGTGTAAGGGCGGTAGACCGCACCCTCTGGCCCGAAAAGCCAACCTCACCCCCCCGGCCCCCTCTCCCGAGGAGAGGGGGAGAACGCCAAGTGCAGAATCCTGCCGCCGGACGCGATGTATCGCGTCCCTACCACACTGCCACACTGCGTCGATTTACGGCACAGGCAGCAGATCCCCTCTCCCCGTTTGCGAGGGAGAGGGGTAAGGGGAGAGGGGCTAGGGGTGAGGTCTCGCCGGGCGACCCGCCGGGTCGCCCCTACGCGCGGAGTTCTCGTTGGCGGCGCAAATTCTCGCACCCACTACGCCCTGAACACTGAAACCTGACTCCTGACTCCTTCCTATCGGGCCAGCGTAATGCTGAAGCGATAGATCAGGCCGGCCTCGTCGCCGGCGCCGGACATCGCGGCGCTCTCGAACACGTCGGTGATCTCGGCCGGGATTTCCGCGAAGCCCTCTAGCGCAGGTACGTTGATGAAGCCGATGAACTGCGCGCCCGGCAGCAGTACCGACTCAAGGAAGTGTTGGTACGCCGGGGTATCGAACAGCGAATCGCCGTCCGGCGACAGCGCGAACTCGGCGGCGGACGTGCTGCCGACGATCATCAGCGAGTCGTTGTGCGCAATGGCGAAGTCGTAGGCCGGGTCTCGGGCGGCAAGCGGGTTGAACTCGGCCTCCAGCAGCGGATCGGTCAGCGGCGACAGGTCGAGCAGCGCGCCCGCGCTGTCACGCACCGTAGTAATCGTGACGGGCAGTTCGGCTTTCTCGAGCGCGCCCGAGAACGCTTGCAGATAGCGCGGGCCGGCCGCGCCGTCGGCGGTGAGCAGGCCGAGCGACGGGGCGAACCGCAGCGACGAGCGGACCGGCAGAATGCTGGCGAACAGCGCGAAGTCGCCGTCGAGCAGGTTGATGACATCGTCGTCGATGTCGAGGCCGAGCGCGGCGGTCAATCCGAGGTTCGCCGCCGCCTTGAGCGTATCGCCGAGGCGGTCGCTGCGGACGGGCAGGTCACGCAAGCCGCGTTCGAAGCCGGGCATGTCGGACGCGAACGCGCCAAATCCGTTGAGCGACTCGAACATCTGATTGATTGCCCCGCCGAGGTCACGGCTGTGCAGCACGAACTGCGTGTTGGCGGGCAGGTTCGCCATGAATGCCGGATCGACCGCCGGGCCGGAGTACAACGCGCTGGACAGGCCGTACTCCTCAAGGCCGGACAAGTCGCCGTAGGTGAAGGCGAAGTCGAGCAGCAGATCGCGGCCGCCGCGGTTGACGCCAGCCACGGCGATCGAACCCAGCGCGTCAAGGTATGCGGCTGGCAGTTCGAAATCGCTCCCGTTCATCTCTGCCGCTTGGGTGAATACCGCGCCGACGTCGACATAGGCGGCGAAGTCGTAGGCGGATTCGGACAGGCGGGCGATGACATCCGTGAAGGCCGGCGCGTCGGCGAGCGAGGCGTAGTCGCCGCTGAGCACGGACTGGATGTAGCCGGCATCGGGCGTGACGATCAGCAGGTCGTTTTTGAGGGCGGCGAATACGGCGTTCTCGACCGAGTACAGGGTCCAGTCGCCGCGCTGTTCGGTGACAACCATCTCCAGCTCGGCCAACGCCGGTTCGAGCGCCACGCGGTCGCGGACGCCAAAGAGGAAGGCGGCCTGCGCGTCCATGTCGGTGAGTTCGTCGAGGTTAGCGGTCGCGGCGGTCGTGCCGACACCGATCCACGAGGCGGCGTCGATCAGCGGCTCGGCATCGGGGCCGAGGCTGTCGATGAGAGCCTCGCGCACGTCGGCCTCGGCGCCGAAGTCCTCAAAGCGCGAGAGCAAGGCGGTGGTCTGTTCCAAGTAGCCGGGGTCGAGGCGGATGGCCGCGAACAGCGACGCATCGGCGGGGAGGTAATTGGCGCCATCGAGGATCGGGATAGCGGCGTCCGATCCGGTCTGCGCAGCGGCCGGAAGCACGATCACGGCCACCAGCAGGAATACAGCGATCAGGCGGTGCATGAGAGGTCCTCCAAGTAACGGGTTATGACTCCATCATACGCCGAAAGCATGAGCCGGGTTGTCGACTCCGGCCCGACTTTACCGGACTTTTACATGCTTTTTACGAGTCATCAGGGATCAGGAGTCAGTTGTCAGGAGTCAGGGGAAAGATAGTGCGCATTACGTCACTAACCTCCCCCGGCCGGGAAGAAACCTCACCCCCGGCCCCTCTCCCAAGGAGAGGGGAGAAATGCCCGGGTGAACCGTTCGAAGCCTTGCGGGACGGGCAGCGGAAGTCGTTGCTGCCGCGGCCTGACGACTGACTTCTGACAACTACAAGGCAATCTCCCGGCCTTCGTACACGAGGGTGAGCGTGCCGTAGCTTAGGGTGGCGGCGAAGTGCGCGGTAAGCAAATTCGCATCGCGGCGGTGGCTGCCGGCGCCGGGGGCGAACTCGATCAGCTCGGCGATGGGGAGCAGTTCGTCGAAGGCGGCGTGGGCGTAGGTCTTCCAGCGCAGCTCGCGGCAGTCGGTGAAGCGCAGGCGGAACGGGATAGGTGGAGCAGGCGGCGCGATGTACTCGCATACGAACACCAGCTCTCGCCCCCACTGGTTCATCTCGAGATCGGTAATGAACATGTCGCCGGCAGGGTCGAGTTGCATCGCTTCCGCGAGCTGAATTCGGCTCATCCGCTGGCTCCCCGCGCCACCAAAGTCGGCACATTATAGCACTTCAAAGGAGCAGACGATGCAAGACACACGCTGGCTGACGCCGGACGCACTCATCCGGCGGCTTGGCCTAGAAAACGTGACGTTGAGCGAGACCGACAGCGCGCGCATCGAGACGGCGCTGCGAGCCGCTCAAGCGGAAATCGAAACGCTGACAGGGCGGCGCTACGTGCCGCTGATGAAGACCGATCATCCATTGGGCCCGCCCCGGCGATACAGCCCTTGCGCTGCGCGACGATCTGCTCGAATTGACATCCGTGCGCGCTGCGGACGGCGTCGAGTACGCCGTCGCCGATGTCGGTTGGCACGGGGGACTGCTGTGCCTGCCCGACGGCGTGCAGTTCCCCGGCGGGCCGGTCGAGATCGGCGGGCTGTGGGCGTACCATCCCGCGCCGGATCAGGCCTTTCGCGAGACGGGCGCGGTGCTCGCTTCCTCCGCAGACAGCGCGGCAGTGACGATCACCCTCGACGACGCGGACGGCACCGATGCGTGGGGCGACACGCCGCGCGTGCGGGTCGGCCACATCCTCCGGCTTGGCGACGAACTGCTGCGCGTGACAGCCATCGCCGGCGACACGCTGACCGTCCGCCGCAGCGAGAACGGCACCACCGCCGCCAATCACGCATCCGATACGCCCGTTCTGCGCTTCGTGCCGGCCTATCAGGCCAAAGCTCTCGCCCTCAGGCTGGCAAGCTGGCTGTACCGCGAAAGCGACGGCGAACACGGCCGCGCGTGGCCGGCAGGCATCGACCGCGGTCTGGCGCATCTGCGCCGCGTGACGGTGTAGCACAACCGCCACAAAGGGTTTACACCCCTTGACCCCTTCTCTGCAAACGAGGCCGCACGCGGCCTCGTTTGCGGGAACGGGAGTCCAGAGGGCGTAAGCCTTCTGGCGGGGTTTGGGGCAGGGCCCCATGTAGTTAGGACAAGGAGGACGTATGACGGCATTTGAGGACGCGCTGGAGGCGTTGGCGAGCTTGGACGTGGCCGGCGTGGCGCACAGGTTCGGGATGGAGGCGCTGCCGGGGCCGGTCGATCCGGCGCTGCTGCCGGCGTTGATGATTCAGTTGGCCGACCCACGTGACCGGTTGTTTCCGCACTCGTCGGGCGGGTTCGACGTGCTGCCGTTCGAAGGCGGGCCGGCGCGTTACAGCGTGTCGGTGCGGCATCACCTGTTGGTGGCGGTGTCGGGTGCGGCGGCCAATCCGCAGCCCAAGCTGGCGCAGATGATCGACGCGTATTTCGCGGCGCTGGAGGCCGACCCGATGCTGGGCGGAGCGCTGGCGCTGCCGGCGCGTGTGCAGGTCGAGATCGGCGAGGTGCGGCAGGGTGCTGGGCGGTTCGTCGGCGCGGTGTTTCGCCACGTGTGGGCGTTGGAGGTCGAATGAGTGTGCAGGTGACGTTGAGTGACGGGATCATCAGCCGCGAGGTCACGGCGCAGGTGCGCGCGCTGCGCTGGCGAATCGGGATGCGTGCTCCGTACGACGTGGTCGCTCCGCCGGCCGAGTGCGAGGTCGTGCTGCGCAACGCCGACGGGAGCGCCAGCCCGGCGCTGGACGAGGACGGACTGCTCGACCCGGGCACGGAGGTGAGCATCACACGGTTGACGGAGCTCGGGACGCAGGGGTTCTTCGCCGGGCGGATCATCGCGGTCGTGCCGGATACGGGCGGGCGTGGACGGCGGCAAACACGGCTGATCGTACGCAGCGGCGATTCGTGGCTGGACGACGTGCGGGTGCGCGTGCCGGTGATGGCGAACGTGCGCAGCGACGTGCTGTTGGACGCCGTGCTGGACGTGCCGCCGCTGGATCAGTTGACGCGCTCGCTGGACACCGGCACGCAATCCTTCGCCTACGCTGGCGATCAGTGGGGCGGCGGACTCCGCGCGGGGAACGCGGTGCGGCAGATCGTCGAGGCGGAGCGCGGACGGTTCTATGCCACGCGCGGCGGCGTCATGCGGTTTCTGGCGCGCGATGCGCTGGCGAGCAGCCCGACGCCGGACGCGACGTTCGACCGGATGGCGGAGAAAATGGAACTTCTGCACGGCGCAGACGTCATAAACAGCGTGCGTGTCCACGTGCGCCCGCGCGCGCTCGGGGCGGCAGGCTCGACGCTGTGGACGCTGGCGAGCGCGCAGAAGGTGCGCGCTGGCGGATCGCTGCGGCTGGTTGTGCCGATGCGCGACGCGCAGGGACGGCAGGCGGGCGCGACCAGCGTCATCACGCCGGTGCCGGTGACCGATTACAGCGCCAACACCGCGCCGGACGGCAGCGGCACGGACGTCACGGCCTCGCTCAGCGTCACCGTGCTGTCGCTGGAAGGCAGCGCGGCCAAGCTCAAGTTCACCAACGCCAGCGGATCGCCGATCTACGTGCTGCCGGGGGCGACCCTGCGCGGGACTCCGCTGCTGGGCGGTCAGCCGGCGGTGATCGAAGCGACGGACGACACCAGCGCGGCACGTTACGGCCCGCGTCTGCTGGAGATCGACGCGGCGCTGATCGACACCCTCGACGACGCCGACCAGACGGCAGCGCTCGAACTGGCGAGGCGCGCGGAGCCACAGTCGAACGTGCGCACGCTGACGCTGAGCGAACGGGTGCGCTATGACGACGCGCTGGCGCTCACGCTGTTCGACGCAGTCCGCGTGATCGACACGCACTGCGGCGTCGATGGCGTGTACTGGATCGTAGGCGAAGCGCATGAGGTCACGCAGGGCGGCGCGCGGCATACTGTGGCGTGGACGCTGGAGCCTGTGGGCTAGCGTGTTTCAAGACTGAAACACCTAACGAAGATTTAACACAAATGTGCGAATCTGTTGTTGGAAATTTGCACATTTGTGCTACAATTACGGGCGTAATCAGCGTGGATCACCGAGGGGGACGGTATGGCAGAACAGAACGATCCACTGCGCCAGTATATGATCGCCGCGCATTTCAACCTCGATGGCGTCAAAGCCGGGCTGAAAGACCATCCGGAATGGCTGACCGTCGAATACGACTGGGGGCCGGAAGGCGGCCTAGAGACGCCGCTGGGCGCAGCGGCCCATGTGGGTAACCGGCGCATCGCGGAGTATTTGCTGGGGCTGGGCGCACCGCTCACCCCCGCCGCCGCCGCGATGCTCGGCATGACGGGCGCGCTCGAAGCGTTCATTGACACGGATCCGGCCAACGCCAACGCACGCGGCGCGCACGGGATCCCCATACTGGGACACGCCGCCATGAGCGGGCGCGTCGACGTCTGCGATCTATTGATGGCCAACGGCTGTGACGGCGCCGGGGTAACGCTCGGCCTGCTGAACGCGGCCACGGATGGAGACCTCGACATGGCGCGCTGGATGCTCGAACACGGCGCCGATGCCACCAAGACGAACTATCAGGGTAAGACGGCGCTCGAGCTGGCCCAAGCCAGCGGCAACGCCGACCTCGCAGCCCTCATTGAGCAGCACCTCTAATTCAACCTGCACGGCCAAGCAACAGTCATCTAAAAGCCTCAATCGAACTCACGTCGACGCCGAGCGCCGCACCCTCACCGGGGCGGCGTTTTGCTTTTGAGGAGTCAGGAATCAGGAGTCAGTTGTCAGTTGACAGGGCGATGTGCCGAGCGCGTTGACTTGTCACGCGGCGCTCAGGGTTCCGCACTCCAACTGGCGCTATACTTGTCGCCATGCGCCGACTGATCGCCGTCCTCGTGTTGATGCTGTGCGCCTTCGCTCCGGTTCGGGCGCAGGACGTGCAGGCATTGACGTTCGGCCAATCGGTCGATGGGCGGCTGGACGGCGCGACGCCGACCGCGGCCTATTCGTTCGATGGTTTGCGCGGCGAGTACCTGCGGATATCGCTGCGCGTGACGCGCGGCGACCTCGACGCGACGCTGGCGTTGTTTGCGCCGGACGGATCGCTGGTGCTGCAGCGCGACGACAGCCCCGACAGCGACACCCTGACGGTACAGTTCCGGCTGACGGCCAGCGGCGTGCATCGGCTGGTGGCGGCCCGCTTCGGGCACGGGCGCGGCACGACGGCGGGCGACTTCACGCTGTCGATCGACCGCGTAGGCGTGAGCGCGGAGAGCGGCTCGGCACTGCGCTTCGGCGATACGGTCGCCAACAGCATCACCGACGAACAGCACGAGGTGTACTACAGCCTGCGCGCGCGCCGCGGAGACTTGATCACGCTGGCGATGCGGCTTGACAGCGGCAACCTCGACCCACTGCTGCAGATCGTGGACGCCAACCGGCGCATTCTGGTCGAGAACGACGATTTCGAAGGCAACCCCGACGCGCGCATCGAACGCTGGCTGGTGCCGGAGGACGGGCAGTATCTGATCGTCGCAGGCCGATACGGCGGCGCGGCGGGCACGACGACCGGCACGTTCCTGCTGACGGTGGATCGCGTGCCGGAGTCGGCGTTGGGCAATACGCCGCAGGCGGCCGTGCGGCTGTTCCCCGGTCAGCCGGAAGAGCGCGACATCACGGCCGACCGCTCCGCGATCTGGTACGTGTTCGAAGCCCGCGCCGACGATCTCATCACCCTGAGTTTGAACCGCGTGAACGGCACGCTCGATCCGTTCCTCGTCCTGCTCAATGCCGACTTGCAGGAACTGGCGACGCACGACGACATCGTGGACGGTCAACAGCGCGACAGCCTGATCTCCGGCTATCGCATCCCATCCGACGGGTTGTATTACGTGCAGGCGACACGCTTCGAGCGCGCGGCGGGCACAACCATCGGCCGGTTCCGCCTCACGCTGACCATCCTCGGCAACGCGTTCGACACGGTCGAGCCGGATGTCGAACGGATCGCCTACAACGCCTCGGCGGGTGGCGTGTTGAACGTCGCGCTCCCGCGCCGGCGCTACGCCTTCTACGGCAACGGCGGCGACACGCTGACGATCGTCGTCAACCGCGTGGACGGCGACCTCGCGCCGACGGTCGTGCTGCTGGACGAAGGCGGCGCGACGATTGTCGAAGGCAACGCCAGCGGCTCGAACGCGGTGATCCCGCGCATCACGCTGCCCCGGAGCGGACTGTATACGATCATCGTCAGCCGCTCGGATGGGGCCGGGGGATTCCTGCTGGCCGTCGCCCAGAGGCAGTAGGCAGTTGTCAGAAGTCAGGTTTCAGTCGTCAGATGACAGGTCATGCTGGACGCTGGAGATTCCGTAGGGATACGCCCCCTCATCCCCCGGCCCCCTCTCCCACAAGGGGCTAGGGGAGGAACGCGGCGCTGAGTCTCGAGAGAACCGTACTGCCCGAACGTAAGGACACGGCAGTGCCGTGTCCGCCCGATGTTTGAACCACAGAGGCTGCGGGGGAGGGCCTCACAGGGACGCGATACACGCCCGGCGGGCAGACCGGGGCGCGAGCGGCGAGGAAAAGGAACCCCCCCCGGACGCCAAGTCTCGCGCCCGGCAACGCCTGTCGATGCGTTCCGGTCGAAGTTTCACGCCACTTCCAGATGGAGGTCGTCGACGAGCGTACGTATCCTGCTAACCGCAGGCGGTAATCACGAGATAGCAGGGCCGGGAGACCGGCCCTTCGCGTTGAGGATACGCCCCTCATCCCCCGGCCCCCTCTCCCACAAATAGGGGAGAGGTAGACGAACGGACGCCGACATGGCTGAGACTCTGACAGCCGGGCCCAGTACCGTCATCGGTAGGGACGCGATATATCGCGTCTGGTGATGCACTGATCTCTGACAACTGGCCCCTTATACCTGACTCCTTTCCCCAGAAGTTATCGACATCGCTGCCGCATCTGCGATAAGCGGTTGCGATAACGCATCCCGATATATCCCAAACTTATCCCAAATATCGCAGATATCCCAAGTTCGTGCGCCGATTCGATTGCGAGTCCGGCGCGTTCGTGTTCGTCCACACTGTGTAGGAGGGTCCCGTGTTCAAGCTGTTGTCGAGTGTGTTTCCGTCGTTTCCGACCCATCGCGGGCTGCGGCCTGCGCTGCCGATCACGGCGGCTCCCCCGCTGCCCGCACCGCCGGCGGCCCCGCGCGATCTGGACGCGTATGCCGGATCGCCGTGGGTGTACGTCGCCGTCAGCCGCATCGCCGAGGCCGGCGCGCTGGTCCCGCTGCACGTTTACCGGCGTGAAGGCGAGCGCAAGGTCGCGGTCGAGAATCATCCGCTCGAGCTGCTGCTCGAACGCCCCAACCCGTTCCTCAGCCGGTTCGAGCTGTTCGAGCAGACGTTGGGCTTTCTAGAACTGACCGGCAGCGCGTACTGGTACCTGTCAGGCAGCGGCGGCGCGCCGCAGGAAATCTGGCCGCTGCGACCGGATCGCATCAGCGTGGTGCCGCACCCGGAACGGCACGTCGCCGGCTATGTGTATGAGGTCGGGTCGATGCGCGTGCCGCTGGCGGCGGAGGAGGTCGTGCACTTCCGGCGCTGGCACCCGACCAACGACTACCTCGGCTTGTCGCCGGTGCAGGCGGCGCGCACGAGCATCGACGGCGACCGCGCAATGGCGCAGTGGAACCGGTCGGCGTTCAGCGAGGATCGCGGCATCCCCGCCGGAATCGTCACGATCAACGACCCGATCACCGACGCCGACTTCGAGCGCATCAAGCGCGAGTGGCGGGTCAACTACGGCGGCGGTCAGCGGCGGACGGCGTTCCTGCGCGGCGGGTCGGTGCAGTGGCAGGCGATCGGGTTGAGCCACACCGACCTCGACTTCCTGAACGGGCGGCGCGCCCACCGCGACGAAATTCTGAGCATCTTCGGCGTACCGGTCGGGCTGATCGACGCGAACGCCACCGAGGCCAACGCGACCGTCGCCGAGCGGCAGTTCGTCGAGCGAACGCTGTGGCCCAAGCTCGTGCGCGTGGCGCAGAAGATCACGTCAGATGTGCTGCCGTTCTGGGGCGCGGGCTATCTGGCCGAGTTCGCCGACATCCGCCCGACCGATCACGCGGCGCGTCTGGCGGAGATCGAGGCGGCGCGCGGCGTGCTGACGACTGACGAACTGCGTGCACGGTTTTTCCAGCTCGGGCCGGCAGACGGCTGAGCCTTACGTGCGCCGTAGAGACGGGCGTGCTGCGTGCGGTACAATGGCGCCGTTTCGCCGTCTTGTCAGGCCAATACGCCTCGATGCTCGACTTTGCTCTGCTGCTCATCCTGCTCGTCTGGTTCATCGCGACGGTGATTCGCGTTTATCGCCTCGCGCGGTTCTATCAGATCGACGAGTACAAGTCGAACCGGTTTGCGCGCTGGTGGTTCGGCAAGCTTGACCGCGTGCTGCCGAACCGCTCGCCAGTGATCGCAGGCGTGGCGGCGGCGTTCGGCGTGTTGTTCGGCGAGGGCGGCCCGCTGCTCCCGTTGGCGATCTGGCTGGTCGCGGCGGCGTGGATCGGGTGGCCGCGGCCCGAACGCGAGGTAAAGAAGCGCTTTGTGGCGACGGCGCGGGCCAAGCGTATCCTCGGCGCGGCGTTCGTCATCGCGGCCCTCGGCAGCGTCGCCTCCGGCTTGTTGATCGGCGGAGCGGTCGACTCCGACCGGCTGACGATTGTGATGGCCGGCTTGTCAGGCTACCTGACGTGGCTGCTGGCCCCGCTGTGGCTGATGCTCGGCAACATCGTGATGACGCCGGTCGAATCGCTTTACCGGCGCGCCTACATTCGGCAGGCCCGCGCGATCATCCAGCGCATTAACCCGACCGTGATCGGGATCACCGGCAGCTACGGCAAGACGACGACCAAGAACTTCATCGCCGACCTGCTCAACGGCCGTTACCGCGCCTACGCCACGCCCAAGAGCTTCAACACGATGATGGGCATTTGCCGGGCGATCAACACCGATCTGGCCGACAACTACGCCATCGACTACTTCATCGTCGAGATGGGCGCGTACTTCCCGGGCGAGATCAAACGCATCGCCGACCTCACGCCGCCGCATATCGGCATCGAGGTCGAGGTCGGCCCGCAGCATCTGGAGCGCTTCAAGACATTGGAGCGCACCGCCGAATCGAAATACGAGGTGATCGCCTCGCTGCCGCCGGACGGCGTGGGCGTGTTCAACTGGGACAACCCGTACATCCGCGCCATGCAGGAAAAGGGCTATCCGGCGACGCGCATCGGCGTCAGCCGGCAGATCGACCCGGCGACGGCCCCGCGCGACGTGCGCTTCGTGGCGGCGGACGCGCGCGAGTCGCTCGATGGGCTGACGTTCACCGTGCATGACACGCACACCGGCGACGTGCAGGCGTTCGAGGTGCCGGTGCTGGGCATCCACAACGTGACCAATCTGCTGATCGCGATCGCCGTGTGCGTCAACGAGCGCATGTCGCTCAAGGAAATTGCCCAGCGCGCGCGGACGCTCAAGCCGGCCGAAAGCCGCCTCGTGCGGCAGTCCACCGCGCAGGGCATCACGATCCTCAACGACGCGTACTCGGCCAACCCGGTCGGGTCGCGGAGCGCGCTGGCGGCGCTGGCCCTGCACACCACCGGGCGGCGCGTGTTGATCACGCCGGGGATGATCGAGCTTGGCCCGCTGCACGCGCAGGAGAACAAGGCGCTCGGCGAGGCGGCAGCGGGCGTCGCAACCGACATTCTGCTGGTCGGGCCGGAGCTGACCGCACCGATCAAGGCCGGGGCGCTGGAGGCGGGATTCTCCGAGGCGAATCTGCACACCGTTGACGTGCTGAGCGAGGCGGTCGCGTGGACTCAGCGCGAGCTCAAGCCGGGCGACGCGGTGCTGTACCTGAACGATCTGCCCGATACGTACTAGAGTCGGCAGGAGTCAGAAGTCAGTTGTCAGAGGATGCGTGGCGGGGCACGGTCCGGTAGAGGCGACCGGTCGGTCGCCCTGCTGTTACGGGATGTGCGGATGTAGGTGGCGGGCGACCCGCCGGGTCGCCCCTACACCGTTCTCTGGGGTTCAATCAGCCCGGCGGACACGGCACTGCCGTGTCCCTACGTCAGGGCGGTAGGGTTCTCTCGTGACAGGGCGAGGGGGCGGCACGAATCACGAGGGGCGACCAATTGGTCGCCCCTACGGCGGGATGTGCGGATGTAGGTGACGGGCGACCCGCCGGGTCGTCCCTACACCGTTCTCTGGGGTTCAATCAGCCCGGCGGACACGGCGGTGCCGTGTCCCTACGTCAGGGCGGTAGGGTTCTATTGTGACAGGGCGAGGGGGGTACGAGTCAAGACGGGCGACCGATCGGTCGCCCCTACGGGTGCGGTGCGTGCGGATGTAGGTGTCGGGCGACCCGCCGGGTCTCCCCTGCACCGTTCTCTGGGGTTCAATCAGCCCGGCGGACACGGCGGTGCCGTGTCCCTACGCACGGGCGGTAGGGTTCTCTCGTGACAGGGCGAGGGGGCGGCACGAATCACGAGGGGCGACCAATTGGTGGCCCCTCCGATTGGATGGGAGTTGTGGGTTTCCTTTCCCCTCAACCCTTTCCCCGTTGCCCTTAGTTTTGGCCGCGGAAGGTCGCGGCGTCGCCGGAGCGCCACGCCGGCGCCGGCAGCGGCAGCAGGCCGTCGCCCTTGCGCTCGCGGGCCGGGTTGCCGGCGTAGTCGAGCGATATGTCGTCCACGCGAATCTGGCCGCTGGTGCTGCTGTTCTTGAACATCATGGAGACCTTGTTGACGTTCTTGCTGGCGATCGGCGCCACCAGATTGATGGTCTGGTAGCCCGCCGTGATGCGCAGCGTGTTGTACGTCAACTTGGTGGTCGGCGTGCCGTCGGTGTAGGTCACCTTGAGGATGAACTTGGCGTTGTTCGACAGCGAAACGGCGTTGTAGTTGGCGAACATGCGGAACGCGCCGCCCTCTTCCGCCTTGTCCAGCAGCACCGTCGACGGTGTAACGCTCTGCTTGATCTTGGCGTTCTTGTTCAGCGCGCCGAAGAACCGGAAGACGTTGTCCCCACCGTCATTGAAAACGCCGTCCGACCCGGACGTGTTCTTGAGTGTCCAGCCACTCGTGCCGGAGTCAAAGGCGGGGTTCGTGCCGAGGCCGCTCATGTACTCCGGCGAGATCATGATGCGGTACTGCGACCCGGCCAGCAGGTTCGCACTGCTGAACGTGCCAACACGCACATACACCTCGGTGCCTTGGCTGATGAATACGCCGTTCACCACGCTGTACAGCGTGCCGTAGCTGTCGTCGCTGCAGCCTAACTGCGTGAGGTTGGCGAAGACCGGCCCGCCGCTCGAGCTGTAAACCGCGAGCTTCGTGTCCTGCGACTCGAATGCCCGCACTAACCGCGAGCCGTAGGTCGAGAAGGTGAAGTACCCCGAACGCGGCGCGACGAAGCGGTGCCAGACCGAGTGGTACATGTTGCAGGTTGTAAGGTCAGGGTCTGTAGTTTCGAGCGTCTCGCGCGATGCAAAACCGATGTTATCCACCTTGACGGCCTTGTTGAACGTGATCGGCTGATTGCCTGCGAGATTGTTGCTGTTAGGTGTGGCTCCGATAGGCGGGATGAACGAGATCGACAGCGCGAGGTCGATTACTCCGCCGCAAAGATCCTTGCAGGAGATACGGACTAGGTATGGCGCGCTGCCAAGGATAGTGTTTACACGGGCGTCGTTGCCAGCCGAGCCGCCACCGCTGTCGTCGTCACACCGGACCTCCAGAAGATCCGTAATTGACTGCGTATCGTAGGCGAAGACTTGGATGACTGTGTCGTAGGCACTACCAGTAGCATACGCCGTATTGATATCCAGTGTTCCGCCGGGGTGATTGAGGGCAAACCAGACGCTGTATGTCCCCAATACACCGCCGCTGCAAGATGGGGTTGGCTCACTTGCCTCGGTCGGGGTGCCCGCAGAGATGTCGATGGCATCGCCGGTGTCTGGCATGGCGTAGAAGGCTGAGACGCCGCTGGCAAATGTCGTCGGCAGGCTCACGATGGTACGCGGGGTTTCCGCGCGCTCTTCTTGCGCTGTCGAGACGAAGGCGCTCCCCAGCAGCAAGGCACAGATGAACAGGATGAGTATGGAATGATGTTTGCGCATGTTTCCCCCAAATCAGTGGTGCAATGGTCAGGATTGACCAGCCTATGCTCACATTATATGCGTGTTTTTAATCGCGTGCTCATTTTAGCCGGGTTTGAATCAGGTGGCGTTTCGGTATGTACGGTGGGCGCCCGGTGCAGCATGGTGGGCCATGCGCTGGCCGGGCGCCCTATGGCGTTGTTGTCAGCCTCCAACAGCACCTCCTTTAACGGGCCGCGGGCGGGACTGGCAGCACGCCGTCCGGCACGCTCCGCAGCAGGCCACCGTCGTAATCGAGCATGACGTAGTCCAAGTAGGTCGAGCCGCTGGTTGCCTTGTTCTTGAACATGACCTTGATCGCGGCGACATTCGGGCTGTCGAAGGTTGCGCCGACTTTGCCCCACACGATAGTTGGCTTGGACGGTGCTGTAGACCACGCTCGCTTTAGTGGTGGGCGTGCCGTCCGAGTAGCTGATGCACAACTGCATTTTCAGGTTCGGGGCTGTCGACGCTTTGTAGTAGCTGTAGACCTCGAGGCGGTGCGCCTCGTGCCCGACGACGATCCAGATCGACCACGTCCGCGACTGTTGAATCTTGGTCGCTTCGTCAACCCCGCCGACGAACTTGAACGAACAGGTACCCACGGCAGCGGTCGTGCAGTCGCGCCCATCGCCGTTGTAGGCCTTCTTGACGGTCCAGTCCGCGGGCGAAATGGCGCTCTCAAAACTCTCGTTGACCAAGCCTACCGGATCCCAGTCGCGGGCGTCGAGGATAACCGCGCGCACCTTGAGCGTGCCGTTGAAGACGTCGTTGTATCCGGTGCCAACCCGAACGTAGTACTTGTTGCCGCCGACGATCCCGACAGACCCGATGTTGGCGATTCCGCTGGCATCTTCCAGCGCACATGCTTGCTGAGTGAGGTTCGCGAGAGTCGTTCCCGTGTAGATCGCCATTCGGGTCGACACGTCAAGCCTATCGGGTAGGCTGTACACCGTGCTGCCGGCGGTCGAGAGCGCGAGATACCCGCTGAACGGCGCCATGAAGGTGTACCACACGGTGTGATACATCGGGCATGACGTCAGGTCGGGGTCGGAGGTCTCGAGCGACTCGAGCCCCGCGAACCCGAGCAGGCCGATAGTCTTGGCGCGCTGGTTCAGGACGAGATCGGCCGCGTTGACGAAGGTGTCATTGGGCGGGTTGAGCGGCGGGATGAAGCTCGGTTCCTCAGCGGCGGTCACCGGCGACACCACAAGCAGCACAAGAATCAGGACTGCGCTTCCCAAACTGAGCAGGTGAATCAAACGTGACATACGCATGATCGGAACCTCCTTCCGGCAGGCCCCGGCGTTCTGCCCTTAACCCTATGATACGCCCGTAATGTGTTTCGTAATGCGGTCCCGCCTCAGACCCCCAATTTGTGGGGGTGGGACTGAGGGGAAAGGGAAACGGGCAAAGGGGAAAGGTTACAGGGTGTGCAGCTTGCGGACGCGATTTATCGCGGTTCTACCACGCCGCGACGACGTGCGAGTGGCGGGCGATCCGGCGACCCCTGTTACATGTCTCTCTGTGGATCAATCAACCAAGCGGACACGGCGGTGCCGTGTCCCTACGGACGGGCGGTAGGGTTCTGCCCCTCGATCGTTGACGACCAACGGGAGCACCGAAGGTCGGGAGAGAGGTGAGGGGGCGTGCGGCACAGCTTGCGGACGCGATGTATCGCGTCCCTACCACGCCGCGACGACGTGCGAATTGGCGGGCGACCCAGCGGGTCGCCCCTGCGTCTCTCTGTGTGGTTCAATCAGCCCGGCGGACACGGCGGTGCCGTGTCCCTACGGACGGGCGGTAGGGTTCTATCGTGACACGGAGCCCGAGTCTCTCCCCCCGCGCCCTTTGTGGGAGAGGGCGGCACGAATCACGAGGGGCGACCGATCGGTCGCCCCTGCTGTTACGGGATGTGTGGATGTAGGTGGCGGGCGACCCAGCGGGTCGCCCTTAGGGGGGGGGGCGGGGGGGGGGGGGGCTTTAAAGTCTACGTCTCTCTGTGTGGTTCAATCAGCCCGGCGGACACGGCGGTGCCGTGTCCCTACGGACGGGCGGTAGGGTTCTGCCCCTCTCCCTGACGACCAACGGGAGCACCGAAGTTCGGGAGAGAGGTGAGGGGGCGTGTTCCTTTCCCCTTACCCCCCGGCCCTTTTCCCTTAGAACACTTGCCAGACCACCAGCAGGCCGTCGTCGGCCGAGGAATACAGCGTCGTGCCATCGGGCGAGAACACCAGCCCGTTGATCATGCCGATGTGGCCCCAATTCGACGTGATTCGCTCGCCGGTGGCGGTGTTGAACAGCGCGAGTTCGCCGTCCGACATGCCGACTGCCAGCACGGTCGTATCTGGCGACCATGCCACAGCGCCGATCACGCGGCCGAACGGCGGTTCGATGGTGAGTTCAGGCGATTCGCCCCGCCCGACCGTCCAGATGCGCACCGATCCGCTGTCCTGACCGGCGGCGAGGCGGCGGCCATCCGCGCTGAACGCGACGCTGGCGATGCCGGAGTCGGCGCCTTCCAGCAGCGAATCCCATGAGCCGGTCTCGACGCTCCAGATGAACACCGTACCGCTGGCATCGGCCGACACCATCCACTGCCCGTCCGGGCTGAAGCCGACGACCGTCACCGGCGCGGGATGCGTATCGACTGCGCCATTCTGCGAACCGCTGACGGCATCCCACCAATACAGGCTGCCGTCGGCGAGGGCGGCGTTGATCACCGGATTGGTGGGATGGACGGCCAGTGCGGTGATGCTTTGGCCGGCGTCATACTCGACGCTGGAGGTTGTGCCGTCGACGCGGCCGACACCGAGGCGCGAATCGGCGGTTGCGGCCAGCACGGTCGAGCCGTCGGCGCTGAACGCCAGTCCGCGCAATGGCGGAAGCCCCAGCGCGAGGTCGCGGCTTTGCTTGCCGGTCAGTGTGTCGTAGAGCCGGATGTGACCGCTGGGTTCGCCGGCGGCCAACAGCGCGCCGTCGGGGCTGAGCGCGATCGCGGCGATGGCCGGCACGTAGGCAATGCTGCCGATCTCCTGTAGGGTGCGCACGTCGTACAGGGTGACTCGTTCGCTGCTCACGGAAGCCAGCAGCGAGCCGTCCGCGTTGAACGCCATGTCGAGCAGCGGTCCGTCGTGCTGGCCGATTTCGGCAATCTGCGCGCCGGTCTGCGCGTCGACCAGCAGCACGCGTCCGTCGCTCCCGCCGACCGCTGTCGTGCGGCCGTCCGGGCTGAACGCGCCCGCCGCCGATCCGGGTTCGCCCTCAACCAGCACGAGCAGTTCGGCGCCGGTCTCCCGGTCCCACACGCGCACGCTGCCGTCGTCGCTGCCGGTGATCAGCCGGTCGCCGTCGTCGGAAAAGCCCACGCTGCCGATCGGCGCGTCATGGCCGAGCAGCGTGAGGGTTTCCACGCCGTCGGCGCCGTTCCACACCTTGACCGACCCGTCGCTGCTGGCGCTCGCCAACCACTTGCCGTCGGCGCTGTAGGTCATCGCCAGCACGCGGCCGGCGTGGCCGGTCAGGTCGCGCACGGGCTGATCGGTGGCGGCGTCGAACACGCTGATGACCTCGCCGCCCGAGATGGCGTAGAAGCGGCCCTGCGGATCGTACGCGGCGGACCCGGGCGACCCGCCCAACGGCGGATACAGGTCGCCGACCTTGTCTCCGCTGAACGGATCGAACTTGCGCACGTTGTAGCCGAGGCTGGAGGCAATCATCACTGCGCCGTCCGGGCTGAAGTCGACGCCGGTCGCGGGGAACGGGTCGCCGTCGAGCGTGTCGCCCGCGCCGATCGCGCCGACCTCGAACAGACGTACGCCCGAACTGGACGCCACGGCCAGCAGTTTGCCGTTCGGCGAAAACGCGGCCGATCCTGCGCGGCCGGGGCCGTACAGCCCGGTCGGCACGAGATCGGCGGCGGTCTGCGAGGTAATCGGACGGCCGCTCTGGGCGGTGCTTGCCCCAACCCATACCAGAATGACGATCAGGATCGCGGTGATGCGTCGCATAGCGGCCCCCGGTCAGTGTCTACACCCGCGTTGAATTCGAGTGTACCCCGGCTTTGACAAGTGCGCGCGGTCATCTGCTGCAAAGTGTGTTACCTTATAGTCAGGCTGTGTAACCTTGATTGCCACCTACACCCCTCACCCCCTGCCCCTCTCCCTCGCAAGCGGGGAGAGGGGAGCAAAACGTTGTGCGAAGCAACGGGCGTCTGAGGGAGAGAAGAATATCCAGCAATCAAGGTACATGCAGGTATACACTGAAAATCACCATCGTCCGATGACCCCCTTAAACGTCCTGATTCTCGATGAGAGCGCGGAGGATGCTCTGCTGCTGCAAAGCGAACTGCAGCGTGCAGGGTACGACCTCAGCGCCGTCGTGGTGCGGACAGAGGACGAGTTCGTCAAGCATCTGAACCCGGCACTGGATGCGATCCTCGCCGATGTCGAGACTCCGGAGTTCAGCGCAGAGCGCGCATTCGACCGGGTGCAGGAAGGCGCGTTCGACATTCCGTTTATCGTCGTGCATGGGCCGGAAGGCGAGCCGACCAGCGCCGAACTGGTCGAGCGTGGCGCGGCCGATCGCGTCTCAAAGGATCACCTTGGCTTGTTGGGGCCGACAGTCAACAAGGCGCTGGCCGACCGCGAAAGCCGGCGTGCGCAAATGCTCACCGCGCGCGAACTGGCCTTGTCCGAGCAGCGCTTCCGCCGTATGTTCGAGGTCTCGCTCGACGTCATCCTGATGATCGACGCGGCAGACGGCACGGTGCTGGACGCCAACCCTGCAGCAAATATCGCGCTTGGCTACCCGCTGGCGGATTTGATCGGCAGCAGTTGGTCGCGGCTGTTCAACAAGCGCTACCCGCCCTACGCCAACGACGTGCGCAACGCCGCGGCGGCCGGCGATACGGTCGTGCTGACGCATCGCTTCCGCCACGCCAACGGCCGGCTTGTGCCGATGGACTTGACGGCTATCCTGCTCGAGCCCGGCGACGAGACGCGGTCGGGCCGCCTGCTGGTGACGCTGCGCGATGTCAGCGAACGCCTGCGCGCCGACTTGCAGCGCGAGGAAGCGCAGCGCATGCGCGGTCAGTTCGAGCGCGAGCGCGTGCTCAACGATCAGCGCCAGCAGTTTCTCAATTTCGCCGTGCACGAGTTCAAGAATCCGCTGTCGGCCATCCGGTCGTCGAACGCCACGCTGCAAGAGTACGGCGAACGGATGACCGAACCGGCGCGCCAGCGGCACTATCAGACGATCGAGGCCGAAGTCCAGCGCATGCTGGAGCTGATCAACGACATGCTCACGCTCGGCAAGCTCAACGCCGGCGCGACCGCGCTCGATCTTCAGCAGCTGGATCTCGAAGCGACGACTCGCAGCGTGCTGGACGAGGTACGCCGCGTGCATCCTGAACAGACCTTCGACCTGACGATACAGCCCGGCGTATACGCGATGAACGCCGATACCAAGATGATTCGGCAGGTGCTGTTCAACCTGTTGGGCAACGCGGCGCGCTACTCGCCCGACCACCTGACGATCCTCGTCGACGTGCGGCGCGAGGGCGCGGCCATCGTGGTGACGATTACCGACCGCGGGATCGGCGTGCCGCCGCAGGACTTGCCGACGCTGTTCGACCCGTTCAAGCGCGGCAGCAACGTCGGCTCGATCGCCGGCACGGGCCTCGGTCTGAGCATCGTGAAGCAGTCGGTCGAGCTGCACGGCGGCAGCATTGGCGTGCAGTCCGAGCTAGGCGTCGGCACGACGTTCCGTATTCGCCTTCCGGCGGCGGTGGCTTCGTAGACCCTCACCCCCAACGCCTGTCCGAAGAAACCTCACCCCAACCCGGTTACCGAAACCTCACCCTAACCCCTCTCCCGAGGAGAGGGGCTTTCCGTTCTGGCGTGTCGGGACACGGCATTGTCGTGTCCGGGAGAAGAACCGACACAGAGGCGCTGTAGTGGCGACCCGGCGGGGCGCCCTCGGTATGCTCCACTCGCCCTAACCCGGTTACCGAAACCTCACCCCGACCCGGTTACCGAAACCTCACCCCAACCCCTCTCCCGAGGAGAGGGGCTTTGCGTTCTGGCGTGCTGGGACACGGCATTGTCGTGTCCGGGAGAAGAACCGACACAGAGGCGCTGTAGTGGCGACCCGTCGGGTCGCCCTCGGCATGCTCCACTCACCCCAACCCGGTTACCGAAACCTCACCCCAACCCCTCTCCCGAGGAGAGGGGCTTACGGTTCCGGCGTGTCGGGACACGGCATTGTCGTGTCCGGGAGAAGAACCGAGACAGAGGTGTCGTACGGGCGACCCGACGGGGCGCCCTCGGCATGCTCCACTCGCCCCGACCCGGTTACCGAAACCTCACCCCAACCCCTCTCCCGAGGAGAGGGGCTTTGCGTTCTGGCGTGTGGGTCTCCCCTCTCGAGGGAGAGGGGCCGGGGGTGAGGGCTTCATCGTCGGGACTCTAGATCCATCCAATCGTTCAGAAAGGTCGTCCATGAACATTCAACTGCCGCCCCTGCACGCGGCGCAGGCGGCGATCTATGCACATCCCGCGCGCTTTAAGGTCGTCGCTTGTGGCCGGCGTTTCGGCAAGACCGAGTTGGGCAAGCATCTTCTGCTCCAGCACGCAATAGAAGGCGGCACGACGTGGTGGATCAGCCCGACCTATGGCATGGCCGGGCAGGTGTGGCGCGACTTGCGCAGCGTGCTCGCTCCGCTCAAGCCGACGGTAACGACTGCCGAGAGGCGCATCGACCTCGAGAACGGCGGCGTGGTCGCCGTGCGCAGCGGATTGAATCCGGAGTTTCTGCGCGGGGCGGGGCTGGACTACGCCGTGCTGGACGAGGCCGCGTTCCTGCCTGCCGACCTGTGGCCGGAGGTCGTGCGTCCCATGTTGATCGACCGGCGCGGTGGCGCTGCGTTCCTGTCGTCGCCGAACGGACGCAACCACTTTTACCACCTGTACGCGCAAGGGCTTGACCCCGCGCTCTCCGAATGGGCGGCCTTCCACCATCCCAGCCACGACAATCCGCTGCTCGACCGCGTCGAACTGGAGGCACTGCGCGCGACGCTGCCGGACACGGTCTACAGGGCGGAGATTCTGGCGGAGTTCGTCGACAGCGCCGGGCAGGTGTTCCGCAACGTCGACTTGCGCGCCACCGCGCCGATTGACGCCGTGCCGCATGCGGATCAACGCGTGGTGATCGGCGTAGACTGGGGCAAATCGGTCGACTTCACGGTGTGCGCCGTTGTCGATGCCAACGGCGGCACCATGCTCGCGCTAGACCGCTTCAATGGCTTGAGCTGGGCCGAGACACGGTCGCGTGTCGCCGATCTGGCGCGATACTGGAACGCGCAGGTGGTGTGGGCCGAGGCGAACGCGGCGGGCGACGTCAACATCGAGGCGCTGATCGCTGACGGCGTGCCGGTGTGCGCGTTCACCACGACCGCGCGCAGTAAGCCCGTGCTGATCGACAAGCTGGCGCTGGCGCTCGAACACGGGGAGCTGGCCCTGCTGCCCGATCCGGTGCTGCTGGCCGAATTGAACGTATTCCGGGTCGATCCGATGCCGCTGGGCGGGTATCGCTATGGCGCGCCTGCCGGCATGCACGACGACACGGTGATCGCGCTGGCGCTGGCATGGCACGGCGCGCGGACGGGAGGCGCGGGGATCGGTTTTGCATAGGGGAAGTCGTCAGGAGTCAGACATCAGTTGTCAGGAAGGGCACGCCAGGGCGGGGTGTGTTCGCGCGACGAAGAAAGGATTGAACCACAGAGAGGGCACAGAGGACACAGAGATAAGGGAGCACACTGAGGGGAAAGGGGAGAACCTCACCCCTAGCCCCTCTCCCGACCTTCGGTGCTCCCGTTGGTCGTCAAGGGGCGAGGGGGACTTCTAACCTGCGTGCGTTTCCCTCTCTCTCCCCCTGCACCTTACCCCTGTTCCCTCGTCCCTATTCGCCCCTCACCCCCCGGCCCCCTCTCCCTCGGCAAGCGGGGCGAGGGGGAGACAGGCGTGCGCCGGAACAAAAGCCCCTCTCTGTGGGAGAGGGGTTGGGGTGAGGTTTCGGTGGGAGAGGGTGCTGAGGGCGACCCGCCGGGTCGCCCTCTCTGTGATCTCTCTTGTGCTCTGTGCGCTCTGTGCCCGCTTTTCCCTTTCCCCCTGCACCTTACCCCTGTTCCCTCGTCCCTATTCGCCCATCGGCACCCAGATGTTCTTGATGTGAGTGGACTGGTGCAGGAACTCGTGACCTGCGCCCTGCTGCTCGTCGGCCCAATCGCGCGACTCGCCGTAGTTCACCCACGTGCGCTTCATGTTGTAGGCCGAGAGCTGCTCGACCATCGCGCTGCCGACCGCCGACCCGAAGTACCACATGCCGTCGATGTCGTCGTGCTCGACCAGCGTCTTGGTCAGGTGGTCGCGGTCGCCGGTGACAATGTTGATCACGCCGGCGGGCAGGTCTGATGTCTCCAACACCTGATAGAAGTCGGTGGCGGCCAACGGATGCGCCTGCGACGGCACGACCACCACGGTGTTCCCCCGCGCAACGGCCGGCGCGACGAGCGACACAAACGCCAGCAGCGGGTGCTCGTCCGGGCAGGCGATTCCGATCGTGCCAAGCGGCTCGGTGAGCGCGATGGTCAGCCCGCGCAGCTCGGTCTCCTGTACGGTGCCGCCGTACTTGTCCGCCCACGCGGCCCACGTGAACCAGCGCGAGATGCTCAATTCGACCTCGCGGCGCGCGGCATCGGGCTTAGCGCCGGTCATGGCGGCGATGCGCTGCGCGAATTCCTCGGCGCGGGCCGACAGGTTCTCGGCAATGTAATACAGGATCTGCGCGCGCTGATGGCCGGTGCGGAAGCCCCACCCTTCGGCGCTGCGGGCGGCGCTTACGGCATCGCGGATGTCCTTGCGGTTGCCGTCACCGACGAGGCCGACCTCGTGGCCGTCCGGCGACAGGATCGGGCGCGAGTAGTTGCCGTCCGGGCGCTTCTGTTTGCCGCCGATGAACATCTTGGCGGTGCGATCGACCGCGAACCCCCTCACCCCTAGCCCCTCTCCCTCAGAGGGGAGAGGGGAACCTTTCGCCCCCTCGGCCCTTGAGGGGGCAGCGCCTAGCGCCGCGGGGCCGGGCGGGGTGGCCTTGCCCCAATTCTTGAACGCCTTGCTGTCCTTGCCGGGCAAGTCGGGGTGCGGGCGCGCATGCCACTTGGGACGCGTGTACTCGTACAGCCCTTCCTTGCCGCCTTCGCGCCCGAAGCCGCTCTCGCGGTAGCCGCCGAAGCCGCTGGCCGCGTCGAACAGATTCGTGCTGTTGACCCACACGCTGCCCGCCTTGACCGCGCGCGCGACCTCCATGGCAAGGTTGATGTTGTCCGACCACACGCTGGCGGCGAGGCCGTAGCGGGTGTTGTTGGCGAGTTCGATTGCCTCGGACGGGGTGCGGAACGTCATCGCGACCAGCACCGGCCCAAAGATTTCCTCCTGCACGACGGTCGACGCGGGCTGCACGTTGGTGAGCAGCGAGGGCGGGTAATAGCACCCGTTGGTCGGTATCGGCGTCTCGGCCTGATAGAGCAGCGCGCCTTCGGCCAAGCCCTTCTTCACGAGCCGGTCGATCGTCTCGTACTGCACGGGCGCGACCACCGGCCCCATGTCGACCGCCTTGTCGAGCGAGTCGCCGACGCGCAGCATGTTCATGCGGCGGCGCACCTTGTCGAGGAAACGGTCGGCGATGCTCTCCTGCACCAACAGGCGCGATCCGGCGCAGCACACCTGACCCTGATTGAACCAGATCGCGTCGACGAGGCCTTCGACCGCCGCGTCCTGATCGGAGTCGTCGAACACGACGTACGGTGACTTGCCGCCCAGTTCGAGCGACAGCTTGACGCCGCGGCCCGCCGTCACGCGGCGGATGATGCGGCCGACGTTGGTGCTGCCGGTGAAGGCGATCTTGTCGAAGCCGGGATGCGCCGTGATGGCCGCGCCGGTCTGGTCGCCGCCGGTAACGATGTTGACGACGCCCGCCGGCAGGCCGGCCTCGGCGCAAATTTCCGCGAACAGCAGCGCACTCAGGTTGGTGAACGGCGCGGGCTTGAGCACGACCGTGTTGCCCATCGCCAGCGCCGGCGCGATCTTCCACGCCAGCATCAGCAGCGGGAAATTCCACGGGATGACCTGCCCGATCACGCCGACCGGCGCGTAATCGCGCATCTCGGTTTCCATCAACTGCGCCCATCCGGCGTGATGGTAGAAGTGGCGCGCGACCAGCGGAATGTCGATGTCGCGGCTCTCGCGGATCGACTTGCCGTTGTCCATCGATTCGAGGACGGCCAGCAGGCGCTGATGACGTTGGATGCCGCGCGCGATGGCGTACAGATAGCGGGCGCGGGCGTGTCCGCTCAGCGCCGACCACGACTCGAACGCCGTGCGCGCCGCCTGATACGCCGCGTCGACGTCCTCGGCGGAGGCGTCCGCGACCTCGGCGATCTTCTGCCCGTTGGCCGGGTTGCTGGTGATCAGCGTCTTGCCGCCGGACGGCGCGTGCCACCTGCCGTTGATGAACAGGTCGAACTTGCGGTCGTGGGCATCCAGCCACGCGTTGGCCGCCGACGGCGACTCCGGCGCGGGCGCGTAGTCGAGGCTTTCGAAGTAGTCTTTGACGGTCATGAATCGGTCTCCAGTTTTTCGCGCAGAATGTCGAGGAGGTCGTTGGCGATCGGATCGTAGGTATCGGGATCGCCACCGCTGAAGTAATCGCTGCGCTGTAAATGGAACAGCATCAGGCGCAGGTCGAGAATGGGAAAATCGCGCAGATCGTCGGGCGAGAAGGTGTGACGGCCGCGATACACGGCCCGGTTCACCCATGTGTTCAAATCCTCGCCGTGGACTTCATAGGCGATGTTGTAACCGTCGAACGGGAAGGCGAAGCGGACCCACCAGCCCGGCGTGCGTTCGGCACGGGGCGGAATGTTCAAGGTCTGCGCCTCGGCCATGGCGCGCGTGCGCACGATGTTCCGGCCAAGCTCTTGATCCTGCTTGAGAATGCGCGCGAGTTCCTCAGCAGAGTAGGGCGGCTTCACGACCATACCCGTTAGCCTAACCGACTGCCTTGTAGATCGCCGGACGATAGCGCGGCTCGGGGATCGGAAGTCCTTCCTCGGCAGCAACGCGGAGCCACAGATCTCTTGCGATCTGCACCTCGCGGACAGCGTCTTCAGGCGTTGCGCCAGACGCCGAACAGGGTTCGAGGTCTGGAATATCGGCGATCCATTCGCCGTCCGCTTCGCTCCAGAATACGTTGATGTGATAATCGTGCATGGGTCACGGTCCCACGAGCGACTCAAGGTCGATGACCGCCACAGGCTCAAATCGATCAGGTACCGCGCCGTCATGAATCGAGTGCACGATCATGTCGTGTACGTCCGGTCTGAAGTACTTCTCGCCACACTGACTGCACACAAGAACGGGCACGTTCTCGAACAAGTAGCGCGTACCATCGACTTCGAGAAAATGCGTAATTCGTCGTTCAATCAACTCGCCGCCGCAGTGGCACTTGTCATCCATGCTGCTTCCTCGTCCTCATGTCTGCTTCCCAGCGATCGGAACTGGGTTCGTATACGGTGATCACTTTGCGATGTGGCGGATACGAGACCTGTATATGAAGCGGCCGTCCAGCCTTCGTTAAGCCAAGCAGAAGGCAAGAAGGTCCGTACTTGTCGTTCGGGTAATCCTCTATCACTTCACCTGCCTGTATCGCCTCGTCGATCTCGTCACTTAGGATACGCCGCTGAGCGGACTTCTCGTGTGCGTGTGCGCTCAGTATGAAATTGCGGTCTCTATAGTGTTTGCGAATTTCTTCGTCCGCCGGTGGCATTTAGCCCTCATCCCATCGGCATGTGGTGCTTGGCGGCGTAGCGGCCGGTAACGTGGTGCGACAACTGCCGTTCGATGTCCGTCAGCAGGCCGGACGCGCCGAAGCGGAACAGGTCGGGCTGCATCCAGCGCACGCCGAGCTCTTCGCGCATCAGGGATTGATAGTTGAGCGCGTCTTTCGCCACGCGGATTCCGCCGGCCGGCTTGTAGCCGATCAGGTAGCCGGTGCGCTCGTAGTATTCGCGGATGGCGCGCGTCATCACGAGGCTGACCTCCAGCGTCGCGTTGACCGACTCCTTGCCAGTGCTGGTCTTGATGAAGTCGGCACCGGCCATCATGGCGACGAGGCTGGCTTTGGCGACGTTGGTCAGCGTCCCCAGTTCACCGGTCGCCAGAATGGTCTTGATGTGCGCGTCACCGCACGCCTCGCGGAACGCCTTGACCTCGTCGTACAGCTTCTGCCACTCGTTGCGCAGGGCGTATTCGCGGGTGATGACGATGTCGATTTCGCGCGCGCCGGCCTCGACCGACGCGTGAATCTCTTCCACGCGCTGCTTGAACGGGCTGAGTCCGGCGGGGAACCCGGTGCTGACCGCCGCGACCGGAATGTCGGTGCCTTGCAAGGCGGCGATCGCGTCCGCTACGCGCTGGTGGTAGACGCACACCGCACCCACGGTAATTCCCGCGTCTGCCATGC